>CAZSNA010000087.1:0-14800 GCA_964607825.1 uncultured Fibrobacteraceae bacterium | reverse complement strand
CGGGCGCCTTCCTGCGCTTCGGCAGCAGCGGCCGCAGCCTGGCCCTGGGCGGCGCCGTCGCCGCCCTCGGCGACGACGCGGCCACCGCCTACTGGAATCCCGCCGGCCTGTCGCAGCTCCGCACCATGGAGCTGACGGCCATGAACGCCAACCTGTTCATGGACACGAGGTACTCCTTCGTCTCCTTCGGACTGCCCTCGCCGGGCAAGGGCACCTTCGCGTTCAGCGGCACCTTCACGACCAGCGGCGAGTACCAGCGCTCCACCGACTTCATCGACATGGACGAGACCTTCAGCGAGAAGGAAGGCGTCTTCTCCCTGAGCTACGCCCGGGGCGGTACGCGTCTGGGCTGGGGCGTCACGGTGAAGTCGGTGTCGCAGGACATCGCCGGTTTCAGCGGCTCCGGCTTCGGCGCCGACGTCGGCGTCTACCTGCGGCCGGATCGTCGGCTCAGCCTCGGCCTGAGCTGCCAGAACGCCCTGCAGCCCGAGCTGACCCTGGACGAGCAGCCCGAGAAGCTGGCGCGCACCCTGCGCGGCGGCATCGGCCTGCACTTCTTCAACAACCGCCTGCTGGTGCTGGCCGACCTGGTCAAGACCGACCTCATGGACATGGACTTCCAGAGCGGGATCGAGGCCTGGCCGCTGCGCCAGCTCTGCCTGCGCGCCGGCTACGACACCGTCCGCGAGCAGAGCAGCTTCGGCGCCGGCGTCCGCTGGCAGAACTGGCAGCTCGACTACGCCCACGTCACCCACGATCTGGGCTCGACCACGGTCGTGGGCGCCACCATGCGCTTCGGCATCTCCTCGGGCGTGGAGATCCAGGGCGACCGCATGCGCTTCAGCCCCGCGGGCGACGACCGCAACGTCTCCTTCGGCATCGCCACCGCCCTGCACGGCGAGATCGCCGAGTGGAGCCTGGAGATCCACGACGAGACCGGCGCCCTGGTCCGCCGCATCTACGAGGAAGGCCCGCCCCCGGAGACCGTCGGCTGGAGCGGCGAGGACGAGCACGGCCGCCTGGTGAACGACGGCCATTACACCGCCACGGTGGTCGTGATCGACGACCTGGGGCAGTTCTGGGACCACGAGGTCGAGGTGGAGATCCTCGGCTTCCGCAACCGCACCCGCACGCCCATCCGCATCGACATCAGCGGCTCGGAGAGCCGTCAGACCGGAGAGGACAATCGATGAACGCCAAGACCCGCGTCCGGCATCTGTGGTTGACGACGGCGCTGTTGTGCCTGCTCGTCCCGGGCCTCGCCGCCCGTGCGGCCGAGGAGGAGATCGTCATCAGCGAGGAGGCCCTCTGGGCCGCCGCCGGCGAGACCTTCGGGGCCGAAGAGGACAAGAGCGTGGCGCTGCAGCAGTACCAGCTCTTCATGAACCGCTACGACGGCAGCCGGCACGCCGCCGAGGCCCAGTTCATGATCGGCGAGTGCTACTTCTTCAACGGCGACTACGAGTCGGCCCTGCGCGAGTACGACCTGGTGCAGAAGCGCAAGGGCAAGACCGACTACCTGCGCGCCAGCGCCATGCTGCGTCGGGGCGAGTGCCTCTACAACCTGGGCCGCCTGCCGGAGGCCCTGGAGCAGTTCACCTTCCTGGCCGAGAAGTACTCGGACACCTACCTCCACGCCGAGGCCCTGCACGCCGCCGGCCAGGTGCAGGCGGCCCTGGAGAGCTGGCGCAGCGTCGCCAAGACCTACAAGACGCTGCTGGAGGAGCGCCCCGGCTACCGCGAGCTGCCCCGCGTGAAGTTCGCCCTGGGCCTCTACGCCTACGTGGAAGGCCGGTACGAGGAGGCCGCGGAGCTCTTCGCGGACATCAGGACCGACCTGGGCCTCTACTATCTGGGCCGCTGTCTCGAGGCCTCGGGCCAGTACATCCTGGCGGTGCAGCGCTACCGCCAGTCGCTGCGCCTGTTCCCCGACAGCCACCTGTCCGACGACGTGGCCTTCAGCGTCGGCGAGGCCTTCTACAACAGCGACCAGAACAAGGTCGCCCTGCGCAGCTACCGCGACTTCGTGGACCAGTATCCGGACAGCCGCTTCGTGCCGCTGGCCCGCTACAAGGAGGCCTGCGTCCTCCACCGGCTGGAGAACCACCAGGAGTGCATCCGCAAGCTGGAGGACCTCTGCTCCGACATGTCCGGCGAGCCCATCTGCGCGCCGGCCTTCTACCTGACCGGCTCGGCCCACATGGCCATGGGCCGCACGTCCCACGCCATCTTCGCCTACACCGAGGTGGTGCGGGGCTTCCCCGGCTCCGAGCTGGCCAGTTCGGCCATGCACAAGGTCGTCTACGCCTACAGCCTGGAGAACAACCACCCCCAGGCCATCCTCATGGCCCAGGAGTTCCTGGACCTGTTCCCGGGCGACCTCCTGGCGGCCCGCGTCCAGGTGCTCAAGGGCTACTCCCACATGACGCTCGAGGAGTACGACCTGGCGGTGCGCGAATTCCAGAACGTGCTCGACCGGCACGTGAACACCGAGGTGGGCGAGCGCGCGCTATACCTGGCCACGGCCACCTACGGCGAGCTGGAGCAGTACGACCGCCTGATCACCAACTACCACTTCATCGCCAACCGCCTGCTGCCGACGCCCAGCCTCTGGCGCGCGCGCACCTACTACCAGCTCGGCGAGGCCTACTACTACCAGCAGCTCTACCGCGAGGCCGCGGGCATGTACCGCCTGGTGCTGACCGGCTATCCGCGCACGGACGTGGCGGCGGCGAGCCTGCAGGGCCTGGTGGCGAGCTACAGCCAGGTGGGCGAGTACGAGCTGGCGCTGGAGGAGCAGGAGAAGTTCCTGCTCGAGCTGGCCAACGCCGACAGCGAGGAGGGCGGGAACTCCCTGGCCCTCGGCTCGCTGTACTTCAACCGGCACGAGTACGAGAAGGCCCTCGAGGAGTTCACCCGCTACATCGAGCGCAACCCGGACGACCCTGAGACCGCGACGGCCCTGCTCAACCAGGGCGACTGCTACTACCGCCTGCAGTACTACGAGAACGCGGTCCAGGTGTGGAACGAGCTCGTGAGTCGTTATCCCAAGGCGCGTCAGGTGGAGGAGGCCCTCTACAAGCTGGCCGACACCCGCTTCGGACTGGGCCGCTTCGGCGAGGCGCGCACGACCTACGCCTTGCTGCAGAAGCGTTTCCCCGAGGGACCCTACGCCGCCGACGCCGCCTTCGGCCTGGCCAACTGCCACTACAACCAGCAGCAGGACGACCAGGCCATCGAATCTTTCCAGATGTTCGTCGAGGCCTATCCGGACGATCCCCGCGTGGAAGACGCCGAACTGGGCATCCAGTCGGCCTACTACCGCAGCGGCAAGGACATGGAAGAGTACCTGGGCCGCAATCCGGACAGCCCCCTGGCCGCGGACTATTACTGGACTAAAGGTCAAAACGCATTTGCCGAAGAGAAATACGAGACAGCTGCCCGGTACTTCGAGCAGGTCACCCTGGACTACGCCGACAGCGAGAGCGCTCCGGGGGCCCTGTTCTACCTGGCCGAGAGCTACTACCGCATGGAAGAGAACCACGTGGCGCAGGCCGTCTACAGGAACTTCATCACCACCCATCCCGACCACGAGCTGGTCGGGCTGAGCCGGTTCCGGCTCGGCACGGTGCTCTACAAGATGGAGGACTACGGCGAGGCCGCGCTGGAGTACGAGACCCTGACCGACCTCGATCCCGAGGGGCAGTACTCGGCGCTGGCCCTGTTCAACGCCGCCCTCTGCCACCAGGAGCTCGAGGACTGGCCGTCGGCCATCGGTACGCTGCTGCGCTTCCAGGGCGAGTACCCGGACCACGAGCGGAGCCAGGGCCTCGCGTACCAGATCGCCACCCTGTACCAGGACGAGATGGGCGACTACGAGAGCGCCATCGGGACCTTCCAGAAGGCGCTCGAGCGGGGCGAGGCCGCCATCGAGGAGATCGGCTACCGGCAGGGTCAGTGCTACGAGAAGATGGACCGTCTCGACGAGGCCATCGCGAGCTACGAGATGTCCGCCAGCGGAGCGGACCGGACCGCCGCGCACCGTATCGCCAGCCTGGCCCAGATCGGCCAGCTGAGCGAGGACCGCGGCGACTGGAACACGGCCATCCAGGCCTACACGCGCATCGTGCAATCGAACGGAAAGCCCGAATGGACGGCGATGGCCCAGGGGCGTATCGCGGAGATTCAGGCGTTGTCGTCCGGCAACTAGCCGGCTGAAAAGAGAGGACGTAGTCACATGCTGGGAATGTCGCTCACTGAACTGTTTCTGGCCTCGCCGACGATGGTGGTGCTGCTGGCCTGTTCCGTGATCACCGTGGGTTTCGCCGTCGAGCGCGCCCTCTACTTCCTGAAGACCAAGGGCAACGCGCCGAAGTTCCTGAAGGAGCTCAAGGCGCAGCTCAAGGGCAAGGACCTCAAATCCGCCGTGCAGTGGTGCAACCAGCAGAAGGGCGCCGCGCCCCGCGTGGTGTCGCAGTGCCTGCCCTACCTGCACCTGAAGCAGAGCGAGCTCATGGGGCGCTTCAACACCGCCATCGAGATGGAACAGGTGGAGATGGAGCGCAACCTCAGCGTGCTGGGCACCATGAGCAACATCGCCCCGCTGCTCGGTCTGTTCGGAACGGTGATCGGCATCATCCGCGCCTTCGCCGACATCGCCCGCACGGGCGCCGGCGGCTCGGCCGTGGTGGCCATGGGCGTCTCGGAGGCCCTGCTGACGACGGCCGCGGGCATCGTGGTCGCCGTCATCGCGACCGTCTGCTTCAACATCTATGTCCGCCGCATCCGCACGCGCATCATCGAGCTGGAGGACGTCCGCGAGGAGTTCTTCAACATCGTGCGTCCGGCGCTGGGCAAGTCCCAGAAGAGCGCCGCCCCCGCGACGCCCGGCCAGAAAGTGGAGAAGATCTACGATGCGGCCGACCAGGCGACCCGGGAACCGGTCACCGCGGACAACTAGGAAGCGAGGGTCCCCATGCCAGGAGTCAAGAGAGCGTCGATGCGCGAGGAGAACTCCGCCAACATCACGCCGCTGGCCGACGTGACGACGACCCTCATCGTGGTCTTCCTGATCACCATGCCGGCCATCATGGGCAACGGCATCCAGGTCAATTCGACCCGGGCCGAGGCGAGCGAGACCGTGGTCACCACGCGCGAGCAGAACGACGACGAGATGCTCATGGTGACGGTCGCGCCCGAGGGCATCAAGGTCAACGGCGACGAGGTCGTCCTGAACGAGCTCGAGGATCTGCTGCGCACGCAGCTCGAGGAGCGCATCGACAAGACCGTGGTCATCGTCCCCAGCGACTTCGTGAAGCTCGGTGACGTGGTGGACGTCATGGACGCCGCCAAGGGCGGCGGGGCCACCGGCCTCGCGCTGCTCAACAGGAAGGAGGGGGACGGACGATGAAGGTATACCGCTACGAGACCAAGGTCGACGTGGTGCCCGTGATCAACGTCTCCCTGGTGGTGGTGCTCACCCTGATGATCATCTCGCCGTTCCTGAACGACACGGAGCACGAGGTCGAGCTGCCCGAGGCCCGCGCCAGCCAGATGGACGACACCGAGAAGCACGAGATCGTCTACACCCTCGAAGGCGAGGTGTTCATCGGCGAGGATCCGGTGAGCCTCGAGGACCTGCAGGCGCGGCTGACGCCCCTGTTCGAGAACAGCCCCGACGCCATCGCCGTCGTCAAGGCGGACAAGAACCTCCTGTACGGCGAGGTGGAGGACCTGCTCTCGCGGGTCGAGGCGGCCAAGGCGCCGCGCATCTCCATCGCCACCGGCAAGAAGGGCGAGGGGGGTGAAGGCTGATGCTGATGCGCGCGGCCATGAACCGCAAGGCGGCCACCACCGGCGGCTTCACCACCAGCCTCATGATCCACGGCGGACTGCTGCTGCTGTTCTTCGTGCTGATGCAGGCCGGTCCCGAGGGGATCGAGGAGGCCATGGACGAGCTCACCGAGATCGCGTACATCGAGGCGCGCTACGGCGAGGACGTGGCCAAGAAGGTCCGCATGAAGACCAAGCCCATCGTCGAGAAGACGGCGCCGGTCGAGCAGAAGGTCGAGGAGCCCGAGCCGGTGAAGGCGCCGGAGCCCGAGCTCGCCGAGCCGCAGCCCACGCTGCAGAGCAAGCCGATGCTCCAGCCCCGGAAGATGCCCAAGCTCGACACCCGTTCGGTGCTCAAGCCCAAGACCCTCGACGTGGCGGCGCCCACGCTCACGCCCGAGCAGCAGCGCCAGTTCGTCGACGTCACCGCCCGGAAGCTCGACTCCAAGAAGTTCGCCGAGGCGGCCGTGCCCAACCTGGACACGAGCAACCTGCGCAACGCGGCGAACCTGAGCGACATCGATGCGCCCAACCTCAAGTCGCGCGACAAGCCGGCGGCGTCCTTCCAGGGAGACAACGTGGCCCTGGTGGGCAAGAAGAGCTCGCTGGACCTGAGCGAGGTCGATTTCGAGGTGAGCGCGTCCGGCAAGTCCTCGGGCGGCCGCATGGCGATGCAGATCGCCACCGGCGGCAGCGAGAACGGCCACGCCGGGCTGGTCGGCGGCAACCTCGAGGAGGGCCAGACGGCCTACCAGGGGTCGGTCGCGGACCTGGTGCAGACCGCCAAGACCAACGCCCGCCGCCAGGCCGTCGAGATCGACGCGCCCGCGGCCCTGACCGAGAACGAGACCGGCCGCCGCACCCTGCTGGACTACGGCGGGGGCGGACTGCCCAACACCTCGAGCCTGTCGGGACGCCGTCCCGCCCTGGCCGAGGCGCCGACCGCCGACGAGATCGTCGAGGCGCAGCCGCCGGCCGAGGAGCCCGTGGCCATCGCCGAGGTGGCGTCGAACGCCGCCGCCGGCAAGGGCGTGTCCATGACCGTCAGCGGCCAGATCGTCGGCCGCAAGATCGTCCAGGGCAAGGCCCCCGAGTTCACCGAGGAAGCCCGCAAGCGGGGCTGGGAGGGCGTCGTCGCCGTGCACTTCACGGTGATGCCCGACGGCCGCGTCAAGGACAACATGTATTTCGAGCAGACCTCCGCCCACCGCGACCTGAACCGCGCGGCCATGGCGGCGATCAAGCAGTTCCGGTTCGAGCCCCTGGCTTCGGACCAGCGCGTGGAGCAGTGGGGGGTGATCACGATCGTCTTCCGCCTGAGCTGACGCCGGGCGGCACAATCCGAATAGACCCGAAGAACCTGAGTCAAAGGACACACATCATGACTCACACCGACCTCAGGGGATTCTACTTCGCAACCGCGTGCGCCTGCCTCCTGCTCTGCAGCGCACCGGCCCCCGCCTGGACAGAGCAGGACGCCACCCTCGACGAGGGTCTGCCCGAGATGGTCGTGGAGGCCGAGAACGAGGTGGAGCAGGCGATCCAGAAGACGCACATGGAGATCCCGCTCAGCGCGGCGGAGATCGACACGTTCTACTCCGAGACGGACGAGCTGATCCTGGCGATCAGCCCCGTGGAGGGCCTGCAGCCCTTCCTGAACAACCCCGAGCTGATGCACAGCGAGCAGGTGCCCCATCCCTGGCTGCGCGATCCGGCCGTGACCCCGGTGGTGACGTTCTATCCGGAGGACCCGGAGGGACACAAGGCCCGCAGGTGGACCCTGACGGTCACCGACTTCCGCGGCGCCACCTTCCGCAGCTTCGAGGACGGCGGGAAGCCGCCCAAGTCCCTGGACTGGGACGGCCGCGGCGACCACGACGAGATCCTGCAGGTGGGCTATCCGTACAGCTACATCTTCAGCGTCACGGACAAGGGCACCAACACGTACAACTACGCCGGCGTCAGCTTCCGCATCCCGGCGGTGGACTACGTGGAGGGCATCGAGCGCTGCATGGACATCACCGGCGACGAGGTCTTCAAGCGCGGCAAGTCCCGCCTGAGCGAGACCGGCGAGGAGTGGCTGGTGCGCGCCGCCGACCTGGTGCGTCAGGACCACCCGCGGGCGCCGTTGAAGGTGGTGGTGCAGGCCGAGAGCAAGCGTCTGGCCCAGGACCGGGCCGAGAAGGTGGCCGAGTTCCTCGGCGAGCACATGATCCTGTCGGAGGACTGGGTGACCGTGGAGGCGGTGGCCAAGCCCGATCTGCGCTCGGAGATGGACGGTTCGGTCAGCATCCGAGTGACCCACGCCGACAAGAGCTGAGCCGGGTCCCCGCCGACCCGCACGGGATCCGAACGAGAGAGGCGCCGCAGTCGCGGCGCCTCTTCCGTGCTCGCATCCCGTCATCTATCGATCAACCGATCCGCTTCCAGTGTCCCGCCACCCACACGCGCCGGCAGCCGGGCTTCTTGACGTAGTGTCCGGGGACCCAGGCGTACTTGCCCTGGGCCGGCTTGGCGGGACGGACCACCACCGTCACCCTGGGCTTGGGCTTCTCGAACACCACGCGCGGGGCGCACACGCGGACCCGCAGGCGCGGACCGGCGTCGGCGGCGTTCGGCATCGCCGCGACGAGACCCGCGGCGGCCAGGGCGGTGATGGAAGCGGTTCGGATCAGGCGCTTGAGATTCCGTGTGTCGATCCGCATGGCTGTGTCTCCTCGAGATGGTGTCGGACCAGGTGTGACTCTTTGGAGGAGAGCCTTGCAGGAGCGGGGCCCGCGGGCCCCTTTGCGAATCCCGGCTCGTTAACAATTTGCCTCCCAATGATTTATTTGTTTGTATCGAATGCGTATCCTACGCGGGGGCCATGTCGAAAGTGTACCTGTGGGAACACGTGTGCTCGTCATACGGCAGGGGGGGAGATAAAGAATCCATGAATCCCGACACGAAGGATCTATGTATCCGGGCCTTGCTCGACAGCCCGTTCGGTCACCGCATGGGACCGGAGATCTGCGAGGCCCTGCTGGACTGCGCCGATGAACTCACCATCGCGGAGGGCGAGGCCCTCTTCGAGGCGGGGCAGGTTCCCGAAGGCGTGTACCTGGTTCTCGAGGGCCAATGCAAGCTCGTCCGTTCGGGCCCGGGCTACCGGGAACACATCGTCCACCTGGCCGAAGCGAAACACATGTTCGGCGAGGGCGCCCTCTTCCTGGACACCCATCCCGTCTCGGCGGTCGCCCTGCAGCCTTCGCGGGTGCTGCTGTTCCCGCGCGAGCCCTTCATCGAGGCGATGGAGTCGCATCCGACGCTGCAGCGCTACATGTTCAAGGTGCTCGGAGGCTGGATCTCGATGCTGATCGAGAAGATCGACGAGCTCACCCTGTGCGACGGCGCCCAGCGCCTGGCCCGCTACCTGGTCGGCCTCCTCGAGCGCAGCCCCTACGCCGAATTCGTCACCGGCGCCCACGTCGACCTGCCCACCCGCAAGCGCGACCTGGCCACCATGCTGAACATGAACCAGCCGTCGCTGTCGCGCATCCTGCGTCAGATGCAGGACGCGGAGCTGATCGAGGTGCAGGGCCGCCGCGTGGTGCTGAGGGATCTCGACGCGCTGAGGGGGATGGCGAAGCTGCCGGCGTTCAGGGGACCGCAACGGGAGCATGAGTGACGTTGGAACCTGGGCAGGGCGATACATCCATGAGGGCCGCACACACGAGGGGCTGCTCATGGGCGTATCGCCCTACCCATGTTCCCCACCCCAATGGACTCGAATGCCATCTTTTTATGATCGGTTCTATTTGATAGACTTAACCGGTCCGATAAACCATCTCGAGTGGATGCGACACGTGGAGCGAGTTCTTTGCTGTTCTCCCAGGCCCTGTTCCTGCCCTTTCTGCTGCTGACCTTCCTGCTGTGGCTGCCCTGGGGGGCGACCGGGCGGAAGTCGGTCCTCGTGATCATGAGCCTCGTGTTCTACGGGGCCTGGGACCTGCGCTTCCTGGCGCTGCTGGGCGTGGTGTGGCTCGTGGTGTTCACTGTGCCGCTGGCCGCGAAGCGGGCCGGGTCTGAGGCGGCGGCCGCCCGCTGGACCCGGGGCGGCGTGACGGTCCTGCTGCTGTTGCTGCTGGTCTTCAAGTACTACGACTTCTTCCTGGGCTCGTTGACGGGGTCCCTGCGGATCCTCCTGCCCGTAGGCATCTCCTTCTATACCTTCCAGGCCGTCAGCTACCTGGTGGATGCGTCCCGCGGCAAGATGGATCCGTCGACTTCGCCCCTGGACACGGCGGTCTACGTGACCTTCTTCCCGCTGTTGCTGGCGGGGCCCATCGAGAAGGGCGCCCACTTCCTGCCGCAGGTTCAGGCGGCGCCCGTCCTGAAGTGGTCGAATCTGCGCGACGGGATCGAGCGCATGCTGCTGGGCTATCTGCTGAAGGTGGGCGTCGCCGATACGCTCGCCCCGCAGGTGAACGACGTGTTCGGCCGGGCCGCGGCGGCGAGTTCGGGGGAGCTCTGGTTCGGAGCCGTCGCGTATTCGCTGCAGATCCTGACCGACTTCGCGGGGTACAGCCTGATCGCCCGCGGCGTCGCGAGCTGCTTCGGCTACGACATCATCCGGAACTTCGAGCAGCCCTACTTCTCGCGCTCGTTCAGCGAGTTCTGGCGCCGCTGGCACATCTCCCTGTCCACCTGGATCTGGGACTACCTGTTCAATCCGCTGATGTTCAAGTACCTGCGTCTGGTGGGCCGGTTGAACCTGTCGGCCAAGCAGGACATGAAGATCGCCTACCCCCTGGCGGCGATCACCACCATGCTGCTGTGCGGTCTGTGGCATGGCGCGGGCATGACATACGTGGTCTGGGGCGGACTGCACGGCGTGGCCTACGCCGCGGCGGTGATCTACCTGCTGACCTTCGGAGGCGGAAGCGGCAATGTTCCGTTCATCTACTTCCAGTTCTAGGACCTTCCTGCGCGACCTGGTCGTGGCGCTGTTGGTCCTGGCCGCCTGCGAGTTCTTCTTCGCCCGCAGCCTGGCCGTGTATGAGACGCGCGAGACGCGTCAGCCGACGGTCGAAGAGGCCAGACCCCAGATCGCCGTCTCCGGCTTCCATGTTCTCGGGCGCCAGGACCCCGTCGCATTTCTGTCCGATCTGGCTTCGACGCTGAAGACGGATCCCGTGGTGTTCGTGGGAGATTCCCAGGGCAGGTCGGTTCCCGGCGGCGGTTCGCCTTATCCCCGCCAGTATGCCGAACGACTGCGCGAAGCGGGTCGCGACGACCCTGTCGTATCCCTGCACCTGGCCGGATCGAACGCCCACGAGCATGCGGCCCTGCTGCTGGCCATGCTCGACCTCGGCGTGGAGCCCGCGAAGGTCGTCTGGGCCCACAGCATCTTCAGCCAGCGCAAGAACGAGATCCGCATGGAACTGACCGACGTCTACCAGACCGTTCATGACGACATGGCGCGCCTGGCCCCGGACGCCTCCGTGCTGGGCTCGACACCCGCCGGATCGTCCGATGCCGACGATTCGGACCGCCGCCTGCTGGCGTCCGCCGACAACGGTTGGGGCGGTCTGATCGGCCGCCTGGCCGCGGTCCGGTTCATGCGGTACCCCTTGTGGGACAAGATACAGATCCTGCGCCGCAGTGATCTGGGAAGCCTGCTGCCCAAGGCCCTGGTCGGCGGCACGGCCCGTCAGTTCAACCCGCCCGGATCCATGCTGCGCAGCTCAGCCGCCGTGGTCGGTCGAGTGGTCACCCATCTCCAGGATCGGGGAGTGGACGTGATCGGCATGATCTCGCCCGTGGACCGCCAGGCCGATCCCAGACCCTTCGCCGCAGCCGCCGAGGCGGTCAGCTATCCCGCCCTGCGCGAGGTCCATGAATCGTCCGGCGCCCGCTGCCTGGATCTTCTCGACGCCATCCCCCACGAGGACTACTCCCTGTACCAGGACGGTAGCCGCGACGCCTTCCACTTCACCGAAGCCGGTCACGAGATCGTGGTGCAAGCCGTCTTCGAAGACGCGCACCCCCCCCGCTGACCCCGGAACCAGATACCAGCTTCAGATCCCCCATGCACCTCACCCTTCCGGCCTTCTCCCCCCATAGATCCGTCCTACCCACCTTGACATATCCGTCCAACACGCCTATTGTTGCCGGTTCCGGGCCGATTCGGACCTAGGAGTTGGATGCGTGTGCGCGGTGCGATTCACCGGCCTCACGCCCGCCGGCCCGGTATGCGAACCGTCGTCAATCCAAGCCAATCCGTCCGACGACGCTCGCCATCCCATACGCCTGTGGAGGCATGCCTTGAAGTACAACGGCCCCAAGATCAAGAAGGCGCGCGCGCTGGGCATCCCGCTGACGCCCAAGTCGGAGCGCTACCTCGACCGCAAGCCCTATCCGCCCGGACAGCACGGCCGGATCCAGCAGCTGCGCCGACGCAAGATGTCGCCGTACAAGACCCAGCTGCTCGAGAAGCAGAAGCTGCGCGCCCAGTACAACATCCACGAGCGCCAGATGCGCAACGCCTACGCCAAGGCCTCGCGCAAGGGCGACATGGTCAACACGCTGGTGCAGGAGCTCGAGTCGCGCCTGGACGCGGTGGTGCTGCGCGGCGGGCTGGCCCGCTCCATCTTCGCCGCCCGCCAGTACGTGGGCCACGGCCACATCCTGGTCGACGGCAAGAAGGTCGACATCCCCTCTTACCGGGTGAAGGCCGGGCAGGAGATCACCGTGCGCGAGAAGTCCAAGAACCTGGACTGCTTCCACATCGCGCTGGACACCGCCCAGGCGCCCCCGGCGTACCTGGAGCGCGACAAGAAGGCCATGAAGGTGAAGTACCTCTACGATCCCCCGCGGGAAGAGGTGCCCATCATCTGCGAGGTGCCCCTGGTCATCGAGTTCTACTCGCGCTAGGCGTCGCCGATCCGATCGCAACGGCCGGTTCCGGATACGGAGCCGGCCGTTCATTTTCCCGTTAAAAGTCCGTTCGACACCCCTAAATCCACATAATTCAATCAAAACTCACTTAATTTGTGACATATAGCGCATAAAATGCGTTATAATTATATAAAGCAAGACGGGAGAGTGGCCGATCCATTGTCAGCCGCTCGATTCATGAATCTGAGGGGGACGCCCGCAACCCTCGCTGGAAAGAAGTACGGACATGATGCGCAGTTTCACGATCATCTTCCTGCTGACGGCCCTGGCGGCCTCGGCCGGCGCCGGCACCATCCACGATATCCGTACGGGCGTGATCCGTTCCAGCGCCGTCGTAGAGGTCGAGGGCGCCGTGGTGACGGCCATCCAGAACAACAGCTTCTGCGTGACCGAGGAACCCGCCGGCCCGTATACGGCGATCTGGGTCTACGTCGGCGCCGCTCCCACCGTGTCGCCCGGCGACAAGGTGACCCTCAAGGGCCTGGTGCGGGACACCTTCGGCCGCTCCGAGATCAGCCTGCGCTGGCCCGTCGACGCCGGCGTCACGGTGACCGGCACGAGCGCGGTGCCCGATATCCATCTCACCTCCACCCAGATCATGGCCGACCCCGAGGCCTGGGAGAGCGCGCTGATCACCATCACCGACGGCATGATCGTCCAGGAGCTGCTGCCACGCGGCCAGTGGCGCGCCATCTCGGTGGAGACCTCGTTGAACATCTACTTCGACGACTACTTCTTCGATTACGCCACCGTCGATGTCGGCGACTGCTACAACAACGCCTTCGGCGTCTGGTCCTGGCACGACGGGGGCTGGGTCTTCAAGGTGATCTCGGCGGCGCTGACCGACTGCACGGTGGCCGACGAGGCCCTGAGCTTCGGACGGGTCAAGACCATCTATCGTTGATCCCTGGTCGTATCTTATTGCGGGCCGTCCCCTTAAGGGCGGCCCGTTTGTGAATTTACGCCTAAATGGACGATTTTGTTTGAGAATTGGTACGGTCACGTGCTACGATGCAGGTTCAATTGAGGAGACAGCGGTTTTCCCGATCGCTGGCCAATCGAACCATCTCAGGGGAGGGATTGGACATGAAGAAGCTTGCTATCGTCCTGTCGCTGGTCTGCATCGCCGGGTCGGCCTTCGCCGGCGCCATCTACGACGTCCAGACCGGCGTGTACACCGTCGGCGACGAGGTCATCATCGACGACGCCGTGGTCACCGGCGTGCGCTACAACGGCTGCTTCGTCAACGAGCAGGTGAACGGCCCCTACACGGGCGTCTGGGTCTATACGGGCGCGGCCCCCGGCGTGGCTGTCGGCGACCTCGTGGACGTGAAGGGTCTGTACGAGGAGTACTACGACCTGACCGAGATCAACGTCTCGACCGATCCCACCGGCTACTGCACCTTCGACAGTGTCCACACCGGCACCCTGGTGGGCGTGGCCATGACCCTCACCGCGTTCAACGCCGATCCCGAGGCCTGGGAATGCGGCTTCATCCAGATCACCGACGGCCTGATGGTCACCCAGCTCCTCGGCTATGGCGAGTGGGAGGCCGAGTCCTACGACGCGCCGGGCGAGTTCCTGGTCTTCGACGACTACTGGTACGACGACACCACCGTCCAGGTGGGCGACTGCTACCAGTGCGTGCACGGGATCATCTACTACAGCTACGGCGTCTACAAGATGGAGGCCTTCGAGGACGGCATCTGCGTGGTGGACTGCTCGGTGAGCAACGAGGACATGAGCTTCAGCGACATCAAGAGCCTGTACCGCTAGTCCGATCGATCGATTTTCCATGGGGACCCGGCTCCGGCCGGGTCCCCGTTTTCGTGGGTATGGATCGGGCGGGCGAATGTCGAAAATCATGGAACGAAACATCCTTGATTGTGAAATAACAACATCACCACCTGTTTGATTTGTGTTATCCTGCGGACTGTCGTCCTGTTTCGAGATACCGCAAGGTATCCCGCTCACAGAGGTGGACCCCATTCCTTGGACAGCTCAGCGGCACATTTAAGGTGGACTCCCA
>CAZSNA010000086.1:0-14832 GCA_964607825.1 uncultured Fibrobacteraceae bacterium | reverse complement strand
CCGCCCGCGCCGGGACGCGGCCGCACCCAGCGCACGCGGTCGTCGCCCAGGCCGGCGATCTCGGCCAGCTCCCCGGCCGCGGCCGCGTGGCGCTCGCCCAGGTGGCCGCCCTCGCCGTAGGGGCAGGTGTCGCGGTCGCGGCAGACGAGCTGCACACCGTCGGCGCCGCGGCCCAGGCAGGTCAGGATGTCGTCCACGTTCACCCGGCCCACGCAGCTGACGCCGACCGGCTCGGTGGCGTCGTCGGCGTCGACGAAGCGGGAGCGGTCGCAGGCGTAGGTGACGGTGCGGCCGCGCAGGTCGGGGGGGCCGCAGAGGTCCGCGTCGTCCCAGCCGCGCTGCACGATGGCCCCGGTGGGGCAGGCGCCGGCGCAGATGCCGCAGCCGGTGCAGGTCTCAGGCGAGATGTCGGCCAGGAAGGCGCCGCCGCGGGTGGCGTAGACCCGCGGGATGTCGAAGGGGCAGGCCTGTTCGCAGGCGCCGCAGCCGCGGCAGAGGTCGGTCAGCACCGCGCAGACGGGCACGTGGAAGCCCTGGTTCCAGATCTCCAGCTTGCCGCCGGCGCGGGTGTACCCGATCTCGCCGGTGGGGCAGATGTCGGCGCAGGCCAGGCAGCCGACGCAGTCCTCGCCCACGTCGTCGGGGCGCGGGCCGACGGTCTTGTCGACGCCGCGGCCCAGGGGGGCCAGGGCCTGGACGCTCAGCTCGTCGCAGACGCGCACGCAGAGGCCGCACTGGATGCACTTGTCGGCGTCGGGCCTGGGGGGGAAGGGGGTCTCGTCCACGCCCTCGGCCCGGGCCACCGCCTTGATCTCCTCCGACTCGGGGCAGCGGGCCAGGTAGAGCTCCAGCAGGGTGCGGCGCGTCCGGCGCACGCGCCTGGACAGGGTGCTGACCTGCAGGCCGGGCTCCACCGGGTAGAGGCAGGAGGTGGCCAGGCCCGTCCAGCCTTTCCAGTCCGGATGGCTGATCTCCACCACGCAGAGCCGGCAGGCGCCGCTGGGCTCCAGGGCGGGATGGTCGCAGAGGGTCGGCACCCGCACGCCCAGACGCCGGGCGGCGTCGAGCACATAGGTGCCGCGCGCCACCTCCACCGGCTGTCCGTCGATCGTGATCTCGAACCTGTCGCTCATGGCACCTACCTGGCGATGATGGCGTTCTCGGGACACGAGGCCTGGCAGAGGCCGCAGCTCGTGCAGCGCTCGACGTCGATATGGTGGCGGCCCTTCTTCTCGCCCGTCACCGCGTCGGCGGGACAGACCTTGGCGCAGCTCCCGCAGCCGTTGCAGGCGTCGGTCACCTCGAAGGTGATGAGCTCGCGGCAGACCCCGGCCGGGCAGCGCTTCTCGTCGATGTGGGCCTCGTACTCGTCGCGGAAGTGGGCCAGCGTGGAGCGCACCGGGTTGGCCGCGCTCTTGCCGAGGCCGCAGAGGGAGCCGTCGTCCAGCACGTCGAAGAGCGTCTCCAGCGCGGGCAGGTCCGCGGGCTCGCCGCGCCCGGCGCAGATGCGCTCCAGGATGTCCAGCATCTGCTCCAGCCCCAGCCGGCAGGCCGCGCACTTGCCGCAGGACTCGTGGGCCAGGAACTCGGTGAAGTAGCGGGCCACGTCGACCATGCAGGTGGACTCGTCCATGACGATCATGCCGCCGGAGCCCATCATCGAGCCGGCCCTGGTGAGCTCGTCGAAGTCCACGGGCAGATCCAGCAGCGAGGCGGGGACGCAGCCGCCGCTGGGGCCGCCGGTCTGCACGGCCTTGAAGGCCTTGCCGTCGCGGATGCCGCCGCCGATGTCGTGGACGATCTCCCGCAGGGTCATGCCCATGGGCACCTCGACCAGGCCGGTGTTCACGACCTTGCCGACCAGCGAGAAGATCTTGGTGCCCTTGGAGCGCTCGGTGCCCACCGCCGCGAAGGCCTCGGCGCCCTCGCCCACGATCAGCGGCACGTTGGCCCAGGATTCCACGTTGTTCAGCACGGTGGGGCCGTTCCACAGGCCGCTGGTGCTGGTGTGGACGTACTTGGCGCGGGGTTCGCCGATCTCGCCCTCGATGGACTTCATCAGGGCGGTCGACTCGCCGCACACGAAGGAGCCGCCGCCGCGGCTGACCGCGATATCGTAGGAGAAGCCGGAGCCGAGGATGTCCTCGCCCAGCAGACCGGCGGCGCGCGCCTGGTCCAGGGCGATGCCCAGGTGCTCGACGGCCACCGGGTACTCGTTGCGCACGTACACGTAGCCCTCGACCTCGCCCTGCCCGCCGGCCACCGCGTAGGCGCCGAGGATCATGCCCTCGATCACGCTGTGGGGGTTGCCTTCGAGCAGGCTGCAGTCCATGAACGCACCGGGGTCGCCCTCGTCGGCGTTGCAGAGCACGTACTTCTTCGGGGCGTCGACCTTGCGCGCCGAGGCCCACTTGCGCGCGGCGTGGAAGCCGCCGCCGCCGCGACCGCGCAGGCCCGCGGCCTTGACCTCGTCGATGACCTGCTCGGGCGTCATCTCCGTCAGCGCCCCGGCGAGCGCCGCGTAACCGCCCGCGGCCACGTAGTCGTCCAGGCTCAGGGGGTCGATGAGCGCGTTGCTCCGCATCAGCGAGCGGGTCTGGCGGGCGTAGTAGGGGACGTCGTCGGCCAGGGCGACCGGTTCGCCGGTGGCCGGGTCCGTGTAGAGCAGGCGTTCGACCACGCCGTCGGCCTCGAGGGTCGCCTCGACGATCTCGGCGGCGTCGGCCGGCTTGATGCGGCGGTACATCACCCCGCGCGGCCGCACGATGCACACCAGGCCCTGCTCGCAGAAGCCGTGGCAGCCGTTGCGCTGCACCCGGATCCGCTCCTGCAGGCCCTTCTCGGCGATGACCGCCTCGAGGGCCGCGGCCATGGCGTCGGCGCCCAGGGCGCGGCAGCCGCTGCCGGCGCAGAGGGAGATGGTGGCCAGGCCCGTGTCGGTCTCGCGCGCGAGGCGCTCGCGCCAGGCGTCCAGGGCGGCGGGATCGGCCACGCGGGCGTAGTCGCGCCGCGCGGTCGGCGCGGCCGCGGCCTTCGCCACGGGATCGCTCTCGCAGCAGGCCTTCACGGCGCGGGAGAGCTTGCGGGGCTTCATCTCGCCGTGGAATTCGCCGTCCATCACCACCACCGGGCCCAGGGCGCAGGCGCCCACGCAGTGCACGGTGTCCAGGGTGACCTCGAGGTCGTCGGTGGTGCCGCCGGGGGCGACACCGAGCTCGTCGCTGAGCTGGTCGACCAGGCGTCCCGCGCCGCGCACGTGGCAGGCGGTGCCCATGCACACGTCGATGCGGTGCTTGCCGCGGGGCTCCACCGAGAGGGCCCGGTAGAACGAGACCGCGGAGTGGACCTTGGTCCTCGGCACGCCCAGGCGATCGGCCACGCGGTCCACGGCCAGATCGGGCACGTGGTTCAGCTCGGCCTGGAGGTCCTGCAGGACCATGATCAGGCTGGCCGGCGCGGCGGGGTAGCGCTCGAGGATCTCGTCAATGACGGCGAGTTGCGGAGCCATCTCGTCTCCTGGCAGGCGATTCCGGTTGCGGGTGGTGCTTGAACGTTGTCAGCCGGACAGGGGCCGCGCAAATGGAAAGTTCCGAGGTCCGGTTGCCCTGATTGTGATACTCTTTTTCATGCCATACGAACTCGAAGAGGGGGTTGTCATGTTGCTTCGCCTATCCCGTGTCCTGGCGCTGTCGTTCGTGCTGCTGGCGGCCGCCGCGCCGGTCCGATCCGCCTGCGTCGACCTCGAACTCGCGCCGATGCTGCCCGTGCCGGCACCCTGCGCCGACATGACGCTCGAGGGCGTCACCATCGTCGTCCACAGCCTCGGCGGGCTGGAAGGACTGATCGGCGAGCCGCCCGCCTCCACCTACTGGCAGCACGGCTGCGTGGCCGCGGGCTTCCAGAACTACGTGGTCGAGGTCTCGGCGCCGACGACGGAGGGCTTCGCCTCGGTCTTCAAGTTCGGTGACGCGTCGGAGGCCCAGGCCATGTTCGACGATCCCGCGTACGGCGCGATCGGCCTCGAGTTCGACACCTGGCCCGGTGTCGGACCCCACCGCTACTTCGTGACCCAGGACCGGGGCATCATCTACTTCCGCGAGCGCTGCCTCTACGGCATCGTCGGGACGCCCATCGCGAACGACGACATCACGCCGCTGTGGTGCCTGGCCACGGCCCTGCTGGCGAACATCGGCCAGGTGGTGGGGGACGAGACGCGGAGCTGGGGCGAGGTGAAGCGGAGCTGGTAGGGCCTCGACGGAGCGAGGTCGTACGGAGGGGGACCGTTCCGGCGATCCCTCCGGTGAATGTGTGGTATCATCAGGGCGTGTCACGCCCAGGCCTCTACGAGGGGAGATGCCATGCGCCGCGCCGCCTTTACGCTGCTGTTCACCGCCGTCCTCGTCCTGCCGTCGTTCGCCGCCGCCCAGGGGAGCGAGCCGCCGCCCACGATCCTGACCACCCTGGACCATCTCGACATCCCGTATGACGGATGGGACCCCCAGGGTGTGGCCTTCGACCGCTGGGGCAATCTCTACGTCACCAACCGGGCCGAGAACAACATCCTGAAGTTCGACACCAACGGGACCTTCCTGGAGGCGTACGGCACGTCCGGGGGCGACCCCGGGGAATTCAACTGGCCCGCCGCCATCGATGTCGACGACGCGGGCAACATCTACGTCCTGGAGCGGGGCAACAACCGTGTCCAGGTGCTGGACCGCTGGGGCGACCACGTGACCATGTGGACCGAGGCCTGGGGGACCAACGACTTCCTCGGCCCCCGCGGACTCGCCGTCACGCCCTCCGGCGAGGTGTTCGTGACCGATACCGTCATGGACGGCGTCTTCGTCTTCGACAGCGCCGGCGGCCAGCTGGGCAGCTGGGGCGGGTCCGGCAGCTCCGAAGGGTATTTCCAATCCCCCCGGGGTCTGGACATCGGTCCGGACGGCCTCATATACGTGTGCGACTACTACAACAACCGCATACAGGTCTTCGAAGGTCTGGGGCTCTTCCAGTGGGCCTGGGAGGACGGGGCTCCGGGCGTCAATCTTCGTGAACCCACCGACCTGGCTGTGGATCTGTTCGGGAACGTCTACCTCATGGAGGACGACAGCCGGCTCAGCAAGCTCGCCACGGACGGGACCCTCCTGTCCTCCATTCCGGGCTTCGCCGGGAGCGAGGGCGTCGCCCAGTTCGGCTACGGCACGCTGGCCGCGGTCGCCGGGCTCGATCACTCCGTCCACAAGCTGGGCTACCCGCCGGAGCTGGTCGCAGCGGCCGACGTCGGTCCCGACCAGGGCGGCTGGCTCCGCCTGACCTGGAGCCCCAGCCCCTACGACCTCTCGACGCTGCCCACCGCCGTCACGGGTTACGGCGTCTATCGCCGCATCGACGACAAGGTCATGGAGGACTGGGACTTCATCGCCACGGTGCCCGCCCGCGGCGATCTGCTCTACAACCTGGTGGCGCCCACGCTCTGCGATTCGACGGACGCGGGCGTCTGCTGGTCGGTCTTCGCCGTGACCGCCTTCACCTCGTACGGCGAGTATCACGACTCGCCGCCGGACTCGGGCTACTCCGTCGACGACCTGCCGCCGGACGCCCCCGCCGCGCCCTCGGTCGAGGAGAACCCGGGCGTGTACGAGCTGGCGGTGAGCTGGGCGCCCAGCGCGGCGCCGGACCTGGGGCTGTATCGGATCTACCGGGGCGCCGCGCCGGACTTCACGCCGACCGACCCCGCCGCGCCCGACTTCGAGACGACCGGCCTGTCGGTCGTCGATCCCGCCGTGGCCGGCGGCGAGACCTGGTACTACCGGGTGGCCGCCGTGGATGACGCGGGCAACGTCTCGCCGTATTCGCCCGCGGCCGGGGCCACGGTTCTGACCGGCGCCGGGGTGCCCGCCGCGCTCGTGCTCAACGCGCCGACGCCCAACCCCTTCAATCCGCACACGTCGGTCGTCTTCGCCTTGCCCGCCGCCGAGGCGGTCGACCTGCGGGTGCACGATCTGACCGGACGGGTCGTCCGCACGTTGGCCGACGGTCGCTTGTACGGCCCGGGACGTCATGAGGTGGGTTGGGACGGTACCGACGACGCCGGGCGCGCCCTGGCCTCGGGCGTCTACGTGGTGCGGCTGCGGGCCGGTGGGCAATTGCGCTCCGTGCGGGTGGCGCTGGTGCGTTGACGACGGCCGGGTCCGACGGGCGCCCCGCGGGGCGCCCGTTTCCGTTGGCGCGCCGCCGCCGCGGGTGTACAGTCACGGCAACCGATCCAGCGCACCCCATCCGGAGGACCGCCATGCCCCTGCTGATCTCCCGCCAGGACGTCGATTCCGTTCTGACCATGGACGCCTGTCTGGCCGCCGTGGAGACGGCCTTCGCCGAGCTGGCCCGCGGCAACGCCGACATGCCCCAGCGCGCGGTGATCCGCGTCCCCGAGCACGGGGGCGTGTTCCTGGGCATGCCCGCCCACATCGGCGGCGACGAGGAGGTGCTGGGCCTGAAGGTGGTGACGGTCTATCCGGGCAACCCCGCCAAGGGCCTGCCGACCATCTACGGCACCCTGCTGCTCTGCGATCCGACCACCGGCGAGACGGTGGCCATCATGGACGCCGGCTACCTGACCGCCGTGCGCACCGGCGCCGCCAGCGGCGTGGCCACGAAGCACCTGGCGCGAGAGGACGCGAGGATCTGCACGATCTTCGGCGCGGGCGGACAGGCGCGGAAGCAGATCGAGGCGGTGCACCTGGTGCGCCCGCTGGAGAGGGTCTACGTGCTCGATCCGGTCGACGTCATGCGCGACGCCTTCGTGGAGGACATGGGCGCGCTGCTCGGCGTGCCCGTGGAGGCGACCGACGACGTCGAGTCCGCGGTGAAGGCCGCCGACATCGTGGTCACCGCCAGCAGCTCCCACGATCCGGTCTTCGACGGCGACTGGCTGCGTCCCGGCACCCACGTCAACAACATCGGGTCGCACTCGCCCGACGCCCGCGAGCTGGACACCCGCACCATCCTGCGCTCCAAGTTCGTGGCCGACCTGAAGGAGGCCAACCTGGCCGAGGCCGGGGATATCCTGATCCCCATCGCCGAGGGCGCGGTCACCGAGGGACACATCTTCGCCAGCCTGGGCGAGATCGTGATCGGCGCCAAGCCCGGCCGCGAATCCGACGAGGAGATCACCGTCTTCAAGTCCTGCGGCCTGGCGGTGCAGGACGTGTCCTCGGCGCGGGTGGTCTACGAGGCGGCGAAGGCCGCCGGGGTGGGGCAGCAGGTGGACCTCTGACAGGGCGGGTTCCGGACGGGAACGCGCGACCCGATCGGGTCGCGCGTTCGCTCGTTCGGAATGTGCGCCGGTTCAGGATCCGTCGTCCGCGGTCACCCGGACCCGGACGTCGGGCAGGAACGCGCCCGGATGGTCGGCGCCGAAGTCCCAGACCAGCGACTTGCCCGCGCCCGGCGTCACGCCGGCGCCCACGTCGCCGCTGACCGTCGAGACCACATAGGTCCAGGTGGAGCCGCCGTCGATCGACGCGTCCAGGTCGATCGCGACGGTCGGGCTGTCCGCGTCGCTCAGATCGTAGGTCACGTCCACCAGGCCGGAACCGTCGGTCCTCTGCGCGAAGGCCACGTTCGACACCGTCGGCGCCTGGAGCTCGGCCGAGGTGCCCGTGATCACCAGGCCGTAGGCCTGGGACGAGCCTGCGAGCGAGCCCTTGTGGTTGACGATCACCCGATAGGCGCCCGCGACGGGCGTGCCCGCCTCCACCTTCTCCACGTTGTCGCGCACGTTGTCGCCGGTGGTGGCGGCCACCGAGGCCGCGGCCGGGTTCAGCACCCAGGGTTCGTATTCCGCGGCGTCGCTCACGCGCTCGATGCGCAGGTCGAGGTCGTTGACCAGCATCGGATCGGCGGGGTCGAGGGCCCACGGCACCGGCGAGCCGGCCGGGTCGGTCCAGCAGATCGTGGCGGCCAGGGGCTGGTCGCCGGCGCTGTACGCGACCAGGGTGTCGGCCTCGCCCTGGGCCAGCGAGGCCTCGACGACGCGTTCGGGGATCGTCGCGTCTGCGGCGATC
Organism: uncultured Fibrobacteraceae bacterium; assembly: GCA_964607825.1. GTDB lineage: Bacteria > Krumholzibacteriota > Krumholzibacteriia > LZORAL124-64-63 > LZORAL124-64-63 > JAHIYU01. Next base: position 6,766 of record CAZSNA010000086.1, on the reverse strand, counting down.
ACGTCGGCGGCCGCGTGGGCGTCCAGCAGGCCCCAGCCGTGGCTGTAGTCCGGGCCCGGGTCGGCGCCCGCCTCGTTGGCGGTGTGGATCACCAGGGCCTTGAGCGTCGACGCGCGGGCCGTCACGGCGCCGTGGGTGTCGCGCCAGTGCTGGGCCAGCAGGTGGATCGCGCCGGCCGCGTTGGGGCCGGACATGGACGTGCCGCTGAAGCTGGCGTAGCTGGTGTCGGACTCGGAGTAGGTGCTGTACAGGCCGATGCCGTTGGCCACCAGGTCGGGCTTGATGCGGCCGTCGTCGGTGGGGCCCCAGCCGCTGAAGCTGCTCATGACCACGTCCGAGGGCTGGGTCCAGCCGCCGGGCACGTCGTCCACCGCGCCCACGGTCAGGATGTTCTTGCAGTTGCCGCGGTAGGGGATGGTGTCGAAGCCGTTGTCGGCCTCGCCGTCGTACTCGCGCAGATCCTCGCTCCAGTCCCAGTCGTTCATTCCGGGATTCCAGTAGTAGTGGCCCGGATCCTCCTCGCTCGGCCCGTAGTCGTTGCGGTCGTTGCCGGCCGACTTGACGATCAGGTAGTAGGGGGCGTCCACGGCGATCTGGTCCCAGTCGGCGCAGGCGCCGATATAGCAGCCGAAGCCGGGGTCCTCGACGGTGCTGACGTTCACGTCGCCGTACCAGTACCAGTTGCCGTCGCCGCTGTTCCAGCGCCAGCCGGCCACGTAGGCGTAGCTGTGGTTGGAGGCCAGCAGGCCCGCGGCCGCGGCGGTCGCCATCTCGTCGTCGTCGTCGACCCAGTCGTAGCTGTCCAGGAATGCGGCGTAGCTCATGCCCTTGGCCAGGGGATCGACGCCCGCCGCCGCCAGGATGCCGCCCACGTGGGTGGCATGGTAGTGCACGGTGGGCGAGCCTTCCGGGTCGCCGACGGCCACGCGGCCGCCGAACTCCTGGTGGGTGATCAGGACCGAGCCGGCGTCCCAGACGCCCAGTTCGCCGGCGACGTTGCTCCCGTCCAGGCCGTAGCCGCTGGAGCCGCCGGGCCAGAGATGGTCCACGCCCACGGTCTCGGCGGCGATCAGGTTGTCGACGGCCACGAACAGGGGGCGGCCGCGCTCGCCCGTTCGGCGGCGCCGGCGAGACCGACCACCATGGCCAGCAGCAGCACGACGACCATCAGTCCGCGGACCACGCCGCTCATCAGGATCAGGGTCGCCAGGGCGGTCGTCAGACCACGTCGGATTCGTCTACTCATCGCGGTCCTCCTATCGCACCAGGGTGAGGCGGGTCACGAGGTCGTCGGTCGCGCCGTCGATGCTCAGGCGCGCGAAGTACGTGCCGCTGGCCACGGCCGCGCCGTCGCTGTCCAGTCCCTGCCAGCGCACGTCGTGATGACCGGCGGGCCAGGCGCCCGCGGCGAGGCGGGTCACCGAACGGCCGCGCAGGTCGTAGATCGACAGCACGATGTCCGCGTCGGCCTGCAGGCTGAAGTGGATCCGCGTGCTGGGATTGAAGGGATTGGGCACCACCGGGCCCACGCGGTCGACCAGCAGCCCCGGCGTGGAGGTGCCGGCCTCGACGATGGTGAACACGTCGCCGCTGTCCGCGTCGGCCCAGCCGAAGCGGTCGTCGGCCGTCACCTTGAAGCGGGCCTGGGTCGTGGAGACGTCGGCGACGGTCCAGGGGTAGGCGTAGACGCCGCCGGGCTCGGGGGCGACGGCCTGCTCGTCCAGCAGCACGTTGCCGTCGAACATGCGCAGGGTGATCGGCGCGCCGCCGGCCCAGCTCTGCTCGTCGATGGTCCAGCGCAGGGTCTCCGTCTCGGCGCCCGTGAAGGTCTCGCCGCCGAGGGGGTAGACCACGTCGACCACCGGCGGGCGGCTGTCCAGGGTGTCGGCGCTCGAGACGGCCGAACCCGTCAGCGCCGCCGCGGCGGCCGGCCACAGGGCCAGCAGGGCCGCGAGGACCGTCATGGCCGCCGTGGGGCGGGTACGGCCTCGGTCACGCTTATTGCGGTCGGTTGGCATGGGGAACTCCTCATTCTGCACGGTCGCGGTGCGCTGTTCCGGCGGGGGGGTAAGCGCACCAGGCGGTATACGGCCCATCTGCGGCCCTTATCGGGAATCTAGGCCCGAAGCGCCGGATCGGCATCCCGGCCGGAGCAAGCGGCGTGCTCATGGGGCTTGAACCGATCCGCGTCGGGCGTGTTAGAGTGGTTTCGCCCCAGCGACCGGCCTTACGGCCGCGGAAAGGAATCGATGATGAAGACCGAACAGAGACTGCTCGCCTGCGCCGCCCTGCTGGCGCTGGTCTGCGCCCTGGGCGCCTGCAAGGACGACGAGACGTCGCAGGACCGGACCCCTGTCGCGGAAGCGGACGCGCCGGCGCCCCCTGTCGATGCGGTGCCCGCGCCCGGCGATGACCCGAGGCCCGCGCCCGCCTCGCCCGACCTGGCCTTCTATCCCATGCCCGAGACCCTGCCCGGGGAGGAGCTCGTGGCCGGCCGGGTGTCGGTCCGCCCCCAGGTCCAGGTTCCGGAACGGGGCGGCGAGTGCCCCCTGGACGTCCGCAGCGACGGGAACCGCACCATGATCATGGCGCTGTCGAAGACCGTGAACTGCTGCACCGACAGCATCCGGGCCTCGGTGGAGCGCGAGGGCGACGTGGTGCACGTCCGGCTCTACGAGTATCTGCCCGACGTCTGCGAGTGCTACAACCAGCGCTCGGTGCGCCTGGTGCTCGAGCCCTTCGACGCCCGCGGCCTGGAGGTGCGGGTGTACGGCAACGCTGAGCCGGAGGCCTGCGGAGTGGCGGTGGTTCCGGACGGGGAGTGAGTTCCCGGACGAACGGTAAGAAAGAGGGCGACCGCCTTGGCGGTCGCCCTCTCGTGTCAGGAACGGGTCGGGGCTACTTGGCGGGGAATCCGTCCGCGACGCCCATGACCTTCTCGGTGGTGTCGACCGGGACGATGCTGCCGTCCGCGGTCATGATGTTGAAGACGTGCCACCAGCGGATGCCGGACCAGCTCCGCGACCACGAGTGGGTCGGGTTCGGGTCGCCGCCGCGGAAGATCTTCACGGTGGACAGCTCGCCGGTGGAGTCGTCGCCGGACCACAGGTAGACCTTGTACTCGTAGTGGTCGGCGTCGCCGTCGACCAGGAACGAGATGCGCGTGTTCTCCGGGCCGAAGCTCGTCGTGTCGTCGACGTCGAGGTTGGCGCCGGTGATCTCGCGGTTCCCGTAGTACATGTGCTCGCCGTTGGCGCTGTAGAGATGCGAGTCCAGATCGCGGGGCTCGAGGCCCCAGGTCAGCTCGATCCGGTACGCCACGCCGTACAGCTCGGCCAGGAACTCCAGCCAGCGCGTGTTGGTGGCGAAGTCGAAGCCGCTGTACTCGGCCGCGTGGGCGTTGAACTCTGCGGGCGTCGCGGGCAGCCAGATGGCCACGCCGTTCAGGCCCTCGGCGCCGCCGTCGTTGCCGTCGGTCTCGTCCACCAGGAAGGTGCCGTCGACCGAAGCGTCGATGGCGGCATCGATCACGGCCTGGGGGATGGCCCGGTCGGTGGCCTCGGAGACCTTGTCGAAGAAATCGACCAGGTCGCCGTTCTCGATGTAGGGCGTCAGCTCGCCGGCCGTGCCCGGAGGCGCGATGCGGCGGACGGTGCCCAGGATCGTCGTGATCTCGCCCTTGAAGGTCTCCCAATCGGCGTGGTTGAGGGCGGTGTCCACGAAGGTGCGGATCGAGCCCTCGAGATCGTCGTACTGGCTCAGGTCGTAGCTCGCGGCGAACGAGGAGGTCGGCGCCGTCTCCACGGTGACGGCCTTCTCCGCGGCGGTCTCGGCGTCGGGGTCGGTGTTGATCTGGGCGATCAGGTTGGGGAACTTGTTCGTGTTCTCGCTGCCGTAGCGCACGGTCTCGTGGCTGACCATGTAGTCGAAGTATTCCTTGCTCGCCGACGCGACCTCCACGGCGCCCATCAGGCAGCCCTGGTACCAGATCACGTCCAGCTTGCCGCCGACCATGGCCTTGATGTCGCGGTAGACCGACTCCAGCTCGTGCAGGTTCAGGGCGTCGCCGTTGTCGTAGCACATGGCCTTGTCGCCCTCGTACCACAGCTCGTTGGGCACGGCGTGGCTCTCGCCGTACCAGCTGCCGCCGTGGTTCGAGAGGACGATCATGTACTTGTCCGCGGGGAACCTGGCGATGCCCCAGGTGAGGAAGTCGTGCAGGGTCAGCGGGTGGCCCATGTTGAGCTCGCCGTAGTCGGCGTCCTCGGTCACGGTGCCGCCGGACTCGCAGATGTAGCGCTTGCACTCGGTGTAGCCGGCGCCGTCGTCGCCGTCGAAGAGCACGGCGGCGTAGGTGTCGCCGTCCATGGCGCCCGCGATCTCGCTGGCGTACTGGCTGCGGGTGCCCGAGAGGCCGCCCTCGCCGTCGGCGTAGACCAGCACGGTCCAGTCCTTGGTCTCCGGCTCGTCCTGGACGGTGAAGCCGACCCAGTTGCCCTGGCCGCTGTAACCGTCGAGGAAGTCCTGGCCCTTGTCGTAGAGCTCGTCGCCGTCCACGTCGATCACGATGTCGTACTGGCCCGGCGTCAGCGGGGCCGGCCAGACCAGGCGGCGGCCGGCGTTGGTGCAGCCGTACTGCACGGTGTCGCCCAGGGGCGTGGCCACGGGGTTCAGGGGATCCTGGTCGTTCCAGACGGCCTGGTGGGGCACGATGTACCACTTCACGTAGCGGTTGCCGCCCAGGTTGCGCATGCGGGCCACCGGGTTGACGTAGACGTAGACGTTCTCGTCCACGTTGAAGACGTCGCGGTAGACGTAGTTCAGGTCGGAGGAGAGGCGCTCCACCACGTGGCCGTCGATCATGGCCTTCACGGGCTCCACTTCCTGGACCACGAAGCCCACGCCCGTCTGGCCGTCGAGGTAGTCGCCGGCGTCGTAGACGTTGTTGCCGTTGACGTCGATGATGACGTCGTAGGCCGAGTTCATGTCGACGATGGCGCCGGCCTGCCAGATCATCGCGGGGGCGATCTCGCCGGCGGCGTCGAAGGTCAGCTCCTCCACGAGCTCGGTGTAGTCGTAGAGGTACATGCCTTCGGCCCAGTCGTAGCGGTTGGGCGCGACGTACACGCGCACCGACGTGCCGGGCGTGCCGTTGCCCGCGGTCAGGTAGACGGCGTTGCCCTCGTCCACGTTGTTGATGTGGTCGCCCGCTGCGTCGCAGGGCATGTACCAGACGGCCGTCGGGGCCTCGACGGTGATGTCGAAGCTGATGTCGGTGCCGAGGACGGTCACCGTGTACGTGCCGGGCTCGGGATCGTAGAGCACCGAGGCGGCGTCCATCTCGCCGTCGGCGTCGGTGGTGAGCTCGTAGGTGCCGATGACGGCCTTGGTGCCGTCGTCCACCTCGATGGTGTAGAGGGTGTTGGGCTCCAGCTCGGCCAGCGACAGGGAGACCTGCTCGAAGGAATCGAAGTCCGTCTGTTCGCTGCCGTCGTCGCCGATCAGGGCGGTGGTGCCGGTGGGGTCGGGATCAGGATCGGGGTCGGGATCTCCGGGGTCGTCGCTGCCGCAGCCGATGGCGAGGGCGAACATCAGCGCGGCCGCCAGGAGCAGCAGCTATTTCAGGGACATCTTCATGGTATCCTCCCGTGATCAGGTCGTGACAGAATGCCGTAGGTAGGGGCGACATTGGGGAATCGCCTCCGGCGGCGCCACAAGGCAAGTATAGGACCACGATGAAGCGGGGAGCCAGAGAAATGTCCTCATCATGGGCTACGGTACAAGTAGGTGATGTGAAACGAGATAGCGGTGATCTTGCGGAGCGTATGTCCGAGCGCTCCACTCCGCTATTGCGGTTCCGGAGCCGTCGCCTGCTCGTGGCGCTGGTCGCCATCTTGTCGCTGTGCAACGGCGTTTCGCAGGCCGGGCCACCGGCCGACCCCGCCGCCGAGTGGTTGCCCGAGCCAACCGTCGAGCGGCTCCCCGACGAGATCCGCGACCCCTTCTTCGAGTTCATCGTCGGGATCATCGAGGGTGATTCACTGGGTGTCTGGACCCGGGCCGACGTGGAGGCCCGCGTCGCCCTCACCGGCCGCGAGAGTCGGCTCCCGCTGGAGCGCCTGACGACCCTGGAACGGTCGCACGACCCGGACGATCCCGAACTCCGCCGCCTCCGGCTCGAGCTCGACGCGCCCCTGGACCTCTCCGTCCCCTGGAGCATCCTCGGCTACCACCCCGGCTCCCTCCACGCCGCCATGGCGATCGAGGTCATCGAACGTCGGCTCCCCGACGGCATGCTCCATCTCCGCGACGGCGCCGGCCGCCGCTGGGCCTCGTCCATCCGCGTCATGATGATCGAGACCGGCCACCTGATCCTGGACGCGGACGCCCTCGTCGATCGTCTGCTCGGCGCCAAGCTCGACGACGCCTGGTTCACGGGTTTCGTGCTGGCCCGCGTGGAGCCGCGCGAAGACGAGGACGAGCTGCAGGGACTGGCCATGGGGCTCTCCAGGAAGCTCCGCCTGCTCGTCGGCGGCATCGACTTCCGTCGCGACAAGATCCTGCCGAACGGCGAGCCCGTCCCGACGGCCCTGCTGACCTACGTCAAGCGCATGGTGGACATGCCGACCGACCGGGCCTGGAGCTGGGAGCCCTGATCGATTCATCCCGGATATCGGGTAGTCTGGACCGGCAGGGGGCGGGTGGTATACAGGGCCGCGGCCGGGGACGCTTCCGGCCGCCTCGAGGGGCGGCCGGGGCGCTCGAT
>CAZSNA010000085.1:0-14891 GCA_964607825.1 uncultured Fibrobacteraceae bacterium | reverse complement strand
CTCCGACCCCCTGCTCCCAAAGCAGGTGCGCTAACCGGGCTGCGCTACACCCCGACCTTATCATATGAACCGCCCGACGGCCGGGCGGCTTCAATATCTACACGTTCGACCAGAGGTGCAACACCCCCATCGACACCAGCGTCACCAGGACCCCGGCGATGCAGATGCCAAGGATGATACACGGGATCGAGAAACGCAAGGGCAGCCTGAACATGTAGGCCGCGATCGACCCGGTCCAGGCGCCGGTCATGGGCGCCGGGATGGCCACGAAGAGGATCAGCCCCAGCGCCTGGTACTTGCGGATCAGGCCGCTGCGGCGCTCGGTGCGGGCGAAGAGCCAGGTGAAGAAGCGGTCGGCCCAGCGGTAACGGCGCAGCCAGCGCTCGGCCGGTCCGAGCAGGGTGAGGATGGGCAGCACCGGGACGAAGTTGCCGGCGGCGGCGATGAAATAGGTGAGCACGGGGTGGGCGCTCCCCCAGTCGGCGGCCAGGGGCGAGAAGGCGTAGGGGATCGCCCCGCGCAGTTCGAACACGGGCAGCATGGCGATCAGGAAGATCGCCAGCGGCGGCGGCAGGTGTCCCGCCCATTCCTGGATGGCTTCACGCATCTTCGGCGCTCCCGGTCAGACCCTCGAGCATGGGGACGAAGCGGCAGGGCACGGAGCGTTCCACGCGCGCCTCGCCGTCCACGCGACGGTAGCGGTAGAGGGTCTGGTCCTCCCCCGCCCCGATTGGCAGCACCAGGGTGCCGCCCTCTCTCAGTTGATGGAACAAGCGGGACGGCAGCCGCGGCGGACAGGCCGTGACCGCGATGGCGTCGTAGGGGCCCTTCTCGGATACGCCCGTGCCGCCGTCGGCGGCGTAGATCTCCACGTTGTCGTAGCCGAGCTCGTCCAGCAGGCGGGCCGAGCGCAGGGCCAGGGGCTCCACGCGCTCCACCGAGACCACCGAGCGCGCCAGGTGCGAGAGCACCGCGGCCTGGTAGCCCGAGCCGGTGCCCACCTCCAGCACGTGCTGGGTGCCGTCGAGTTCGAGCAGGGCGGACATCAGGCCCACGATGAAGGGCTGGCTGATGGTCTGGTCGTAGCCGATGGGCAGGGCGCAGCCGTGGTAGGCGCGGTGGCTCAGGCGCGAGGGCACGAACATGTGTCGGGGCACCTCGTTCATGGCCTGCAGGACGGCGCGGTCGTCCACGCCCGCCTCGCGGAGCTGCTCGTCCACCATGCGCCGTCGCGCCACGGCGAAATCGTTGCGGCCGCCTCGCCTCATCGCTTCAGGGATCCTTCGTGATTGAGGCCGTCGAGGGTGGGCAGTACCGCCTCGTGGGTCAGGTCCACCCGCAGGGGCGTGATCGCGACGTAGCCGGCGCGGTTCAGGTCGGCGTCGGTGCCGGGGGTGGTGTCCCAGGTGGGGCCGTTGCCGCCGATCCAGATGTAGGGCTTGCCGCGGGGATCGGTCTGCTCGGTGATCACGTCGTGGTAGCGGCGGCTGCCCAGGGGGCCGACCTTCACGCCCTTGATCTCCGCGGCGGGCAGGTCGGGAATGTTGATGTTCAGCAGACAGCCCTTGGGCAGCGGCTGGGCGAGCAGGTCGTCCAGGTGGCCCCGCAGGAAGGCCTCCACGCCGTCCCAGTGCTGCGGACGGTGGCTGGTGCAGCTCACGGCGTAGCTGGGCACGCCGTAGATGGCGCCCTCTAGGGCGGCGGCCACGGTGCCGGAGTAGGTCACGTCCTGGGCCATGTTGGAGCCGTGGTTCACGCCGCTGATCACCGCGTCGGGCGGATCGTCGCGCAGGATGTGCTCGCAGGCCACCAGCACGCTGTCGGTCGGGGTGCCGGTCACCGCCCAGCGCCGCTCCCCCGACTCGATGATGCGCAGGGGGTCGCGCAGGGTGAGGCTGTGGCTGGTGGCGCTCTGCTGGTCGGCGGGCGCCACCACCGAGAGGCGCACGTCGTTCCGCGCCTCGAGGACGCGGGCCAGGAGGTTCAGGCCGAAGGCGTCGATGCCGTCGTCGTTGCTCAGCAGGATGTGGCGGGTCATCGATTCTCCTCGCGGATCTCGCGCCGCAATCGCCGGACGAGCCGGAAGAAGCGCACGGTGTCGCGCATGGGATGGATGGCACTGGTCTCCTCGCCGTAGACCGTGGTCACCGGCACCGAGCCGATGCGGGCGCCCCGGCGGGCCAGCTTCACCAGCACTTCCGATTCGAAATCGTAGCGGGCGCTCGCCACCTCGAGATCCGCGAGCAGCGCCACGCGGAAGAGGCGATAGCCGTTCTGGGAATCCGGGATGCGGCAGCCGGCCAGGCCGCTGACCACGCGGCTCGTGAACAGGTTCGTGGCTTTGCGGATCCAGGGCATCTCCCCCGTGGCCTCCATGCGGTCGCCGACCACGACGTCCAGGTTATCACGCGCGGCCGCGTCGAGGAAGGACTGCATTTCCGCGGGCAGGTGCTGGCCGTCGGCGTCTAGGGTGAAGGCCCAATCCCAGCCGGCGGCCAGGGCGTGGCGGAAGCCGGTCATCAGGGCGGCGCCCTTGCCGCGGTTGACCTCGTGGACGAGGACCTCGGCGCCGTGGGCGCGGGCGAGGTCGGCGGTGGCGTCGGTGGAGCCGTCGTCGACGACGAGGAGGGCGGTGTCGGGATGGAGCGCGCGGATCTCGTCCAGGAGGGGGCCCAGGAAGGGGGCGGCGTTGAGGGCTGGGATGATGACGCCGTTGGTCATGGACGCTCTCCTCGGCGGTGGGCCGCGGCGCTGGAACGAAGACGGACCGCCCTCGGGCGGTCCGCTGAAAGGTCTCTCTGGTCGGGGCGAGAGGATTTGAACCTCCGACCCCTTGCCCCCCATGCAAGTGCGCTACCGGACTGCGCCACGCCCCGACCGAGAAAATGGGGTCGCATGGGGTCTCCCCCACGCGGACGTCAATTTAATACCCTCTCCCCGGGTCCACAAGCCCGGAATCCCTACTCCTTGTCGGCCCCCATCTCCTTCAGCAGCTCCATGACCTCGGCCAACTCCTTGCGCAGCTGGGCGATCTTGGCCTCGCGGTCCATGGAGTCGAAGAGCGTATCCTGGGCCTTGGCAGCCGACTTGGCGGCGGGCTTGGCCCGCTTCTGCTCGCGCAACAGCTTGCGGGCGCCTTCGATGCGGTAGCCCTCGTCGTGGAGCAGGGTGCGGATGCGCTCGATCAGCTCGATGTCCTTCTTGCGGTAGTTGCGGGCCCCCGAGCGGGCGCGCTTGGGCTTGAGCATGGGGAATTCGCTCTCCCAGTAGCGCAGGACGTGGGCCTCCACGCCGGTGTGCTCCGCCACCTCGCGGATCGAGTAGTACAGCTTGTCGGGCAGCTCCGCCATGGTCTCCTCCTCCGCCGGCGCCCGCTCAGTCCTGCTCCGAGCGCAGGGTCCGCTCCATGAGGTCCCTCAGCGCGTCGGCGGGCGTCTTGCCGGAGAATAGCACATCGTGAACCTCCTGGGTGATCGGAAGTTCTATCGCGTGCTTCGCGCTCAACTTCAAGGCCGCCTGGGTCATCACGGCGCCCTCGACCACCTGGGCGGCGCCGTCCAGCAGGGCCTGGGGATCCTGTTTTCCGCTGGCCACGGCCTCGCCGTAGTTGCGGTTGCGGGAGTGGCGGCTGGTGCAGGTGGTGATCATGTCGCCGATGCCGGACAGGCCGTAGAAGGTCTCGAACTGGCCGCCGAGGGCCACGCCCAGGCGGGTCAGCTCCCTCAGGCCGCGGGTCATGACGGCGCCGCGGGTGTTGTCGCCGTAGCCCAGGCCGTCGGCCATGCCCACCGCGATGGCGATCACGTTCTTGAAGGCGGCGGCGATCTCCACGCCCACCAGGTCGGGATTGGTGTAAACGCGTACCGCGCCGCTGCTCAGATGGGTCTGCCAGCCGGGCCAGTCGCCGCCGCGCCCGGCCAGGACCAGGGCCGTGGGCTGGAGGCGGACGACCTCCTCGGCGTGGCTGGGACCCAGCAGGACGCCGACGGGGTGGGGATGGCCCGCGGCGTCCTCGATCATCTCCTCCTCCACCACCGTGCTCAGGCGCTTCAGGGTACTCAGCTCGAGGCCCTTGCTCAGGCAGATGATGGGCGCCTTGGCCCGCAGGCGGCAGTCGTGGAGCCGCTTGGCGCATTCGCGTACCGCCTGGCTGGGCAGGACGAGGAAGACGGCGTCGGCGTCGCCCACGGCCGCTGATAGGTCCGGAGTGGCGGTCATGTTGGACGGCAGAGTTAGCTCGGGGAAGAAGGCCGGGTTGGCGTGATCGTCGCGGATGGCGGCCACCTGGTCGTCCTCGATGCCCCAGAGCACGACCTCGTCCCAGCCCGCGGCCAGGTGGCGGCCGAAGGCGGTGCCCCAGCTGCCGGTGCCCAGGATGGCTGCGCGCATGGGATCTCCTCTCAGGCGTCGGGGTCGTCGTCGGGCGCGGACGTGTCGCCGTTGCCCGCCTCGAGGGGCTTCTCGGTCCCCTCGGTCAGCCGCTTGATGTTGGCGCGGTGCTTGACGATCACCCAGGCGCTGATGATCGCCGTGAACACGAAGATCGTCTTGGAGAACTGCTCCGAGCGCAGCTCGAAATACCCCACCGCCAGCACCAGGACCACAGCCGCGGTCAGGCTGCCCACCGACACGATGCGGGTCAGGGCCATCATGATCGCGAAGGCGCCTGTGGCGATCAGGGTCGGGTAGGGCGCCAGGACGAAGAACGCGCCGCCGGTGGTGGCCACGCCCTTGCCGCCGTGGAAGCCCATGAAGGGCGAAAGCGTGTGCCCCAGCGCCGCCACGAAGCCCGCGAAGATGCGCCACAGGTCCGGCGGCAGGTGGAGCGGCGCGGCCTGTCCCTCGGGCCAGGACGAGGTGACCGCCGTCATGACCAGCACCGCGGCGGCGCCCTTGGCCATGTCCAGCAGCAGCACCAGCACGCCCCAGCCGGGGCCCAGGGTGCGGAAGACGTTGGTCGCGCCGAGGTTGCCGCTGCCGTGCTCGCGCAGGTCGATGCCGCGCAGATACCGGCCGAAGAGGTAGCTGAAGGGGACGGCGCCGAGCAGGTAGGCCAGGACCAGGACGAGGATCAACACCATGGCGACACCCCTCTCAGTGCTTCTTCATCTTGACGAAGATGCGGCTGCCAAGGAAACCGTACTTCGCGCGGAGCTTGTTGTTCAGGAACCGCAGGTAGCTCCGGTCGAACCACTTGGGATTGTTGACCGAGAGCATGAACACCGGCGGCGCGACCTCGATCTGGGCGGCGTAGTAGACCTTGCCGGTGCCGCCGGAACAGTAGCGCGGGGGCTGCTTGTGGATCACGGCCTCTAGGTAGTCGTTGAGCTCGCGGGTCTCCGCGCGCTGCTGCCGGGCCTCGTGGACGCCCCACACCATCTCCATCACCCGGCCGCTGCGCTGGCGGGTCAGGGCCGAGAGGGTGAACCACGGCGCGTAGGTCAGGAACGGCACCTCGCGCTTGAACTGCTCCCAGGTCTCCAGGTGGGAGTTCTGGTCCTTCTCCACCAGGTCCCACTTGTTGAAGGCCACGAGCACGCCCTTGCCGCTGTCGTGGATCAGGCCGGCGATCTTGGCGTCCTGGCTCACGGTGCCGTCGGCGGCGTCGACCATCAGCACGGCCACGTCGCATTGCTCCAGGGCGCGGAAGGTGCGCATGTTGCTGAAGGCCTCCACGGCCTCCTGGACGCGGGACTTGCGGCGCAGGCCGGCGGTGTCGATCAGGCGGATGACCCGGCCGTGCCACTTCAGGTCGGTGTGGATGGCGTCGCGGGTGGTGCCGGCCATGTCGCTGACCAGGGCGTCCTGGCGTCCGGTGAGCAGGTTCAGCAGGCTGGACTTGCCCACGTTGGGGCGGCCCAGGATGGCCACCTTGCAGTCGCAGGGCGTCTCGATCTCGTTCTGGGGGAAGCCCTCGACGATCACGTCGAGCAGGTCCCCCACCCCGTAGCCGTGCAGGGCGCTGACGGCGTGGGGCTCGCCCAGGCCGAGCTTGTAGAAGTCGGCCACGCCGATCTGCTCGGCTTCCTTCTCCACCTTGTTGACGCAGAGCACCACGGTCTTGCCGCTGCGGCGCAGGTGCTGGGCGATGGCGTCGTCCCAGGTGGACAGGCCGCCGGAGCCGTCGACCATGAACAGGACCACGTCGGCCTCGTCGATGGCCTCGTGGGCGACCTGGGTGACCAGGGAGTCGAAGCGGGAGATCTCGTCGCCGAAGGGCACGATGCCGCCGGTGTCGAGCAGCTGGAAGGCGTGGCCGGCCCAGTCGGTGAGCTCGGCGATGCGGTCGCGCGTCACGCCGGGGGTCTCGTGGACCACCGAGCGGCGTTCGCCGATGATGCGGTTGAACAGGGTCGACTTGCCCACGTTGGGGCGGCCGACGATCACCACCGTCCGGGTCGACACATATCCTCCCGCGACTTCAAGGAAAGGCCGCAACTTGTTGGATGATCTGGATATACCGTAGCCGGATTGGGCGACGGCACCGCCGAACAGATTAGGTCATGCGCGCCCAGAAGTCAATCAGACCTTCCTCGTCGGGCACGTGGAGGCGATGGGGCTGATCTGCGCCGATATCTGCGAGGGTCAGGTCGTCGAGGGTCAGGCCGTCGCTGTTGAACATGCGCGAGGGCAGCAGCACGTCGCGGACGGGGTCGGGCGGCAGCTCCAGCAGGGCGCGCCGCACGTCGCCGCCGGTCAGCAGGCCGGAGACGGTGACGCTGGCGCCGTAGAAGCGGTTGTCCACGCCGACCACCTCCACCGGCGGCAGGTCCGGCGCTTTGAGCACGCCGCCCAGGCGCTGGCGGAAGGCGAACTCCGCGAGACGGCCGGTGAGGATCGTCAGCGGACGCGCGGGCAGGTCGTCGTCCTCGCGACGCAGGGCCAGGTCGTCCGTCCAGGCCTGCTCCAGGTCGCGGGTGACGCCGATGCCGTTGTCGAGCTGGGCCAGGTCGTCGTAGTGGTCCAGCGGCGGGAAGGGACGGTCGGCCAGCAGGTAGAACTCGTCGCTCAGGTGGACGAAGGTCTCCCCGCCCGCGGTGCGCAGGCGCGACTGTACCGCGTGCACCGTGTCGATGACCTCGGCCGCCTTGGCCGGCGTGACCGGGTCGAGGCGGGTCAGGGCCTCGCGATGGGCCGACAGCCCCACCGGCACCACCGCCAGCGAGGCCACGCCGGGCCGCAGGGCCGCCAGGTCGGCGATCGAACGGTCGAGGATCTCCCCGTCGTTCCAGCCGGGGCAGAGCACGATCTGGGTGTGGACGGTGATTCCCCCGTCGACGAGCCGTCGCAGCAGCTCGAGCACGTCGACGCGCTTGCGGATGCCCAGCATGCGGGTGCGCACGTCGACGTCGGTGGCGTGCACCGACACGTAGAGGGGCGTCATCTTCTGCTCGATGATGCGCTCGAGCCCGCGCCGGCCCAGGGATGTCAGCGTGATGTAGTTGCCGTAGAGGAAGCTGAGCCGGTAGTCCTCGTCCTTCACGTAGACGCTCGACCGCATGCCCTCGGGGTTCTGGTCGATGAAGCAGAAGACGCAGTCGCAGGCGCAGGTCTTGAACTCCAGGGCCGAAAAACAGGACGTGACCTGGTCCAGGGCCGACGGCGCCAACGCCACGGTCGTCTCCTCCCCGGTCTCGCGCCGGATGGTCAGCACCATCTCGTCCTGCTCGGGGGTGTAGTAGTAGAGATCCAGCATGTCCTCGACGGGACGTCCGTCCACGGCCGTCACGGCGTCGCCGGCGCGCCAGTCGTGGAGCGTGTCCAGGGGGGACGGGAAGGGCTGGATCAGCTGGATCATGGGACGCCTGTCGTTGGAGCCTGGATCGGTCTCCATGATAGAAAGACGGGTCGCGCACGCGCAACCCGTTCTTCGCTGCGGAGATGTCTGGAGCGGGCTACGGGACTCGAACCCGCGACAGCCAGCTTGGGAAGCTGGAACTCTACCAGCTGAGTTAAGCCCGCTCCGGAGTCGAGAAGGTAAGTCGCGTCGGAGGCGGCTGTCAAGTGGCCGCGGCGACCAGCTCGTCCAGCACGGCCAGGGTGCGGGGATCGTCCGGCGCGCCGCGGTGCGCCGCCGGACGCGGCCGGAACCAGGTGCGCTGACGCTTGGCGTAGCGGGCGGTGGCCGTGACGATGGCGGCGACGGCCTCTGTCAGGGTCGTCTCCCCCCCCAGATGCCCGACGAGCTCGCGGTAGCCCAGGGTGCGCAGGCCGGGCGCAGCGGGACCGTACTCGGCGAGCAGGACGGCGGTCTCCTCGAGCCAGCCGGCCTCGAGCATGAGCGTGGTGCGGGCCGCGATGCGCTCGCGCAGGACCTCGGGCTCGCGCTCCAGGACCACCGTCGGGAAGTCCAGGCCCAGGGCCGGATCCGGCGCGTGCTCGGTGCGGATGGACGAGACGGAGCGGCCGGTCAGCCGCTGGATCTCCACGGCGCGCTGGATGCGGTACCGGTCGTTGGGATGCAGGCGCGCGTGGCTCTCCGGATCGATCTCGCACAGGAGCGCGGACAGGGCCGCGTCGTCGAGGGCCTCAAGCTCGGCGCGCACCCGGTCCAGGTCGGGCGCGTCGTCGGGGATCGGGAAGAAGCCCTCGCTCAGGGCGGTCAGGTACATCCCCGCGCCGCCCACCAGCACCGGCACCGCGTTGCGGGCGCGGATCTCCTCGTAGACGCGGATGAAGTCGTCGCGGAAGCGCTGGGCGGAGTAGGTCTCGCGCGGCGAGAGGAAATCCACCAGGTGATGGGGACAGGCCGCCTGCTCCTCGGCGCTGGGCTGGGCGGTGCCGATGCGAAGGCCCCGGTAGACCTGCCGGCTGTCCAGGGAGATCACCTCGACGGGATGGCGCGCGGCCAGCGCCACCACCAGGGCCGTCTTGCCCACCGCGGTGGGGCCGGCGATCACCGGGCAGGCGCCGGGCATCAGCGTCTCCCGAAGCGCTTCTCCAGCTCCTCGCGGGAGAACTGGATCAGGGTGGGGCGTCCGTGGGGACAGGACAGGGGCTTGTCGGTGGCGAAGAGCAGGTCGAGCAGGTTCTGCATCTCGGGCACGGTCATCAGGGCGCCGGCGCGCACGGCGCCGTGGCAGGCGTAGCTGGCCAGCAGTTCGTCGTGGTCGGCGTTGCCGGCCCGGCCGGTCTCCGACAGGTCGTCGAACATGTCCAGCAGGAGCTGGCCCTCGTTCCAGTTCTTCAGGCTCGAGGGGATGCCCTGCACCAGGACCGAGCGGCCTCCGAAGGGCTGGATCAGGAAGCCCAGGCGCTCGAACTCCTCGGCGTGGGTCTGGTAGGCCTGGATCTGCGCGGCGGTCAGCTCGAGGTTGACCGGGAACAGCAGCTGCTGCACGGGCACGCGCAGGGTGCCGTCCGCCAGGGCCTTCTTGGCCTCGTTGTAGAGGATGCGCTCGTGACTGTTGTGCTGGTCGATGATCAGCAGGCCGCCCTTGGTCTGGGTGCAGATATAGGTGCGGTGCAGCTGCCAGAAGGGGGCGGGACGGGGCGAGTCGTTCGCCGGCGACTCGTCGGAGGGCGGCGCGGTCTCGGTCGAGTCCGAGGATGCGGGTGCGCCTGTGAACAGGGAGCCCTGGCCCGTGCGCGCGTCCTCCCCCGGCGCGGTGAAGTGGCGGCGCAGGTAGTCCTCCTGGGCCTCGGCCAGGCTCTGCAGGGGGCCGCGCTGCTCGGACGGCGCCTCGGCCGTCGCGCCCTCGGGCGCGGGGGCGAAGGCCGGGTCGGCGCGCAGGTCCAGACCCTCGCGCAGGGCGTTCATGATCATGCCGAAGAGGTGGCGCTCCAGCATGAGCCGCACCTCGGACTTGGCCGGGTGCACGTTCACGTCCACCTCGCCCAGGGGCAGGTCCAGGAACAGCAGCACCACCGGGTAGCGGCCGGGCGGGATGACGTCCTTGTAGGCCAGGCGGATGGCCGTCCGCAGCGAATCGCTCTCCACGGGGCGGCGATTCACGTAGATGTACTGGTGGATGCGGTTGGCGCGGGTCAGCGTCGGGCGCGAGGCCAGGCCGCCCACGGACAGGCCGCCCTCCTCCAGGGAGAAGCGGGCCAGGTGCTCGAGGGTCTGGGCTCCGAGCACGTCGCGCACCCGGCCGGGCAGGTCGTCGGCGGGCAGCAGGTCGAGCACCACCACGTCGTCGGCGCTCAGGCGCCAGCGCACCTCGGGGTAGGCCAGGGCGATGGCGGTGACCGCGCCGAGCACGGCCTTCTTCTCGGCCTGGGGCGTCTTGAGGTACTTGCGCCGGGCCGGCGTGTTATAGAACAGGTCCTCGACGGTGATGGTGGTGCCGCGGTTGCGGGGCGCGGGCTCGCGCCGCTCGGTGACGCTGCCGACCACCCGGATCAGGCCGCCCACCTCCTCGTCGGCCGCGCGGCTGACCACGGTGCAGCGGCTGACCGAGGCGATGCTGGCCAGGGCCTCCCCGCGGAAGCCGAAGGAGGCCACCTGCGTGATGTCGGCCGCGGAGACGATCTTCGACGTGGCGTGACGTTCGCAGGCCAGGGGCAGCTCGCGGAAGGGGATGCCGTGCCCGTCGTCCTCCACCGTGATCGACGCCAGTCCCCCGTCGGCCACGGCGACGCGGATGTCCGTGGCGCCCGCGTCCAGGGCGTTCTCCAGCAGCTCCTTGACCACCGAGGCCGGGCGCTCGATCACCTCGCCGGCGGCGATGCGGTCCACCGAGGCGCTGTCCAGGACGCGGATGGGCTGGCGGTTCATCTCGAGACGGGCTCCCCGAAGCTGCGATGGCGAGTCTGGCTGATGAAGAGACCGGGCGCGTGCGGGCGCTCGGCGAAACCCAGAGTAAGTCGGGAAGACGCGGCCGTCAATCGTCGTCGTCGTTGCGTTCGGTCAGACGCTCCAGGGCGGTCCGGATCAGCTCGTCGGGCGTCTCGTCGCGGCCCGGATAGATCGCGTGACCCGACCGCACGGGCAGGGTCGGATCGGCCGCGGCCTCCCGCAGGGCGCGGGCGGCGCGGCGTTCCAGCTGGGTCACGGCCTGGGTCTCCTCCGGCGCGATGACGAACAGGCGCCCGTCGGGGCCTGGGAACAGCAGGTCGGAGGCGCGCAGGCGGGCGCTCACGGGATCGAGCAACGAGGCGGCCGAGGGATCGGGGCGTCCGGTGTCGAAGGCGGACAGGGAGAAGGTCACGTGGTAGCGGTCGGCGCGGTCGATCTCGCGCGCCAGGGAGATGCGCAGGGCGTCCCGGACGGAGGTCGGATCGGATGGGACGGCGGCCGGCTGCGACGGGTCGTCGTCGCGCAACAGTCCGACGAGGCGGCTCACGATCTGGGCGTCGAACTCCGTGTAGGTCGCGCTGTCCGCGGCGTCGCGGCGGCGCTTGCCGAAGAGCACCACCCCGGCGTCGGATCCGGGACCGGGCCGTCTGACGGCCAGGCAGGCCGACGACGAGCCGTTGGCGTAGCCGGGCGACGTGGTGGCCAGCAGCCAGCCGCGGCCGTCCACGCGGGACAGGAGGTCGCGGGCGGCGGCTGTGCGGGGACCGTCGAGGTCGTCGGCGCCGGGCAGGAAGACGATCTCCACCGCGCCGACCGCGCGCTTGAGATAGGCGGCCAGGTCGTCGCGCCGCCGGCGCGGGTCGCCGGCCTGGTGCCGGTCGAGGACGAGGTAGTCGGCCAGGTCGCGCAGGCGGCTCGCGCGATCGGTCTCGAAGTGGCGGCGCCGCAGCTCGGGCAGGCGCTCCTCTAGGAACTCCACCACGCCGTCGGCGCGAAGCTGGAAGCCGTGGGCGTCGGCCGGGTCGAGGAAGCGCACGGCCAGCACGGCCTGCGTCGGCTCACGTCCGACCGGCAGGAAGTACATGGCGATGCCGTCCGCGTCGGGCGGCGCGTCCTCCGGGCGGACCAGCACGGGGCGCCCGCTCTGGAGCACGTCGTTCCAGGCGGGGTGCTGCTGCGGGACCGTGCCGGTGCGGGTCTCGCCCTCGGCCGTGCCCTCGGCCAGCAGCAGGGTGCCGTCCTCCCGCAACACGCCCAGGGACGTGTGATCCGCAGACAGGGCCATGGCGAGGGCCGCGGCCCAGCCGGCCAGGGTGGTTTCCAGGTCGGCGCCGTCCCCGGCCAGCTCGCGGAACTCGTGTTCCAGGCGGCGGCGCAGGCGGCCGTGGCGCAGGCGCTCTGCGCCGGCGGAGGCGTGGAGGATGCGCGCCACGGCGTCCCCCACCACCTGGAGGTCCGATAGGGCGGCGGCATCGAACGGGCGCGTCGGCGGCCGGGTATTGACGTTCAGCACGCCCAGACGTTCGTCCTCGTGGATCAGGGGGACGCAGAGGGCCGAGGTGATCTCGCCGCGTTCGCTCGACGTCGTGGCCCGGGATTCGGTGACCAGTTCGGCGCGTCCTGTGCGCGCCACGCGGCCGGCGATGCCGGCGTCCAGGGCCTGGCGCGTGGTATGGAGCGTTCGGTCGCTGAGACCATGGGCCGCGGCGATGTACAGCTGATCGGCGCGCCGGTCCAGCAGCATGAGCGAGCCGCCGTCGCCGCCGACGGCGCCCACGGCCACCGAGAGCAGCCAGCCGGGCAGGCGCTCGCGATCAAGGGATTCCTCGATGCGGCCGAGCGTGTGCAGGGCGACGCCCAGCTCGGCGTTGTGGGAGACGTCGGTCGCGGGGGGCGGGACCGGGTCGGGCGAGGCCGGCGCGGTCGAGACGGGCTCGGGCGCCGGTGGGGCGGGCGGTGTCGGGACGGCGTCCTCACGCCCGGCCAGCAGGAGCTCGAACTCCTCCGCACCCACCGCGCGCAGGCCGCCGGCGGAGACGGCGTCGCGCAGGTCCTCGTCGTCGCGGCGTTCGCGGGGCGCCACCACATGGGCGCCGGACGGCGGCGACAGGGACGCGAAGGCGGGTGCCACGGGCAGACCCATGACCTCGGCCAGGGCCGCGCCGGGCGTCTCGCCGCCGGCGTCCACGACGCCCAGCGCCCGTACGTCTCCCCGTCGCCGGCAGTCGGCCAGCAGGGAGACTTCCCGGTCACCGGGCATATAGAAGACCACGTGCCACATGGCGAACGCTCCGTGCGAATCGAAAGGCGCCTTATCCAGTATAGCATCGGCCGCCGCGGCGGGGCCTGTAGTTTCCGGGCCAGCAGGCTGTCGAGAAGCTCCTCCCGTCGCCGTGCACGTCTCACGCTCCCGCACTCTTCGTTCCGACTCCTCGCCATAGCTTCGGCTATGGCTGCGGATTCGCGCCTCGATTGCGGGCTCGTGAGACGCACCAGGCTCGGTCCGGAGCTTCTCGACAGCCTGCTAGAGCTGACGCTTGATGCGGGTCAACCACATGAAGGCGTCCAGGGGGCTGAGGGTCTCCAGATCGAGCCGACGCAGCTCCTCGAGGGCGTCGCGCTCCCCGTCCGTGAACAGGGAGAGCTGTGAGTTCGGCGTCGCGGCGTCGGCGGCCACCGAGAAGGGCGCGGCGTCGGTCAGGCGTTCCGGCGCCAGGGCGCGGGCGTCCTCGGCCGTCAGGGTGTCCAGCAGCGCCTCGGCGCGGCGCAGCACGGGCTCGGGCACGCCGGCCAGACGGGCCACGTGGATGCCGTAGCTCTTGTCGCTGCATCCCGGCTTGACCGCGTGCAGGAAGATGATCCGTCCCTCCCACTCCTTCACGTCCATGCGCAGGTTCACCAGACGCGGCAGGCGCTCGGTCAGGCCGGTCAGCTCATGGTAGTGGGTGGCGAAGATCGTGCGCGGGCGCGGGCCGTCGTCCAGGTGCAGGAACTCGGTGATGGCCCAGGCCAGCGAGAGCCCGTCGTAGGTGGAGGTGCCGCGGCCGACCTCGTCCAGGATGACCAGGCTGCGTCGGGACATCTGGTGGAGGATGCGGGCCGTCTCGCTCATCTCCGCGAAGAAGGTGGACTGGCCGCGGGCCACGTTGTCGCTGGCGCCCACGCGGGTGAAGATGCGGTCCGCCAGACCGATCACCGCGCGCTCGGCGGGCACGTAGCTCCCCGCCTGGGCCATCAACGTGATCAGGGCCACCTGGCGCAGGTAGGTGGACTTGCCGCCCATGTTGGGGCCGGTCAGCAGCAGGACCTGGCGGTCCCCGCTGTCGATCCGCGCGTCGTTGGGGATGAAGTCGTGGTCCAGGAGCTGCTCGACCACCGGGTGGCGGCCGGCGACGATGTCCAGGGCCAGGGAGTCGTCGCAGACCGGGCGGCCGTAGCCGTGGCGCTCGGCCAGCTCGGCGTAGGCGAAGAGCAGGTCGATGGACGCCAGGCTGCGGGCGGTGTCGTGGATCGCGCCCAGGTGCTCGGCGGTGTCGCGCACCAGCCGGTGGAAGATGTCCAGCTCCAGGGCGTGGATGCGGTCCTCGGCCTCGATGATGGTGCGCTCGGCCTCCTTCAGCGCCTCGGTGTGGAAGCGCGCGGCGTTGACCAGAGTCTGCTTCTGGGCGTAGTCCTCGGGTACACGGTCGAGGTGCTTGTTGGTCACCTCGAAGTAGTAGCCGAAGACCTTGTTGAAGCCGACCTTCAGCGTCGGTATGCCCGTGCGCTCGCGTTCATCGGCCTGCAGCGAGGCCAGGTAGCCCTTGGTGTCGCGGGTCACGGCCTTGGCGGCGTCGAGCTCCGCGTCGACGCCCTCGCGGACGATGTCGCCGGGCTTGGGCTGGGCGGGCGGGGCGTCGGTCAGGGTCGCGGCGATGCGCGCGGCGAGGTCCGCCAGGTCCCCCTGGGTGGGGCGGGTCAGGGCTTGGGCGGCGTCGGGCCCCGCGTCGCCGCCCTCGGGGACGATGTCCCGGGGCTGGGGCGGGGGGGGGGGGGCGTCGGTCAGGGTCGCGGCGATGCGCGCGGCGAGGTCCGCCAGGTCGGGCATGGTCCCGGCCCAGGCCGCGGCGGGGTGCCGAGCGTGGGCCTCGTCGCCGACGCGGCGGGCGAC
>CAZSNA010000084.1:0-15147 GCA_964607825.1 uncultured Fibrobacteraceae bacterium | reverse complement strand
CCGGCGCTGCCGGCAACGGCGCGGCCACGGTCGCCGCCGGCGCGGCGGCGTGCTTCTGGATGCGGATGGTCGAGTCGTCGCTGGAGATCTCGAGCTCGTCGATGCGGCTCTCCTCCACCAGCTTGACCAGTTCGCGTACCTTGTTCAGATCCATGTCGCCGTCCCTTTCGACTGGCGGGCGTCTAGCCCCGTCCCAGATACTTGCCCGTTTTGGTGTCGATCTTGAGGACCTCGCCCTCCTCGATGAACAGCGGCACCTGGACGACCAGGCCGGTCTCCATGGTGGCCGGCTTGGTCCCGCCCTGGGCGGTGTCGCCGCGCACGCCGGGATCGGTCTGGGTCACCGTCAGCTCCACCGTCTGGGGCGGTTCCACCGTCAGCGGATTACCCTCGCGCAGCAGCATGCTGACGGTCTCGCTCTCCTTGACGTACTTGGCCAGGTCGCCGAGCGTGTCCTGGGGCAGCGAGATCTGCTCGTAGGTCTCGAGGTTCATGAAGGTCATGAACTCGCCGTCGACGTAGAGGAACTGGTAGTCGCGGCGCTCGAGCCGCACCTCTTCGACCTTCTCGCCGGCCCGGAACGTCTCCTCGACGACCTTGCCGGACTGGACTTCCTTCAGCTTGGTGCGCACGAAGGCCGGTCCCTTGCCGGGCTTCACGTGCTGGAATTCCACGATGCTCCACAGGCCGCTCTTGTGGTTGAGCACCATGCCGTTTCTGAAATCGCTGGTATCGGCCAAGACCGCCTCGCTTGCTCGGGTCAGATTCCGTTCAGGGCCGGTAATTGATAACACGTGAGGTCCGTCGACGCAACGGTGTCCTCAGTCCAGCAGGGCGACGGCCCCCGCGATGGCCAGGCCGTACCCGTCCAGCCCGAATCCCCGCACGCCGGCGGCCACGACGTCGGCGATGAGGTTGGTGCGGCGGAAGCCCTCCCGGGCGTCCGGATTCGAGAGGTGGACCTCCACCACCGGGACCCGGCAGCTGAGCAGGGCGTCGCGGACGGCCACCGAGGTGTGGGTGTAGGCCGCGGCGTTGAGGACGATGGCGTCGCAGACCCCGTCGCAGTCGTGGATGAAGCCGACCAGCTCGCCCTCCCCGTCCGACTGGCGCAGGTCGATCTCCACGCCCAGGGCCGCACCGCGTTCGCGACAGAAGGCCTCGAGTTCGGCGTAGGTCGCGGTGCCGTAGTGTTCGGCCTCCCGGGCGCCGAGACGCTGCAGGTTGGGGCCGTTCAGGACGGCGATGCGGCGGGTGGCCATGTCAATCGCCTCCCCGGGTCTGATCGACCCTGGTCTTGTCGACCCATTCGTCGAAGCGGCGTCGATTGTCCGCCTCGGGCTCACGGGCGTCTACGGGCGCCTCAGCGGGCGCGCGTTCCGCACCGGCCGGCTCGCCGTCCTCCAGCTCGGATATCCGCGCCACGATGTCCTCGCGCTCGGGATGGTTGGCGAGGATCTGGTACAGGATGCGCAGGGCCTTGTCCTTGTGCCCCTGGGACAGGTAGATGTCCGACAGGGTGCGCGTGACGAACAGGGAGGGCAAGGGCTCGGCCTGCCGGGAGTCGGCGGCGGCGGGCAGGGGCTCCAACTCGGCGGTGGCCGTCTCGTCCCGGGCCGGGTCGTCGGACGCCTCGGGTTCGTCGTCCGGGTCCGTCTCGTCCTGTTCGTCGGCCTCAGCGGTGAGCGGCGGGGCCTCGACGGATTCCGGGACGTCCGGTCCATCCGCCGTGACCATGTCCTCGAATCCGTCCGTCGACAGAGGATCCTCCTCGCCGGACTCCGGCTCCGGAGCGGGAGCGGGCGGCAACTCGGTCGCGGGCGCCGGCGCGCAACGCGCCAGCTCGTCCGCCGCGAGGCCGTGGTCGGCATCGAGCTCCAGCACGCGCTCGAACTGCTCGACGGCCTCCGCCGACCGGTCGAGGTCGAGATAGGACTGTCCCAGGAGCAGGTGGCCCGAGATCGAACCCTCGCAACGGGTCAGGCCGGACTCGAGGAGTTCGACGGCGCGCTCGGGGTCGCCGGCGCGACGGTGGAGATCGGCCAGGGCCAGGAAGTGGCGCGAACGGGGATGACGCTCGCATTGCATCTCGAAGTAGCGGATCCGTCGCTGCAAGGTGTCGCATCCATCCGATGGGGTGAGAATAGCGAAGAGTCAGTGTAGGCAATGGATCCCGGACGCGTCAAGGCGTCGGGCGGCTCAGATCAGTCCCAGCCAGGTCCCCAGCAGCTCCTGCATGCGCCCGATCAGCAGGGCGATGCGGGCCATGACCGCCGAACCGAAGGACGCGCCGAAGGTGACCAGCAGGACCATCAGGCCCAGGCGCGCGACGCCGCCGGTCGGGCCGTCGCTGCGTCGCGTGTTCACGAAGTACACCAGCCCGCTCAGGGTGCCCAGCAGGATCAGCAGCGCGGCGAGGGATTCCGACCAGGCCCAGCGTCCGTCCAGCGTGGGCGCCAGGCCGGTCCCGACGGTGGCCCGGACCTGGGCCAGGAAGTCCGAGCGGATGTAGCGCACCAGGCCGTAGCCGGCGGTGGTGCCGATGACGAAGGCCGTGGGCCAGCGCCCGATCCCCGCCCAGCGGGGCACGAGCCGGCAGAGCATGAGCAGACCCAGGCCGAGGGGGATCAGGGCGGTCAGGTCGCGCGCGGCGGGCACGGCCTCGGGATGGGTCACGCGGGCCGCCTCGGGCGCGAGCTTGACCACCACCTGGGGCCAGAGGGTCGTCCAGAAACCGATCACCATCCAGTAGGCCGCGCTCACGCCGACGAAGATGTGCTCGGCGATCTTGTAGAGGGGATTGTCCCGCCACAGGAACGAGAAGACCATCAGGGTCAGCGCGGCGCTGATCCAGACCGCCACGTCGGAGCTGGGGTGCACGATCGCGATCATGCCGCCCCCCCTTCGCGACGGCCGCGGAGCAGCAGACCCAGGTTGCCCACCAGGATGAACAGGACGATCACCGTGTGCGCCACCGCCTGGGCGCCCATCCCCCGCGTGGCCCGTTGCGCCGCGGGCACGCGCCCGGGGTAGGCCTCGATCAGGGCGGCCTCGTACTCGGCCGCGCCCTTCAGGGCCGCCATCAGGCCCACCAGCTGCAGCGGGTAGTAGGGGAAGAACTGGGGCGCGCCCACGCCGGTGCTGCCGCCGGCCACGGGCACGTCCACCACGTCGCCCGCGTAGAGGATCCATTCCTTCAGGCCCGGCACGCCCGCCGAGAGGCTGACCACCAGGCCGAAATCCGCCAACCCCGTCACGCCCGCCAGGGCCGGCAGTTCGGAAAGGGGGCGGCCGGAGGTGTCGTGGTCGAAGCGCGCGGCCAGCGAGTCGCGCAGGCTGTTGACCAGCATCTCCCCGCCGGCCTGGTAGCCCAGGCTGACCCAGTCACGCCCGGACACGGCGTCGGGGAAGTCGCCGCGGCAGACCGTCTCCTCCACGCGCGCGATCATGTGGTTGCCCGTCGGCCACAGGGAGACGAAGCAGACCGGCCGGCCCCTCAGCAGGGCGTGGCGGGTCAGCGCCTCGGCCATGGGCTCGAGTTCCGGCGCGGAACTGGGCGAGTAGTCCAGCGAGATCAGGAGCGGCGCGCCGTCGGGCAGATCCTCGACGAGGTCGAAGACGGGACGGACCACGTCGCTGGGCCGATCGGGATAGTGGATGCCCGAGAGCAGGGCCGCGATCACGGAGATCGCCAGCACCAGGAAGATCCAGCGCCGGTCCAGCGACTCCAGGGCGTCGGCGAACTCGTGTCGCAGGCTCATCGCCGCCGCCTTCCGCCCGGACCCCGCTCGACGCCGAGGATCAGCCGCACGGCCATGGCCGCCACGCCCAGAGCGATGCCGATCATGATGGCCCGCTGGCCCGCCGTGTTGGGGACCTTGAGGATCCAGAGGGACAGGTCCTCCATGCGCAGGAAGGCGAAGGACTCGGGCAGCCAGGCCGTGAGCGTGGCGCCGAAGGGGATGCGGCCGAGGATCACGATCAGGGCCGCCGCCAACAGCACCGTGGCTTCGAGCGTGCGCGCGCGGAAGGTGCGGTACGCGGCCGAGGCGATGTAGAAGGCCAGCAGGGAGTACAGCGTGGCGTGCAGGGGGCTGAGCACGGTCTCGAAGATGCCGGTCAGCCAGACGTCCGGCGCGGCCACGCCCCCCTGCAGGCCGGGCGCGCCGCCGAACTTGAAAAGGCCCACCACCAGCACGATCAAGAAGCTGCCCAGGGCCAGGAGCGAGTAGCGCCAGTCGCGGGAGCGGTCGCGGATCCGGGTCCAGTGGGTGCGCATGAGATTGGCGCCGCCCAGGACGAAGGCGAAGACGGCCAGCACGCTGAACCAGGTGGAGGCGTGCTGGTCGAAGAAGGCCAGCAGACGGAGTCCGGCCGGGGCGTCGTCGCCGGCGGGGCGCGCGGCGAAGGCCGAGGCGATCAGCAGCAGCGCCGTCGTGGAGAGGATGATCTGGGCCACGCGTCTGATCATGGCCTATCCCGCTCCCAGCCAGGCGAGGAAGGTGTCGCTCAGACGGACCAGGGCTTCGCTGCCGGTCAATCCCGACACGGTCGTGACCAGCGTGCCGACGAGGATCAGCCCCACCGCCGCCCACTTGCCGAGATCCTGTCCCCTCAGGCTGCCGAGCATGTGGGGGTCGTCGCCCAGGCTCGCGCCGGCGGCGAAGAACTCCTCACCGATCAGCGTGTGATCGCAGGCCGCCACGAAGAAGGGCAACTGCACGGGACTGGCGGTGCCGGCGATCTGCGTGGCGCCCACGTGGTAGCCGCCTTCGGCCAGCAGCAGGGATTCCGAGGCGAAGAAGCCCATGAACAGACAGAGTCCGGGACGCTCGCGGGCGATCAGGCCGTCCACGCGGGCCACGAAGCCGAGCTGGTCGTCGGAGACGTAGGCGACCATCTCCTCGTCCCACAGATCCTCGCGGCCGGCGTCGGCGTAGGCGCGGCGGACCACGTCGCGGGCGGAGTCCATGACCAGGCTGCGGCTGGTGGGCACGAAGAGGCGTCCGCCGCGGGCCGCGACCCGCTCGGCCACCGGGACCAGCAGGGACAGGGCGGCCACCGTCTGCATGTTGTCCAGGTCGCGCACGCCCGGCACGAAGAAGACCGCCTGGCCGCGCTCGACCGCCGCGTCCACCGCGTCGTTCACGGCGTCCAGGGCGGCGTAGCGCCGCAGGTTCGGCGGGCCGGCGCGGCGGGCGCGCAGGATCGATCCGACGATCAGCCCGCAGAGCAGCACGGTGACCGCCAGGACGGGACCGGAGTGGGGTGCCAGGTAGGCGCTCACGGGCGTCCGTCCGGACGAGCAGCGGCTTCCGGGGTCTCGAGGTGCGACAGGAAGCGGTCCAGCGCCGCGCGGTTCTCCATCAGCGTCGCCAGGCGGGACGTGCCGCCGTCGGGCACGAGGACGTCCATCAGGGGCGCGGCGACGTGGAGGGCCTGGGCGCCGAGGAAGGACAGCGGCCTCAGGGAATCGAGCCAGAGCACGGCGGCCGGCGCCAGGCCGGCGGAGCGGACTCGTGAGGCCAGTCGGGCCAGGTAGAGGTCGTCGTCGCCTGTGACGGCCGCGTTTCCACCGGGGAGACGCGGCGCGTCGAGACTCGGCGACGAGCGGTTCATGTCACCTGCCGTTTGACGTACTCGGTGACCAGGGCGGCGTCGGCGAAGTCGCCGGCGCGGGCCAGCGGATCCGCGGTCGCCAGGCCCGCCAGGAACTCGCGGGCCTCGACGGCGGCTTCATCGTCGCCCGACTCCAGGGGGCCCGCCACGGCCACGGCTGCGCCGGCGACCGTCTCGGCGGCCACGCGGCGGGCGAAGATGCGGCTCATGGCGGCGTAGTCCGCGGCGTCGGCGTCTCCCGACTCGGCCAGGGCCGCGGCCTTGCGCACCAGCGCGCCGGCGACCTCGCAGGCGGTCATCATCCACGCCAGCGTGAACTGGACGGTCTGGCGCGTGGCGGTGCGATGTCCGTGGCAGTGCTGGACGACGGCGTTGAGATCGCGGGTGGCCGCGGCGACCAGATCCGCGCCCAGGTCGGCGTGCGCTTCGTGGACCGTGTCGAGGGCCGCAGCCAGCTCCTCGTACCAGCCGCCCTTGGAGCGTACCGTCGCCTTCCAGCGGAACATGCCGATGATGCTCTGCAGGATCTCGCTGGTGCCCTCGTAGATGGTGGTGATGCGCACGTCGCGCTTGATCTTCTCCACCAGGTACTCGCGGGTGTAGCCGTAGCCGCCCAGGGCCTGGATGGCGTCCTCGGCGGCCTTGTTGCCGGCCTCGGTGCTCCAGAGCTTGGCCACGGCGCCCTCCACCTGCAGGCCGTCCTCGCCCGCGTCCAGGCGGCTCGCCACCTCGTCGGCGTAGGCGCTGCCGGCGGCCAGGGCCACCCAGTTGGGCACGATGAGCTTGGCGGTGTAGCCTTCCTTCTCGATCAGCGGCGACCCGAACTGGATGCGCTCCTTGGCGTAGCGCACCGCGCGCTCCAGGGCCGCGCGCCCCGCGCCGAGACCGAAGGCGCCGACCATCAGGCGCGTGTAGCCGAACACGGCGTTGGCCTGCTTCAGGCCCTGTCCCTCGACGCCGCCGATGAGCTGGTCGACGGGCACCTCCACGTCCTCCAGGACCACGCCCGCGGTGTCCGAGGCGCGGATGCCGTGCTTGTCCTCGTGCTTGCCCGCCGAGAGCCCCGGCGTGTCGCGGTCGACCACGAAGAAGGTGGGACCGTCCGGCGCCTTGGCCAGGATGGTGTAGATCTCGGACACGCTGCCGTTGGTGATGAACTGCTTGGTGCCGTTGATCCGGTAGCCCGTGACGTTGCCGTCGGCGTCCTCGATGCGCTCGGCGACGGTCTGCAGTGAGGCCACGTTGCTGCCGGCGGCGGGCTCGGTCACGCCGTAGGCCACGATCTTGCCCTCGGCGATGCGGCCCAGCCACTTGGTCTTCTGCTCGGGCGTGCCGCCCACGATGATGGGATCGGTGCCCAGGCAGATGGCCAGGAACGCCGTGGCCACGCCCAGGTCGATGCGGGCCATCTCCTCGGAGACGCGGCAGACGTCCAGGGCGCCGCCGCCCAGGCCGCCCACGTCCTCGGGCAGGAACACCAGGTGCAGTCCCACGTTGGGCGAGAGCAGCTCCTGGATGAAGTCCATGGGGAACTCGTCCCGTTCGTCCAGCTCCAGCTGACGCTCCTCGGGCAGGTCCCGTTGGCAGACCTGGCGCAGGGCCTGGATCATCATGTCGCGCATCTCGGGGCTGAGTCCGGCGGTGGTGGTCATGGCTCCGTCTCCTGTGGTTCGTTTCTTGTCTAGCTGGACATCAGGTCGGGATCGAAGGCGAGTCGCCCCTCCCCCATGCGGACGCAGTGGCCGCCGACGCGGATCGCCAGGGCGCGGCCGCCCTCCACGTCCGCCTCGACGAAGAGGCGGCTGGGACGTCCCATCTCCAGCCCCTGCTCGCAGACGATGCGGGCGCTGCGGCCCGCGGGCACCAGGCGGTGCTTGATCATGTAGGCGATCAGCGCGCCCGCCGCGCTGCCCGTCGCGGCGTCCTCGGGGATGCCGAAACCGTGGGCGAACATGCGGCAGTGCACGTCCACGTTGTTGCTGACCGTCTCGCAGGTGAAGACGAAGATGTCGCCGAAGCCCAGGTCCTGTGCGATCTCGCGGGCGCCCGCCCGGCTGAGCTTGATGCGGCGCATGGTCTCCAGGGAGGCCAGCGGCACGATGTGGATGGGCAGTCCCGCCGAGACGATCTCGCAGGGCATGCCGGTGATGGCGATGTCCTGCTCCTCGAGTCCCAGGGCCCGCGCCACCTTGCCGCGCTGGTAGTAGTGCCCGATGAACTCGGCCGGCTCGTGGGCCATGCTGTAGAGGGTGTCGCCGTTCTCCGGCGTGATGCGCACCGGGATCTCGCCCGACTCGGTGCGCCAGGTGAAGGCGCTCTCGCCCTCGCCGCGTAGAACGAGCCCCCGCCCGTCCAGTCCGCAGGTGGCGCCGATGATCGACAAGCCCGACAGGGGCACCTCGGCCGAAGGCGTGAAGATGCGCAGACGGGCCGTGTCGCAGGGCGTGTCGGCCCCGGTGGCGAAGGCCGTCTCGGGCGTGCCCATCTCGGCGGCGATGGCCTGCATCAGGGCGGCGGAGAGTCCCTCACCGTCGGGAAACAGCGCGAAGCCGCTGCCGCCGAACGGGGTGCGGGTGAAGACGTCGAGCAGGATGTAGTCGCGTTCG
The DNA here is from genome assembly GCA_964607825.1 of uncultured Fibrobacteraceae bacterium. Classification (GTDB taxonomy): domain Bacteria; phylum Krumholzibacteriota; class Krumholzibacteriia; order LZORAL124-64-63; family LZORAL124-64-63; genus JAHIYU01. The sequence goes on along the minus strand of CAZSNA010000084.1, from coordinate 6,922 downwards.
ACCACTGTCGGTACACCTCTTGGAACGGGTCGGCCGGTCGGCGGGTGCGGCGATGTTAGCCGCTGGACCGGAGCAGATCAAGCGTGCTGTGAGGGAAATCAGGCGTCGAGTACGACCACGGCCACGGCCCTGTCCCGGGTGCGGGAGAAGCTGAGAAGGGCTCGGTGGGCGCCCGAAGCGTCGAGGGCCTCCGCGGCGCGGCCGTGCAGGCGCAGGCCCGTCGGCTCGTCTCCCCCGCCCACCACCTCGACATCGTGGTAGGGCACGCCCGCGGCGGCGGAACCCAGGGCCTTGACGAAGGCCTCCTTGGCGGCCCAGCGCGCGGCGAGGCAGGCGTCGCGCGCCTCGCCCCGGGATTCGGCGCGGGCGCGCTCGCCGGCACGGAAGCAGCGTTCGAGGAAGCGGTCGCCGTGCCGCGCGACGGCGGCGGCGATGCGCTCGACGGTGACCACGTCGCAGCCGAGGGCGATCAATACGCCCCCTTCCGCTCGATGACCGCGGGGATGGTCCGCAGCAGCACCCACAGGTCGAAGCGCAGGCTGCGCTGCCGCACGTAGACCAGGTCCAGGGCCATCCACTCGGCGAAATCGAGCTGGCTGCGCCCCGATACCTGCCACAGGCAGGTCAGGCCCGGCTTGACGAGCAGCCGTCGCGCCTGGGCCGGCGTGTACTCGGCCACCTCCACGGGGATCTGGGGTCGCGGCCCCACGATGCTCATGTCGCCCTTGAGCACGTTGAACAGCTGCGGGAACTCGTCGAGACTGCTGCGGCGGATGAAGCTGCCCACGCCGGTGATGCGGGGATCGCGACGGATCTTGAAGGCCGCGCCGCTGGCCTCGTTCAGGTGGTCGAGCTCGGTCTTCTGCGCCTCGGCGTCCACGACCATGGACCGGAACTTGTAGCAGTCGAACTCGCGTCCGCGATGACCGACCCGCCGCTGCCTGAACAGGATGGGGCCCGGCGAATCGAGCTTGATCATCAGCACCAGGAACGGGATCAGGGGCAGGATCAGCAGCAGTCCCAGCAGGGCGCCGCCGATGTCGATCAGACGCTTCAGGAGCAGGTAGACGGGGTTGTCGAGGGGAACGGGCCCGTGCTCGTCGCGGTCGATGAAGGCCTGGTAGCCGCCGGCGGCGGCGAAGATCTCGGAACAGCGGCCGCCGCGGCTCATGGCGCACCCGCTTCCCCGGCCGCCCCGTCGTCCAGTCCGCTCGCGTGCAGCACCGTGACGCCCGGGAAGTCCCGGCGCTTTACCTCGCCGCCGAGCCTCGCGAACTCCGACTCCAGATGGTGGCCCGGATCGATGGAGGCGATCCGGCTCAACACCAGCCAGGCGCCCCGCGCCGGGCCTATGCGCGCGGCCAGCTCGTCACGGGCCTGCGACGCGTCCGCCACGTGCGGGCAGTCCCAGAAGTCGCGCACGGGGCCCGCGCCCGCGTGGTAGAACTCGTAGACGTTGGTGACCACCGGCACCAGCACCGGCTCGGCGGCCGTGCCGTGCTCGGAGATCCAGGCGGCCGCGTCGCCCACGTCGTCCCGCGCGTAGCGGGGGTCGAGATGATAGCTGCCCGCCGCCCAGGCGGTGGCGACGAGCCAGGCCCCGCCCAGGACGATGGCCGCCGCCCTGGGCAGCCGCGTCAGTCCCCACGCGGAGGCGAAGACGACCAGCGGCATCAGCGCCGCCAGGTACCGCGGCGTGAAGGTCTTCACGTCGGCCAGGCGCAGGACGGTCAGGATGAGCACCGGCACCGCCAGCCAGATCAGCCAGCTGGCCCTCACCCATGTCCGCATGCGGACCAGGCCCGCGAGCAGGAGCGCGCCGGCTGCCAGTCCGGCCGGCGCCAACAGGGGCAGGCTCGCCCGCACGAGCTGGAGACGGTCCGGCCGGTGCAGTTCGGAGAGCGTCGGTCCCAGGGTGAAGCCGTAGAAGAACGCGAACACGGTGTAGGGATACACCCAGGGATGTAGGCTGGTGTTGCCCGCCGGCTGCGGTCCGGCGGCACCGCCCGTCAGCCGGCCGGGGTACCAGTAGCCCGTGGCCTCCAGCAACCAGGGCAGCGAGACCAGGCCCACGATCCCGAAGGCCGCCAGCCACGGTCCGCGCCGGTCGATGCGCCACGGCTGCGCGAAGATGAGCACCCCCAGCCCGTGGGCGACGAGGAGGAACAGGGCCGACATGTTGCTCAGCACCGCCAGACCCGCCAGCAGTCCGTAGCCGACGCCGCGCCGCCAGGTGGCCCCCCGCACGATCATCCGCACCAGCAGCACCGTGGCCGCCAGGGCGAAGAAGATCAGGAAGGCGTAGCCCCGCGCCTCCTGGCTGTACCACAGGTGGAAGGGATTGAGCGCCAGCAGCAGGGCGGCCCAGCGGCCGGCGCGCGGGACGTCGAGCTCACGGCCCAGGGACAGCATCAACGGCACCGCGGCGATGCCCGCCAGCGCGGCGGGCAGGCGCATCAGCCACTCCGTCGCGTTGTCGCGCGCCAGCGGCCAGAGCGCCGCCAGGTAGAGGGGACCCTGGATGTTGTCGCGGAACTGCTCCCAGAATCCGTGGCCCGGGCCCGGGTTCACCATCTGCCAGGTCAGGTGCTCGTCGATCCACAGCGAGGCCTCGCCGAGGCGGACCAGCCGCAGCAGGGCCGCCAGGCCGATCACCACCGCCGCGAAGCGCCAGTCGCCGCCCGTTCGTCCGGTGTCCTCAGGCACCCGCTATCCTCCCGTACCGGCCGTGTAGGATTTGAGGGACGCGTCGATGGCGCCCACCTTGACCTTGGTCTTCATCAGCACCGGCATCCGGCGCGCGTCGGCCGTCAGCCAGATGGTCAGCTTGCCCTCGAACTGGAAGAGGCCCTCGCCCAGGATGATCGGCTCGATCTTCCAGCAGTCGAAGGTGCCGGCGGGGACCTTCACGGTTTCCCGTCCGTGCACGATCACCTCAAGATAATAGTTCTTGTGGGAGCTGTGCGTGTAGATGGAATGCGTCCCGGCGCCGGAAAAATCGAGGGTGCGCACGTAGTAGAAGGCCGACAGGATGTCGTGGCAGCCCGGCTCGATCTCCAGTTCGCGCCCGTCGGCGTAGCGGGCCAGACCGGCGTCGTGGTCGAAGCGGATCACCACGTTCTTGCGGTAGTCGCCCTCGCGTAGCCGCTTGCTGAAGTAGCGCGTGAAGAGGGTCTCGCGGTCGATGTGGCTGACCACCTTGTCCCGCACCATGTAGAAGGCCGAGAAGACGCGGTTCGAGCGGGCCTTGCTCTCGACGCGGTAACAGGAACGCCCGCCGGAGTCCAGGACGTCCCGCACCTCCAGCGAGGCCTCGCCGGCGTTGACGGGGCCGTAGTCGATGGAGAACTCGAGCAGTTCCCCGGGCGAGAAGGGCACGGCGGGATAGGTCGGAATCGAGCCGCCCCCGGTCGAAACCGATGCGGCCTCGGGTCCTGCGACGACGCCGGCCGCCGCGCTCAGCGCGAAGAACAGGATCGTCATCAGCGGTATCGTAAGACGTTTCATGAAATGATCCGATCACCTGTCGGCCGGGTCCACCGTTTCCGCCCTGGCCAGCACCGTGCGCACGGCGTCGACGACCCGCTCCGCCTCCAGATTCGCGAGGCAGGGATGGCCGGGCACCGGACATGTCTCGAGATCGCACGGCGAGCAGGGCTCGCCCGTCCGCACCGCAACATGCAAGGGGTGTTCCTGGTTCCAGCCGGCCGGGTCGGTGGGACCGTAGAGGGTCACCGTGGGCACGCCCGCGGCGGCGGCCAGGTGGCGCGGGCCGCTGTCGGTGGACACCACGGCGTCCAGACGCCCGATCAGGTCGGCCAGTTCGGGCAGGCCCGTCGGCGGCGCCCAGCGAAGGGTCGGCGCCGTCTCGCGCAGGGGGGCCAGGATCGTCTCCTCCCCCGGCCCGGGCAGCAGCAGCGTCGACGTCCCCGTGTCGTGCAGACTCCGCGCCAGCTCCGCAGCGCGCGCCAGGGGCCAGGCCTTGGCCGGCCAGGTGGCGCTGAGCACCAGGCCGACGCGAGGACCGTCTCCGGCCAGGGTCGCGTCCCGCCAGGTCCGGTAGTCGGCGGCGAGGTCGTCGTCGGCGAAGGCGAAGGGCAGCCGCGCGCGCCAGGGCGTCGGCGACAGGCCCAGGGCGCGCAGGGGGTCGGCGAAGCTCTCACCCGCGAACTGGCGCAGGGGGCCGCGGCCCGTGCGGCGCGGCACGCGCACGTTGTAGGCCCAGCTCCGCCAGCGCAGGTCGTAGCCCACGCGGAGGCGCGCTCCGCTGAAGGCGGTCCAGACGGCCGTGCGCGGGGTGCTCAGGTAGTCGACGACCAGATCGTAACGGCGGCGGCGCAGGGTCCGTAGCCAGGACCACGTCGCCGTCGCGCCGTCCCAGGGCAGGAGATCGACGCCGTGGATCCCGGTGAACAGGGGCGCGAGCGACCGGTCCACCACCAGGTCCAGCCCGGCCGCGGGCAGGGCGTCGCGCAGGGCCAGCACCGCGGGCAGCGTGACCAGGGCGTCGCCGAGCGCGCGCCGCCGGATCACCAGCACGCGGCGCACGCCGCCGAGGTCGAGGGCGGTCGCGGGGGTCATGCCTGGACCTCCGCGTCGCCATCCAGATCCGCCAGCGCGTCCATGACCGTGTCCGGGTGGAGTTCCGGCAGGCAGACGTGCGCGTCGCAGTCGTGCAGGTCGCAGGGATGGCAATCCGGGCGCGGACCCAGCACGCGGAAAGGGCCGTAGCGCCCGTACGGGAACCAGAGGTCGTGATCGGTGGGTCCGAACAGCGCCACGGTCGGGCGACCCAGGGCCACCGCCGCATGCATGAGGCCGCCGTCGACGGTCACCACGCGACGGCTCGCGGCCAGGATCGACAGCACGTCGCTCAGGGGCAGGGGCGGCAGCCAACCGCCCGGAGAGAGGCGCGCGTCGGCCAGGGCGGCGACCGACTCGGGGTCGACGCCCGGCGGCGCCACGGCCACGACGGGGCCTCGACCCTCTGGCGCGAGCGCCGCGGCGAGGCGGCCCCAGGACGCCCGGGGCCAGGCCTTGCTGGGCCAGGTGGCGCCGGGGATCAGCAGCGTGCCGGGCCGCTCATCGGTCAGGCCGAGGCCCGCCAGAGCGGCTCGCGCCGGAGTCGTGAGATCGGTGTGCGGCAGATGCGGGGCGAGACCCTCCGGACAGGTCGCGGCGTACCAGTCCACGAAGCCGAGTCCGCTGGGCGCATGCACCAGGGGCGCCAGTCGGCCCAGATGCTCGCCCAGGCCCCCCGGCGCGGCGTTGCGGAAGGCCGGCGCCGCCTCGATCGTCGGCGCCGCGACCGCATGGGTGTAGAGCCGGCGTCGCGAACCCCGGGGGCCGCCGATGCGCCGCGCGGCGCCGCCGAGACGCAGCAGCCAGGCGCTGCGGGGATTGAAGAAGAGGTCGACGGCCAGGTCGTAGCGCCGGCGGCGCAGGTCGCGGATCGTGCCCCAGGCGCCGTGTCCGATCGCGGCGGCCGCGTCGTCGACGCCCCGCCTGGCCTCGGCATCGCTCCCGGAGCGCCGGCTCGACAGGATGTGCACGCGGTCCACGTCGGGATGGCCCGCCAGCAACGGGGCCCCCGACCGCTCGCAGAGGAAGCCGATCTCCAGCTCGGGATCGCCGCGACGCAACGCCGCGGGCACCACCGTGGACATGACGATGTCGCCGAGATAGCGCAGGCGCGCCACCAGGACCGAGCGCAGGGGACGGCCGTCGAGCGTCCAGCTCATGACGACTCCGATGCGAGGATGCGGTCCACCGCGGCGGCCAGATCATCGACCACGTGGAGACCGGGCGCGGGCGCGAGGGCGGCGGCGGCCTCGGCGCCCTGCCCCGTACGGACCAGGTAGGCCTCGAGGCCGGCGCGGCGTCCGAGCTCCAGGTCCGAGGTCTTGTCCCCCACCATCCAGGCCCGGTCCGTGGTCCAGCGGAAGCTGCGGGCGGCGGCCTCGAGCAGGCCGGGCCGCGGCTTGCGGCAGTTGCAGCCGGCTTCCGGCGCGTGCGTGCAGTAGAACAGCCCGTCGAGGACGACGCCCTCGGCGGCGAGGAGGGCGTCGACCCGGTCCTGCACCGCCGTGAAGTCGGCCTCGTCGTAGTAGCCGCGTCCGATGCCCGACTGGTTGGTCAGGACCACCACCCGCAGCCCCGCGGCGCGGGCGCGCGACAGGGCGGCGGCGGCGCCGGGAACCAGGACCACGTCCCCGGGATCACGGATGTAGTTGGCGTCCTCGATGATCACCCCGTCGCGATCGACGAAGAGGACGGGTTCGGGGCGGTCCGGGCGGACGGCATCGTCAGGGAGCCGGCGGCCCGGTGCGGCCCCGGGGGCCTCGAGCAGGGCGTCGGCCGCCGCCAGGACGCGCGCGGATCCGATGGTGTCCAGACAGAAGCGCGGCTGGTCGCACGAACGGCGGAAGCAGGGCTGGCAGGGGAAGTCCTCGGCCGCGACCACGGCGGCGCGGGCGCCGAGCGGACGGGTCCAGACCGGACTCGAGGACCCGAAGATCCCCACCGTCGGCGTGCCCAGGGCGGCGGCCAGGTGCATGGCGCCGCTGTCGTTGCCGACGAAGACGGCGGCGCCGGACAGCAGGCCGGCCAGTCCGATCAGGTCGGTGCGGCCGACCAGGTCCACGCCGCCCGCGTCGCCGGCGAGGGTCTCGCGCCAGGGAGCGTCGACGCGGGAGCGGATCTCGTCGGCGTAGGGCCGCGCGCTCGCCTCGCCCAGCAGCACCACCCGCACGCCGCCGCGCTCGAACAGGGCGCTCGCCAGCTCGGCCGCGCGCGTCGGGGGCCAGGTCTTGGCGTCCCCGTAGGTGGCGCCGACGGCCACGGCCCAGATCGGAGGTCCGTCGGCGAGTCCGGGCGGCACGGGGCCGGACGGCGCCGCCAGACGGGGCGCCGGCACGGGCAG
>CAZSNA010000083.1:0-15256 GCA_964607825.1 uncultured Fibrobacteraceae bacterium | reverse complement strand
CGCGGTCACCACCGTGGGCGCCCAGGCGGGCGACTGGACCGAGACCTTCAGGATGAAGGGCGATCTGCGCTATCGTCACGAACAGTTCGACGCGGAAGGCAACGAGCTGCGCAACCGCCAGCGCGTCCGCGCGCGTCTGAGCATCCTGGCCCAGCCCGAGGAGAACCTGTCCATAGAGGTGCGTCTGGCCACCGGCAGCGACGACCCCGTCTCCACCAACCAGAGCCTGGACGGCGCCTTCACCACCAAGGGCTTCGGCCTCGACCGCGCCTTCTTCGCCTGGACCCACGCCCGCAGCGGCGCCGTGGTGTCCGGCGGCAAGATGGGCAACCCGTTCTACCTGCCCGGCAAGTCCGAGCTCATGTGGGACAGCGACATCTCGCCAGAGGGCGTGGCCTTCGAGCACGGGTTCGGCGAGGGCGACACCCGGTTCTTCGTGCAGGGCGCGGGCCTCTGGGTCGAGGAGCGCAAGTCGGCCGAGAACACCGCCATGTTCGGCGGCCAGGCCGGCCTCGAGCATGACTTCGACGGCGTCAAGCTGGCCGTCGGCGGCGGTCTGGTGAACTACACGGACCTCGACGGCCCCCTGTACGACGGCGACTTCTTCGGCAACACGAACGACGGCGCGACCTTCGCGACCGACTTCAACCTGGTCGAGTTCTTCGCCGTGGTGGGCTTCGAGGTGGCCGACATGCCCGCGACGATCTTCGCCGACTTCGTGACCAACCAGGAGGCCGACGACCACGAGCGGGCCTACATGTTCGGCGCCAAGCTGGGCAAGGCCAAGACGCCCGGCTCCTGGCAGGCCAAGTACAACTACCGCGAGGTCCAGGCCGACGCGCTCATGGGCGCCTTCACCGACTCGGACTTCCGCGGCGGCGGCACCGACGCCAAGGGTCACGAGTTCGGCTTCGGCTACCAGATCTCGGCCAGGTCCCAGTTCGCCGTGACCTACTTCATCAACGAGGTGGGCCTGGACGATCCCAAGGACTTCAAGCGGCTCATGGTGGACCTGAAGTTCAAGTACTAGTAGTGCTCTGCTCCACCTTGAATCTTGGGTCAGCAGGCCCTCAGGTGGTCAGATGCTAGGCGCGAGAGCGCAGGACTAGCCGTAGCTAATTCAAGCGAGCGCAACGCGGCAGATGGCCGCATGAGGGCCTGCTGACCCAAGATTCAAGGTGGAGCAGAGCACTAAGGAGGGAGACGTCATGACCAACCATCTCCAGCGCGAGATCGACGCCATCAAGCGGGAGCTGCTCTCGCTGGGCGGGCTCGTCGAGGACAGCCTCTGGAAGGCCGTGCGCGCCTTCAGCGAGCGCGACGAGGCGCTGGCGGAGGAGGTCATGGCGACCGACAAGGAGATCGACCGCCGCGAGGTGCAGATGGAGGAGGAGTGCCTGAAGGTGCTCGCACTCCATCAGCCCGTGGCCGTCGATCTGCGGCTGATCGTGGCCGTGCTCAAGATCAACAACGACCTGGAGCGCATCGGCGATCTGTCCGTGAACATCGCGCGGCGGGCGCGCTACCTGGCGAGCCATCCCCGGGTGGAGGCGCCCTTCGACCTGCCGGGCATGGCCCGTCTGGCCCAGGCCATGCTGCACGCCAGCCTCGACGCCGTGGTCAACATGGACACGACCCAGGCCCGGCACGTCTGCGAGTCCGACGACGAGCTGGACGCCATCCACCGCCAGACCTACGGGCTGGTGCGCGACGAGATCCGGGCCCATCCCGAGCAGCTCGACGCCCTGACCCACATCCTCTCGACCTCCAACCACCTGGAGCGTATCGGCGATCTGGCGACCAACATCGCCGAGGACGTGGTGTACATGGTGGAGGGACAGATCGTGAGGCATCGGAAGCACATCTGAGCGACGACGTGATGATCGAAGAAGGCCCGGGCCGATGGTCCGGGCCTTCTCGTGCCGTCCCCCGCCGACCTGGAAGGTTGTCAGGGACCGCCACGCGGTGTTCAATGGGACGCGGAGCGGAACCGGATCCGCCCGGAGGGGGAGTTCCACCGTGTCCTGCCGATCCCTCGCGTTGCTGAGCGCCTGTCTGCTGCTCACCGCCGGTCCAGCCATCATGGCGGACGCTGCGGCGGACGGAGCGGCGCCCGATCCCCGTTTCGCCGAGATGGACAGCCTGCTGATCCAGGGCCGCTACGCCCAGGTCGAGGACTCGGCCCGTCGACTGGCGGCGGAACGGGCGCAGCTGCACGGCGCCGCCTCGCCCGAGGTGGCCTCGGCCCTGGACTACCTGGTGGACGCGCTCATCCGCTCCGGCCGCTTCGGCACGGGCGAGGCCGACAGCCTGTCCCGCGCGGCCGTGGCCGCCAAGACGGCCGCCTACGGCGAGACGCACCTCGAGACGGCCCGCAGCCGCTACTTCCTCGGCTGGCTGCGGCTGCAGCTCGGCGACCTGGACGAGGCCGCCGTCCATCTCGAGGCCTCGCTGGCCGTGCGCCGGTCGCTGCTGGCCGCCGACCATCCCGACCTCGCGGTCTCCGTGAACGGCCTCGGGGCGCTCCACTACTACAAGGGCGATTTCGAAGGGGCGGCGGTCGCCTTCGAGGAGGCGCTGGCCATCCGCGAGGCGGCGCTCGACGACGACGACCCGCGCCTGGCCGTCTCCTACCAGAACCTGGCCAGCCTGATCGCCGATCGGGGCGACCTCGACCGCGCCGAGGCGCTGTACCGCCGCGCCCTCGACATCCGGCGGCGTCGACTGGGCGACGAGGCCCCGCCCACCCTGGAGACGCAGTACAACCTGAGCGTGCTGATGCTCCAGCAGGGGAAGTACCTGGAGGCCTGGTCCATGGCGCGCCGGGTGCTGGCCCTCTGGCGGGCCGACCAGGGCGACGAGAGCTACGACGTGGCCATCTGCCGGCACACCCTGGCGCTGATCCTGGAGAAGCTGGGCGACTACGACCAGGCCGCCCGGGAGATGTCCGAGGTGACCGGGACCTTCGAGACGCTCCTCGGGCCAGAGCATCCCGAGCTGAGCGCCTTCCTGCTGGCCCAGGGCGTGCTGCAGTACAAGACCGGCGACTTCAACGCCGCCCGCGCCAGTCTGGAACGGGCCCGCGCCCACATCGAGACCACACTGGGCGGAGACCACCCGCGCTACGGTCTGGCCCTGCTGAACCTGGGCTCACTCCACCGGGACATGGGCGACGTGAACGAGGCGCTCGTGCGGGGCGAGGCGGCCGTCCGTGCGCTCGAGGCGGCGTACGGTTCCGAGCATTCCCTGGCGGCGGAGGCGCGCATGGCCCAGGCCGGCCATCTGCTCGCGGCCGGCCGGCCGGAGGCCTCCGCGGCGGAGATCGAGCGGGCTATCGGGATCCTCCGGTCGAGTCGTACGGAAGACCACCCGGAGCTGGGCCGGGCCCTGGAACATCTCGCCGCCAGCCTGGCCCAGGCCGGCGATCTCGACGGTGCGCGGGCGCTGCTCGACCAGGCGTACGGCTTCTGGCGGGATTCCGTCGGGCCGGACCACCCCGCCACCGCGACGGTCCTCTACGAGCGCGGGGACCTGTCCCTGATGGCCGGGCGGCCGGAGGAGGCCGTGGTCGACCTGGTCGCCGCGGATCGGATCGTGCGGGACGTGTACGGCCAGGATCATCCGCTGCTGGGCGTGGTGCGGATGAAGCTGGCCGAAGCCCGACTCGCGACCCGTCGGCCGGCCGAGGCCCTCGCCGCCGCCCTCGCCGCCGAGCGGATCGGCCGCGGGCATCTGCGGCTCTCCATGAGGCTGTTCTCGGAGCGGGAGGCGCTCATGTACGCCCGGCGCCGCGCAGCCGGGCTCGACGCGGCCCTGTCCGTCCTCACGATGCTCGGACCCGACGCGGGCGTCCGCGACCTGTCGGCGGTCTACGCGGAGCTGATCAACTCGCGCGCCCTGGTGCAGGACGAGATGATCCTGCGCTCGCGGGGGCTGCATCGCGACGTGCCGGCCCCGCAGCTGGCCCTGGTGCGGGAGAACCAGCACGTGCGGGCGCAGCTCGCCCACCTGATCATGCGGGAGCCCCAGGCGGATTCGCCCGAGGTGCTGCGGCGTCAGCTCGACTTCGCCCGCCGGGAGAAGGAGCGCACCGAGCGGGAGCTCGCCCGTCTCAATCTCGACGCGGGCGCGGAACACGTGCCCGAGATCACGCCCGCCGCCCTGGCGAACGCGCTCCGGGACGGCGAGAGGATCGTCTCGTTCTGCCGCTACGGGCTCATGACGCCGTCGGCGGGAGACGAGGCCGGCGGCAGCCTGGATCGTCGCGACGCCTACGCCGCGTTCGTTCTCTCGCCGGGCCGCCCGGCGCCCGCGCTGATACCCCTCGGCGACGCCGATACGATCGCCGCGGCCCTGTCGGCCTGGCACGAGGAAGCGGCGCGCGGCGAGCGACGGACCGACCGTCCGCCCCACGAGGCCCTGCGCGCCTACCACGAGGCGGCCGACCGTCTGCGCGAGCTCCTCTGGGATCGGGTGGCGCCCTGCCTCGCCGGCGCCGAGGTGGTGTATGTGGTGCCGGACGGCGACCTGCACCTGGTGAACCCGGCGACCCTGACCCTTCCGGACGGCGGCTACCTGGTCGAGTCCGGACCGGAGATCCGTCTCCTCTCGGCCGAGCGCGACCTGCTGCGGGTCGGGACGGCGCCGGGGCGCGGCCTGCTCGTGGTCGGCGACCCCGACTACGACGGCCGGCCGGACCCGACGTCCGGACGACCCGGATCCGGCGTGTTGAGGGGGACGGAGCGCGGCTCCGACTGCCACGACCTCGCCGAGCGCCACTGGGGCCGGCTTCCCGCCACCCGGGGCGAGGCCGAAGCCGTCTGCGGACTGTGGCGCGAACGGAGCACGGCGGGCGACGGCGCCGAGCCGGTCGAGCTGCTCCTGGGACTCGAGGCCTCGGAGCACCGGTTCAAGGCCGGTGCGGCCGGCCGACGGATCCTGCACGTGGCGAGCCACGGCTTCTTCCTGTCGCCGGACTGCGCGGAGTCGGGGCGGGACTCGCTCCCGCCCGGCGGGGGGATCGCCTGGAGCCGACCGTCCCTGCGCGGGCGGATCCTGACCGAGAACCCGCTGCTGCTGTCGGGACTCGTCCTGGCCGGGGCCAACCGGCGCGACGGGTCCGGCGCCGCCGGGGACGACGGCATCCTGACCGCCGAGGAGATCGCCGGTCTCGACCTGAGCGGGGTGCGCTGGGCCGTCCTGTCCGCCTGCGACACCGGCCGCGGCGAGTACCGGCCCGGCGAGGGGATCATGGGCCTGAGCCGCGCCTTCCGCATCGCCGGCGTCGACCGTCTCGTCCTGAGCCTCTGGCCGGTGGACGACGCCCAGGCCCGGCGCTGGATGTCGGAACTCTACGGAGGATCGGACCGCCCGGGAGACGGCGACGAACCGTTCTCGGTCTGGCGGACCATGCGGCGGCTGCTGTCGGAGCGGCGGCGGCAGGGGGTGTCGACGCACCCCGGTCACTGGGGCGCCTTCGTCTCCATCGGCGTGCCGGGCCGCGAGGCGCGGACGTCTCCCGGCCGCTAGCCCGACCTCACTCCACGTCCAGCACGCCGCCCGCCGAGTACGCCGCGAACTCCGGCGCATACATGGACTGCAGGGTCGCCGGTTGCGCCTTGAACGTCCCGGCGGTGGTCGCCCGCAGCCGGTGCCGCAGCACGTACTCGCCCACGGGCATCCGCGACAGGAAGAAGTTGGCGCCCGAGTCGCGGATCTCCTCGTAGAAGCCCAGCCCCTGGTCCCAGCGGTAGCCGCTGCGCAGGGAGACCGGCTCGAAGCCGGCGCCGCGCGGGTCGCGCAGGTGCACGTACTCGGCGGCGTGCTTGGCCCGGATGGTGAGCTGCACCTCGACCTGGTCGCCGACGACCACCGGATCGCCCGGCGCCAGGGGCGTCAGGGTCCACTCGTCGCCGTCGTGGCGGCGCAGGAAGAAGGCCCGCTCCACCGTGAAGAAGTCGCCGGACGCCGACGCGGGCGGCCGCTCGGTGGAGAAGTGCCAGGTGGCCGAGACGAAGGCCGGTCCGGGGCCGGTCTTGGCGACGTCCACCTCGGACATGGCCGTCGGGTCGATCTCGTCGCCGGGTACGACCAGGCGGTTGTCGGCGCCTGTGTAGGCGTCGGGTTCGAAGACGAACTCGTGCGCGACCGGCCCCATCTCCACGTTCACCGTCTCGCGCTTGCCCAGTCCGCCCTCGGCGTCCAGGTAGTGGATCAGCGCGTAGACCGCCTCGGCGGTGGCGCGGGTCGACTTCCAGTGGTTCAGGTGACGGTTCAGCAGCAGCCACTGGACCAGGCCGTGGCGGCGGGCGTCGTCGGGATGGAGCTCGACCATCACGCGCAGGGCGAAGGCGTGGGTCTCCACCGTATCGTTGTACCAGAGCCAGGACCGCGCCTCCGGCGCCCAGTACACGCCCAGCTCCGGGTCCTCCTTGGCCGAGTCCATGATCACGGCGAAGACGCGTTCGGCGTCGTCCTGTCGTCCGGCGCGGGCCAGGGTGAGCGCCAGGTAGCCCTTGAGCAGGGGGGAGTGTTCGCGCCAGTGCTCCCAGGAAAACGCGAGCATGCGGGCTCGGTCGTCCTCGGTGAAGGCGTCGCCGAACCAGCTCTCGTCCGGGTAGCAGGACAGCACGTAGTTCAGGAAGGTGATGGTCTGCCAGCAGCACCCGCGCTCGATGAGCTCATCGATGTGACGGTCGTACTCTTGCTGCCGCAGGTAGCGCCAGGCGCGGATGATCAGGTCCCTGGGGGCGTCCGCGCCGAATTCCAGGCCCTTGGCGAAGCCGTGCAGGATATAGAGGGTGACCCAGGGCGACGAGGGGCCGCCGGGCATCCAGGGGAAGCCGCCGTCCGCTCTCTGGCGCTCGCGCAGCTCGCGCAGGGCCGCGTCGCGGGTGGCGAGGGCGATCTCCGGGTCGAGCACCTTGATCAGGTCGTCGGTGGCGCCGCCGCGGGAGCGCTTCAGCCAGGGGGTCTCCTCGAGCAGGAGCTTGCGATTGGGGTCGTCGAGGTCCCAGGGCTCGAGTTCGGTGTCGCGATCGGACATCTTCCGCGCCATCTCCGCGACGGCCGGGTAGCCCTCGAACAGGCTGGTGACGATGCCCGTGCTCACGAACCGGTTGAGCAGCTGCTCGGTGCAGGCGTAGGGATAGTCGATCAGGTAGGGCAGGGCGTTCAGCGCGCCGTAGAAGAGCTGCGCGTCGACGGTGACCACGAGCTGCTCGTCGATGCGGGTCGGGTCGTCGTCCGCGGCCAGGTCGGCGAAACGCAGCGTGCGGCGCTCGCCGTCGCGCAGGCTGGCGAAGCGCGACTGCACCAGGTGCGTGCGGCCGGGCAGGATCGGCAGGGGGCGCTGTTCGCCGTCGCTCAACTCGCCGGCGCGGGCGACGACGCGGACGGCCACCGGGCCGACGCGGGAGGGCGCCGTGACGGGGAAGCTCAGATCGGCGCCGGCTCCGGGCGCGACCGTGAAGGGGACGCCTGTGGCGTCGTCGTCCAGGCCGAAGGCCGGCCCCAGGTCCTCTTCGGTGTCGGGGTCGAAGATCTCGAGATCCAGGCGGCCTTCCAGGTCGGTCTCGCCGGCGTTGTTGACCACCACCTTCAGCACGGCCCGGTCGCCCTCGCGCAGGAAGCGCGGCAGGTAGGGCCGGACCATCAGGTCCTTGACCGTGGCGGCGGTGCGGTGCGCGGAGCCCGAGCGCAGGTCGCGCGTGAGGGCGTGCACCCACACGTTCCAGTCGGTGACCGACTCGGGGGTCTCGAACTCGATGGTCGCGGCGCCGTCATCGTCGAGCAGGAGGTGGGGGCGGAAGAAGGCGGTCTCGGCGAAGTCGGTGCGGGGGGTGACGGGGGGGAGGGCTTCCGCGACCGGGTCGATGGCGTAGTCCATCAGGCGATCGCCGGCGAAGCGGCGCGCCGTGGTCGCGTTCTTCACCTCCACCATGTACTTCTCGCCCTCCACCACGACGGGCGCCGCCATCGGCATCCTCTGTCCGGTCCCGGCATCGAGCATCATGTCGGCATCGATCAGGCTGTCCGCGATCTCCACGTCGCCGCCGCGCCCGCCGCGCACGTAGAGCGTTCCGGCCCGCATGCGCATCCCCATGCCGCCGATCCCGAGTCCGTCGATGGAGCGGAGGTGGTCGCCGCGCAGGCGCCGGATGGAGATGCGCTTGCCGAACCCCTGGCCGCCGCTCCAGACGTGACGCGCTCGGCGCAGGCTGCAGCCGGCGCCCGAAAGCTGCGTGTGACGCGGGAACAGGCTCAGCGGCCGCGGCGGGTCGTGGGTCGCGAAGAGATCCAGGCTGCGGTCGTACATGTAGGCCACCAGCTCCGTCGCGTCGGCGGTCGCCAGGTCGGGATCCACCGCGCCGAGGGCGTCGCGGACGGTGACCCGGAAGCTCTCCTTCGCGCCGGGCCGCAGCCGGTCGCGGAAGGTCGCGAACTCCACGCGCAGGGTCTTGTCGTCCCAGGGCACGCCGACGTGCTGGACGGCCGTCATCCACTGGTGGTCGCGCAGCGCGGTCGCCTGGAGCGAGAAGCCGCCGCGCAGGTCGTCGCCCACGGGGATCTCGATCACGGCGTCGTCGTGTCCGACGATCAGGTCGTGTCGCGCGATCCGTTCGCGATCGCGCTCGACGGTCACCGTGATGCGCTGGCGCGTCAGTCCCGAATGCACCAGGAAGCGGGCGGTGTCGCCCACGGCCACCGAGGCCGATTCCGCGCGGAAGATCAGGGGCAGCGACAGGGGAGGGCGACGCGCGCCGGCGACGATCAGGTCATGGCGCGCCCGGCAGGTCGCGCCGTAGGCGTCCTCGGTCTCGTAGCGCAGGCGATAGGCGCCGGGCGACAGGTCGGACAGGGGCAGCCGCGCGAGTCCGTCCTCGCCGTGGGCCAGCTCGCCCGAGGCGACCGTGCGCCCGTCGGGCCAGACGGCCATTGCCTGCTCGGAGCCGAGACCGCTGGACCAGCGGGCCCGCAGGGTGTCGCCCGGGGTGACCAGGGCCCCAGCACGGGGCGGGGTGTTCGGCGGCATCTCGGCCGGCAGGGGCGTCCGTTCGGGCTGGATCAGCTCGACCAGTCGCCAGCGACCGTGGCCCGCCCGGGGCGCGCCGTCGAGGGTGGTGCGCCGGACCGTGAAGGTGTCGCGTCGTCCCGGCCGCAGGAAGCCCGCGGTGGCGTCGATCCGCGCCGACAGGGCCGCGAAACCGACCCGGAAACCGCGGCTCGCCGAGCGCGTCTCGCCGCCGCCGTCGGTCACGTCGACGCTCAGGTCGTAGGTGTAGGAGACGTCCCTCTCGTCCGCGAGTCGCTCGTCGGCCTCGGGCGTGAAGGTGATCTCGAGGGTGCCGTCGGTGGAGAGCTCGGCGCGGCCCTCGGCCACCGTCTGCCGGGACCCTCTTGGCCTCCACCACCACCAGCGGGGGTAGTGCGGCGTCCGGTCCACCCGCCATACGGCCTCGCCCTCGGACACGGGCAGGCCGAAGTAGTAGTCGGCGCGCGCGACCAGGCGCGCGGGACGGTTCAGGCGCAGCTCGTCCTCGGGCGCGTCGACGCTCGCCTCGAAGGTGGGCCGCTTGTACTCCTCGACCTTGATGCTCGCGACTCCGCGCAGCGAGCAACGGAGGGTCCAGTTGCCGAGCAGACGCCCGGCCGGGATCTCGAAGCTGCCCGAGGCGGAGCCGAAGGTGTTGGTGCGCAGGGTGTCGGCCGCCGTCGCCTCGCCGTTGGCGTCCCGCAGCGAGACGATCACGCGGGCTCCGGCCAGCGTGCGCATGTCGCGGGCCTCGCGCCCGCGATAGGGGACGACCTTCCAGTGCACCATCTGGCCCGGTCTGTAGACGGTGCGGTCGGTGTAGATGAAACTGCGCGTCGTCACGTGCGGTTCGTTGCGGTGGCCGACGTTGACGCGCTCGACCAGGGCGATGTCGTCGCCGCGGCGGCCGAACACGTGGCCGTCGTAGCGGCGTTCCAGCGGCTCGAGACGGGCCCGGCCGTCGGGCCCGGTGCGGGCGCGGTCGTACTCCTCGATCTCGCGCCAGCGTCGGGAATGGAGCGAGACGTCGACATCGGGGAGGGGGCGTCCGGTCTCGCCGGAGCGCGCCGTGACCTCGAACTCGCCGGCGAGCCGTCGCGTCACCAGCACCAGGTCGGTGACGATCACGTTGACGGCCTGGAGGCGGTTGCTCCGCTCGGCGAAGTCCCGTCGCGTCGAGGCCATCACCACGTAGGCGCCCTTCCCGCAGGCGGGCAGGCCGGTGTAGGTGGCGTGCTCCCGGTAGTCGGAGGTCGCGGGCAGATCGACCGCCCAGGCCACGTCGGGATCGCGGCCGGTGACCTGGGCCCTGATCTCCTTGTGGTCGGGCCACAGCTGGCGACCGTCGCCATGCCCGCGCAACCGCGCCTCGAGATCGTATCGCCACGCGCGGAAGTAGAGCCGGTCCAGGTTGCGGTGCGAGATCCGGATCGAGCGTTTTTCCGCCGCGTCGGCGGCCATGGCCTCGATGGTGTATTCCGGATGCTCCAGCTCGGCCAGGACGTAGGCGCAGCGCTTGCCGCCGAGGCTGTCGGGATGCCGGTCGCGACCGGCCAGGGCCTCCGCATGCGCGTCGATCGCGGCCTCGGGCCCGTCGCCGCCGCGCAGGTAGTCGCTCAGGCGCCATTGCCCCATGGACCACCACGGGTATCCCCGGTCGAAGCGCTCCTGCAGGTCCGCCAGATGTGCGGTGATCGCCGGCCTCTCCGCCGACATCCTCTGGCGCAGCTTCTCCAGCCGCGTCAGCCGCGCCTCGTGGGCGGCCTCGGGCCGACGGCCGTCGTCGTGCCAGCGCTCCAGGTCCTCCAGCACGATGCAGAGCCGCAGCAGCGGATGCAGGGCCGGGTCGGCGGGATCCGCCGCCGTGTCGACGTCGCCGCGGATCAGGGCGGCCGCATCCAGCCGGTGGATCTCGTTGCTCTCCGCGGGCTCCCAGTACCCCGTGTTCACGAGCAGCTCGACCCACAGGTAGGCCACCGCGTCGCGCAGCGTGCCGCGGATGCGCGCGGGGTAGTCGTTCTGTTCGATGAACAGGCTCAGCTCGCCCAGCGACCGCGCGCCCCATTCGTCGCGGCCCGACCAGGCCCGGCCCAGGGCGCGGTGGGCCTCGTTGATGATCTGCGCGGAGGTCCATTTCTCCAGGTCGACCTCGTCGTCCTCGATCACGCGTTCGCGCTGGCGGATCTGTCCCCCGTACCGGTCATGGTAGACGACCAGGGCCCGGGCGTAGTGCAGCTCCAGCATGGCGCGCCAGAGGGGATCGTCGGGCCAGGGCGCCGCGCGCAGGTCCTTCACGGCCGTCTCGTAGCCGTGCAGGGCGGTGCGCAGGACGGCCTCCTCGACCAGGGCCCGGGTCCAGGCGAGCTCGTGCCCGTCGGCCTCGGCGGCCTCGCGGATCTCGCCGACCCGCGCGTGGGCGGCCTCGAGGCGCTGGTCCTCGATCAGGTCCTCCACGAGCTTCCAGTCCGCGTCGTAGAGACGGTCCTGCGCCGCGTCCGGGCCGGGATCCGGCGCGGCCCCGCAGAGCAGCAGGACGGACAGGACGAGGGCGGATAGGCATGGGCGCCGGATGGACTTCATGGCTCGCTCCCGGACCGGGGTGCGTTGGGGATCGTCGTACATGTCGTGACAGGAGGAGTGTAGGGGCCCTTCATGGATTCCGCGAGATGCTTGAAGTGAATATCCGGCGCCCGGGTTCCGCGGGCAAGCCCCCACGGTTGCCAAAACGGGCCGACGTGCCCATCTTGAGGCCGCGTTCCGCAGCATTCCCGCAGCTTCGAGGTGTTTCATGGAGATCCGCAACGTCGCCATCATCGCGCACGTGGACCACGGCAAGACCACGCTCGTGGACCAGATCCTGCGCCAGTGCGACGTGTTCCGCGCCGGCCAGGAGGTGCAGGAGCGCATCCTCGACTCCAACGACCTCGAGCGCGAGCGCGGCATCACGATCACCGCCAAGAACTTCTCGGTCACCTACCGGGACGTGCGCATCAACCTGATCGACACCCCGGGCCACGCCGACTTCGGCGGCGAGGTGGAGCGCGTCCTGAAGATGGCCGACGGCGTGCTGCTGCTCGTGGACGCCTTCGAGGGCCCCATGCCCCAGACCCGCTTCGTGCTGCAGAAGGCCCTGCAGCTCGACCTGAAGCCGGTGGTCGTCATCAACAAGGTCGACCGCAGGAACGCCCGGCCCCACGAGATCCTCGACGAGGTCTTCTCCCTGTTCGTGGAGCTCGACGCCAGCGACGACCAGCTCGACTTCCGCGGCGTCTACGCGGCCGGCCGCGACGGCTGGGCCGTGGGCGAGCTCGAGGACGAGCGCGAGAACCTGTTTCCCCTGCTGGACATGATCATCGAGCACATCCCCGCGCCCGAGGTGCGCGAGGGCCCCCTGCAGATGCTCGTGGCCGCCATGGACCACAGCGACTACGTGGGCCGCATCGGCGTGGGCCGCATCGAGCGCGGACTCCTGCGGGCGAAGGACCGCGTGGTCATGCTCAAGCGGGACGGCTCGCAGGTGACCTCGGCCATCAAGCAGCTCCACGTGTTCGACAACCTCGGCCGCCGCGAGGTGGACGAGGTGCGCTGCGGCGACATCTGCGCGGTGGTGGGCCTGGACGACGTGGACATCGGCGACACCCTGGCCGACCCGGAGCATCCCGAGCCCCTGGCGGTCATCTCGGTGGACGAGCCGACCCTGTCGCTCACCTTCATGGCCAACGACAGCCCCTTCTACGGACAGGACGGCAAGTACGTCACCAGCCGGCAGCTGCGGGAGCGCCTGCTGCGCGAGACCGAGCGCGACGTGGCCCTGCGCTTCGAGGCCACCGCCAGCGCCGACACCTTCCGGGTCAGCGGCCGCGGCATCCTGCACCTGGCGATCCTCATGGAGACCATGCGCCGCGAGGGCTACGAATTCATGGTGGGCCAGCCCCAGGTGATCTACCGCGAGATCGGCGGGCGCAAGGCCGAGCCGGTGGAGGTGCTCAGCGTCGACATCCCCAACGACCTGGCCGGCACGGTGATCGAGTACGCCGCGTCGCGCAAGGGCGAGATGGTGGACATGGAGCAGGGGGAGGAGCGCACCAAGCTCGTCATCCACATCCCCAGCCGCGGGCTGATCGGCTTCCGCTCGAAGATGCTGCGGCGCACCGGCGGCGAGATCGTCATGCACCACCGCTTCCACCAGTACCAGTACTTCAAGGGGAGCATTCCCCAGCGGCAGACCGGCAGCATCATCAGCCGGTCCCCGGGCAAGGCGGTGGCCTTCGCCCTGGACGCCCTCCAGGATCGGGGCCGCTTCTTCGTGGGCGTGGGCGAGGAGCTCTACACGGGCCAGGTGATCGGCGAGCACGGCAAGGACGACGACATCCTGGTCAACGCCCAGAAGGCCAAGCAGCTCAGCAACATGCGCGCGGCGGGCAGCGACCGGAAGATGAAGATCGCGCCGCCCGTGGAGATGGGCATCGAGGAGAGCCTGGAGCACATCAACGCCGACGAGTGCGTGGAGATCACGCCGAACCACGTGCGCATGCGGAAGCTGCTGCTGGACGAGAACGCGCGGAAGCGGGCGGCGAAGGCGGCGCCCGGCGCGGACGACAAGTAGAAACGGCCCCCCGCGGGGCCGTCTCCCGGATCCGGATCGAGGCGTCGACCTACCTGTAGCTCCGCTTCACGTCCCCCCATCCCGCCGCCTCGTTGGGCGTCGGGTCCACGTCGGTCACCAGCCAGGCCCCGGGATTGAAGGCCGCCGCGTTGGCCTGGGTGCTGCCGGTGCTGAAGATGTCGAAGAGCGGGTCGATATCGGCCTGCAGCAGCATCCCGTTCACGATCCCGTCCTCGGCGAAATAACCCATCCAGCGCGGCCTGTCGTTGCTGAGCGTCGTCGACGGCGGTCCCATGACCTCGACGAGGGGGCTGCCGTCGGACGTCCGCTTGCCCAGCAGGCGATAGACGTCGTCGCGGGTGGCCCAGCGCCAGGCGGGATTGGCGCCGAGCCAGATCTCGATGTCCGCGCGGTCGACGCCGAAGAACTCGCTCGGGTCGTACCAGTAGAGATCCGTCAGCAGGTCGTGGAAGAAGATGCCGGCGTCCTCGATCGCGGCGGTGGAGACGACGGGATCGACGGCCGCCACGAACCAGGCCCCGGCGCCGTAGGCCCCGGCGTTGGCCTGGGGGGCCACGTCGGTCACGGTCTCGAATCCCGGCCCGGCGTCCGACTGCACGATCATGCCGTCTTCGCCCGACGGCAGGTAGAAGCCGATCCAGCGGGGGCCGCCGCCGCCCAGGGTCGTCGTCCGCTCGCCCAGCACCTCCTCGAGGGGGACCCCGCCGGCGTCCTGGCCCAGCAGGTTCTCGATCTCCCCGGCGGTCGCGTAGCTCCAGACGGTCGAGTACTGGTTCAGGAGGTCCACGGTGACGTGGGCCTGGCCGTGGAAGTGTCCCGGATCGAACCAGTAGATCCCGTTGACGTCGTCGTAGAAGTACTCGCCGGCGGGACCGTGATCGTCGACGGCGGCGAGGACCGGGACGGCGCCTGCGATCGGCAGGACCATGGCGAGTGCGATGGCTAGACGGGTTGACGCGGACCTGGACATGATGACCCCCCTGATTCGGCCTTCATCGTTTCCATGATCGATTCGACGATAGGTATGGGATCACCTTACTCCGCGGCGAGGCCGGGTCAACCCCCGTTCGGGTCCGTGCGGAGCGGAGCCCCGGGGTCAACCGCGCCGCAGCGACCCGCTCGCGATCCCGAGCCCGCCCAGGCCCGCGCCGAACGCGCCGAGGAGCAGCACCCAGAGCGGCGCGGCGCCGAAGCGGTAGCGCAGGAACTCGCCGAGGGTGCCGGTGCGGAACGAACTGCGGACGCCGCCGCCGGCCAGGTGGGCGGGCACGGTCTCCAGCAGGATGCGGTAGCGGGCGGAGGAGGCGAGGCCCGCGTCCTCGGGGACGCGCAGGGACGAGGCGTCGGTCTCGTGCGCCCACTCGTGGGCGCCGTCCACGCTGCGGAGGGTCACGCGATAGGCGGTGGCGCCCTCGACGGGCGTCCAGGCGACGTGCGGCCGTTCGCCGAGCACCACCTCCTCGGACACGGGTCGCGTGATGGCGGGCCGGTCCCCGTCGGCCCGGAGCCGCAGGTCGTCGCCGGGCGCCCGCGGCGGTCCGAGCAGCACCAGCGCCAGGCAGGCCGCCAGGGCGAGGGCGCCGCCGCCGCCGAGG
>CAZSNA010000082.1:0-15677 GCA_964607825.1 uncultured Fibrobacteraceae bacterium | reverse complement strand
GGTTGACTCTGCGAAACACCGGTGGGCCGACCTTGTATCTAAACGGGGTGAAGATCCTGACACCTATCTTGTCGGCAGGCAGTTTGACCATCCGATTATGAATAGTGTTAATGGAATACTTAATAAATACGGCCTGTCATATAATGAACGAGAAGTTGCGATCCTTCGGTACCTAAGAGGCATCGGACATCCGTTAGGTAGATGAGTGGATGAGTGGAGTCTCGTTTTTCGCCTATAGATTGACATGTAGTGCAATTGTTTTCAACACGGGGAGGCGACAGTGAGTGCAGAAGTAAATATTAATTGGGATGACATCGTTGAAAGAGAGCTAACTGGCACGAGTTACGACCACGAATATCTCCGTAGTTTGATTTGGGATCATGAGCGAAAGAAGTCTCACGACTTAAGCTATATGGACTCCTGCGCTAAGAAGATAGCAATTAATATTATTGGCGAAGGCAAGGCCCCGCCGATGGAATATGCCATTCTTGGGCGCCTAGTAGCATGCTATATCGGTGAGATCTCGATGCAGGGGTACGAAAACGAGTTTACCAGAGAGGCCGCCTCATCTCTTCATGGTGATGCAGCGGCTGATAAGTTTATTTCGGAGTTTAAGAATGTAATGGACGATGCAGGAGTGCCCAACCAGATCGTAGCTAATGCAAACAAGATCGCACCAAAGGGGGATAGAATACGAGTCAATAAACAAGAGGGACAATAAAAGCAATTCAACAGCGCTATCTGAGTGTGTACATTGATGTAAGCTAGCTCCGACTTAATCTGACTGTACAGTGATGGTAATCACCTGACACTTGCTCGCCTACTCGCACCCCTGCGGATACCGCTCCGGATACCGCTCCTGCAGCTCCTCGCACGTCTCCATCACCTGGTCGATCCCGAACCGTATGGTCATCGTGATGTGCTGGTACAGGTACTGCAGCACGTCCTCCGCCTCGGGATCGCCGTGCAGCGTCTCCATGCACACCTCGTCCAGCGTCTCCAGCGCCAACACCAGGTCGCGCCCGCTGAAGCCCTCGTCCATGCGCTTCTGCATCAGGTCGTGGCAGTAGCTGAGGAAGTCGATGCGCACCCGCGTGCGGATGGCGGTGCGGAGCTGTCGCAGCACCATGCGGTAGTTCCAGTCGTGCTCCCGCGCGGCGAACTGCTTGTAGTGGGGGATGTTCTGGCTGATGCGCTCGGTGTAGAGCCGGCCGATCTCCTCGGTGTTCTTGGTGAGCAGGGACTGGATCTTGAGGTTCGGGCGCTCGGTCACCGACTTGGTCTTCATGGCGTCGCGGTTGCGGCGGGTCCACTCCACCGGATCGGAGACGAGGTTCTCCAGCAGGAAGGGCAGGCGGTGGATGACCTCCAGGCGCGGCCGCGGCGCCCAGCCCAGGCGGCGGCGCGTGCGCGAGGCGTCGACGGTGAGCTGCTTGTCGACGAAGTCCGCCATCCAGGGGCGCTCGAAGGGCTCCTCGTGCACGAGGCGACAGAAGAGCATGCGCATCTTGATGCCCGGGCGGACCATGAACTTGGGGACGAACAGGGGTGGCCGGGGCTTGTCGAAATGGTAGTTCACCGAGGCGTCGTAGAGCTTGCGGTGGGAGACCGAGCCGTCGAGGCTGGCGATCAGCACCTCCCCCGGCATCAGCTTCTCGTGGTTGAGGAGCAGCTTGCGCAGGAAGCTCTCCGCGTCGCGGATGTGCAGGTAGGGGATCGCCGAGCTGCCGCGGCCGCCGAGCAGGCGGGCGTTCCAGGCCTTCGAGAACCAGGTGCGCAGGAACATGTACAGCGGCGGGTACTCGCACCAGTCGGAGAACATGGCGGCGAAGCGCACGATCACCGAGGGGAAGGCGTCCTCGTACTCGAGCAGCATGCGCTCGCCGATGGCCTTGGTCCTGGCGTAGATGTGCGTGCCGTCGGGCGGGGTGTACTCGTTCAGGACCTTGCCCGCCTCGGGGAACTCGCAGGCCGCCAGCGAGCTGGAGAAGACGAAGCGGCGCGGACGCAGGCCGCGGCAGTTGTCGAGCACGTTGCGCAGGCCGTCGACGTTGGTGCGGTAGTACTCGGCCTCGTCCTCGCCGTCGAAGTCGAAGTGGGCGGCGAGATGGATCACGGCCTCGACCGGGCCGGCGTTCTGGATCTGGCGGAAGATGCGGGCCAGCGTGTCCTGGTCGCCGATGTCGACCTGGTGCCAATGGATGTTGTCGTGGAACGGGGCGCCGCAGCGGACCTGGGAGCGCCGGGCCAGCGCGTAGATCTCGTAGTCTTCCTTGATCCCGTCCAGCAGGTGTCGGCCGACGAAGCCGGAGGCGCCGGTCAGCACGAGGCGCGGCAGGCTTCGGGGGCTTTCTGGGGTCTGATCAGCCATCGATCACAACCTCGTTTCCCGTCACGACGACCGGCAGGTTTCTCAGCGGCCTCGTGGGCGGCCCCGAGACGACCCGTCCCTCGGCGTCGAAGAACGCGTCGTGGCAGGGGCAGCTGTAGACGCCCCGTTCGGGCTCCCAGCGGACCTCGCACCCCCGGTGGGTGCAGAACAGCGAGCGCGCCTCGACGCCGTCGGGCGTGCGCCGCACCTCCACCGGCCGCTCGCCGTGCATGACGCGCAGGCGTGCGCCCGGCTCCAGCTCGGACAGGTCCAGGCGCAGCGGGCCGTCGACCCGCCCGGCGGTGGACGACGGGCACCCGGACACGGCCGCCATGCCGGGAACGATCATGCCCATCCCCAGCGCGCGCAAGGACATCAGCACGAAACGCCGCCGTCCCCGGTCCCGAACGCGATCCGTCATGCCCGTCCTTCCGTCAGCAGATGCGCGGCAGCAGCTCGCCGGCCGGCACGTCGACGATGCGCGTGCCGCCGATCCCCGTCTCCATCAGGACCCGGCCCGCGGGGTCGGCCTCGACGCGCCCGATGCGGCGCGCCTCGCGGCCGTAGGGGTGGTCGCGCATGGCCGCCAGGACGCGGTCGGCGTCGGCCTCGGGCACGAAGGCGACCAGCTTGCCCTCGTTGGCCACGTGCAGCGGGTCGAAGCCCAGCAGCTCGCAGGCGCCGGCCACGGCCGGCCGCACCGGCAGGCTCGCCTCGTCCAGGACGACGGCCGTGCCGCTCTGCGACGCCAGCTCGTTGAGGCTGGCGGCGAGCCCGCCCCGGGTGGGGTCGCGCAACGCGTGCAGCGGGGCGCCGGTGTCGGCCATGGCGGCGACGAGGCCGTTCAGGGGGGCGGCGTCGGAGACGATCTCCGTCGCGAAGGCCAGGTCGCCGCGGGCGGCCAGCACGGCGATGCCGTGGTCGCCCAGGGTGCCGCTCAGCAGCACCGCGTCGCCGGGACGGACGGACGCCGCCCGCGCCGCGCCGCCCGCGCCGATGCGCCCCACCCCGGCGGTGTTGATGAACACCCCGTCGATCTTGCCCCGCTCGACCACCTTGGTGTCGCCGGCCACCACCGAGACGCCGGCCTCGTCGGCGACCTCGCGCATGGAACGGACGATCCGCTCCAGGTCGGCGATGGCGAAGCCCTCCTCGATCAGGAAGCCCACCGTCAGCCACAGGGGTTCGGCGCCGACCATGGCCAGGTCGTTCACCGTGCCGCAGACCGCCAGGTGGCCGATGTCGCCGCCGGGGAAGAACAGCGGCCGCACCACGTAGGAGTCGGTGGTGAAGGCCAGCTCGCGGCCGCCGACGTCGAGCTCGGCCAGCGGCAGCACGGCGGCGTCCTCGGCCTCGCGCAGGGCGGGGCTGTCCAGGGCGGGACGGAAGACGCGCTCGATGAGGTCGGCGGTCAGCCGGCCGCCGCCGCCGTGTCCGAGGATGATGCGCTCGTCGTGCGCCAGGGGCACCGGGCAGTCGGGCCCCTCGAAGGGCGCCGGCGACACGTCTTCGCGATCGGAGCGGGGCGATGTCATGTCCGGGCTTCCTCTCCCGCGGCGGGGGGCCGCCGGTAGCGATAATAGGCCGCGCAGGCGCCCTCGTTGGAGACCATGGTGGCGCCCAGGGGACGCTCGGGCGTGCACAGCGTGCCGAAGGCCGGGCAGTCGACGGGCTTGCGGTAGCCCTGCATCACCTCGCCGGCGATGCAGACCTCGGGCTCCCGCGGACGGACGTCCTCCACGTCGAAGCGCCGCGCGGCGTCGCGGTGGGCGAGGTCCTCGCGCAGCAGCAGGCCGCTGTCGGGGATGGCGCCGATGCCGCGCCATTCGCGTTCGCCCAGCACGAACACCCGGTCGAGCAGCGCCCGCGCATGGGGGTTGCCCTCGGGCCGCACCACGCGCCGGTAGGCGATCTCCACCTCGTGCCGCTCCTCGTTCCGCTGGCGGATCACCTGCAGGATGCCCTGGGCCAGGTCGAGGGGCTCGAAGCCCGTCACCACGATGGGCACGGCGAACTCGTCGGCGATGGGATGGTACTCGTCGACGCCCATGACCGTGCAGACGTGGCCGGCGGCCAGGAAGGCCTGCACGCGGTTCTGGGGCGAGGACAGGATCGCGCGCATGGCGCCCGGCACGCAGGCGTGGGACACGAGCACCGAGAAGTTCGGGATGTCGCGCCGTTCGGCCTCGACCACGGCGGTGGCGTTGGCGGGTGCGGTGGTCTCGAAGCCGATGGCGAAGAAGACGACCTCGCGGTCGGGGTTCTCCGCCGCGATCTCCAGGGCGTCCAGCGGCGAGTAGACCACGCGCACGTCGCCGCCCGCGGCGCGGACGGAGAACAGGTCGCCGTCGCTGCCCGGCACGCGCAGCATGTCGCCGTAGCTGGTGAAGATCACGTCAGGCCGGCGGGCGACGGCCAGGGCGCGGTCGAGCATGGCCAGGGGCGTCACGCACACGGGGCAGCCCGGGCCGTGGACCAGGGTGATCGTGTCGGGCAGGAGCTGGTCGAGACCGCTGCGGACGATGGCGTGGGTCTGGCCGCCGCAGATCTCCATGAGCACGACGGGGTCGCGGGCCAGGCGGGCGATCTCGCCGAGGACCTTGCGGATCAGGGCGGCGTCGCGGTATTCGTCGAGGTGTCTTATGGCTCGCTCCCGGGGCTCTTGCCGAACTTCGCCATGGCGCCCTTGTCGTCGAGCTCGCGCAGGGCGGCCAGCGTGTCCATGGCTTCCTGCTCGTCGAGCGTGCTGATGGCGAATCCGACATGGACCAGGACGTAGTCTCCCGGCTGCGCCTCGGGCACGTAGGCCAGGCAGACCTCGCGCGTCACGCCGTCGAAGTCCACCGTCCCCTGGCGCAGCAGACCGTCTTCGTCGACGTGCGTGAGCTTGCCGGGTATGCCGAGGCACATGGTCGGTCTCCGTTCCGTCAACCTTGTCGGCGCCGGGCGCGCACCGCCGCCACGGCGGCCTGCCCGAGGGCCAGTCCCCCGTCGCTGGCCGGCACCCGGCGGTGGACGAGGACGTCGAAGCCGCGTCTCTCCAGCTCGTCCACGCTGCGGTGCAGCAGGAGCATATTCTGCCAGACGCCGCCGCTCAGGGCAACCGTGGCCGGTCCGCCCCCGTCCCGCAGCCCTGCGCAGGCCCGCCCGACCAGGCGGGCCACGCCGTTGTGGAAGCGCGCAGCGATGGTCGCGGGCGTCTCGCCGCGTCGCAGGTCGGCGACGACGGCGGCCACGACGTCGGCGGGGTTGGCCAGTCCGTCGGCGATCGTGAAATCGTAGGCGCCCGTCTCGCGCGGATCGGCGATCGACTCCAGCTCGCAGGCCGCCTGGGCCTCGTAGCTGATGCGGGGCGCGAGGCCGATCAGCGCGGCCACCGCGTCGAAGAGCCGGCCCATGCTCGTGGTCGCCGGCGTGTTGACGGCGCCGGCGAGCTGCTGCGCCAGGATCGTCAGCTCCTCTTCGCCGGCGACGGCCGCCGGCGGTAGGTCGTCGTCCCAGTCGATCCCCGCCTGCCGCAGCCAGGCCAGGGCCAGGCGGTAGGGGTTGCGCACCGCGGCGTCGCCGCCCGGCAGCACGCCGGGCGCCAGGTGCAGGGGGCGCTCGTAGTCGTCGTAGCCGGCGATCAGGAACTCGCCGCCCCAGGCCGTGCCGTCGGGCCCGTAGCCGACGCCGTCGAAGGCCACGCCGATCACCCGCGCCTCGGGGCCCAGCCCGTTGTCCGCCATGCAGGCGGCGACGTGGGCGTGGTGGTGCTGCACGCCCACCAGCTCGAGGCCCTCGCGCGCGGCGCGGTCCAGGGCGTAGCGCGTGCACTGGTAGTCGGGGTGCAGGTCGTGGACGATGCGCCGCGGCTCGACGCGGAACAGGCGCTCGATGTGATCGATGCCCTCCTCGAAGGCGCGCAGCGTCACCGCGTACTCGAGGTCGCCGATGTGATGGCCGAGGAAGGCCCGGTCGTCGCGGGTCAGGCAGAAGACGTTCTTCAGCTCGCCGCCCACCGCCAGCTGGTCCTCCCCGCTCACGGGCAGGTCGACGGGCAACGGCGCGTAGCCGCGCGAGCGGCGGAAGAAATAGGGATGCCCCCGGAACGACGAGGCCACCGAGTCGTCGCAACGGATGTGGATGGGCCGATCGTGCAGCAGGAAGACGTCGGCCAGCTCCGCCAGCCGCTCCCGGCCCTCGTCGTTGCGGTAGGCGATGGGCTCCTCGCTGAGGTTGGCGCTGGTCATGACCAGCACCTCGGGGAAGTCCGGCGCCGACTCCAGCAGCAGGTGATGCAGAGGCGTGTAGGGCAGCATGAAGCCCAGATTGTGCCGGTCCGGCGCCACCTCCGCGGCGACGGGAGATTCCGGTCGACGCGGCAGCAGCACCACCGGTCGCGCCGCCGACGCGAGCAGCTCCGCCTCGGCCTCGCCGACCTCGGCGTGACGGCGGACGGTGTCGAGATCGGCCGCCATCAGGGCGAAGGGTTTCCCTTGGCGGCGCTTGCGTTCGCGCAGGACAGACACGGCCTTGGTGTTGGTGGCGTCGCAGGCCAGATGGAAGCCGCCCAAGCCCTTGATCGCCGCCACCTTCCCCGCGGCCAGGTGCTCGCGCAGGCGAAGCAGGGCGGCCTCGTCCTCCGCGACGCGCCGACCCTCCTCCTCCAGCCAGATCCGCGGCCCGCAGGCGGGACAGGCCACCGGCTGGGCGTGGAAACGGCGGTCGGACGGGTCCTCATACTCGGCGGCGCAGTCGGCGCAGAGCTCGAAGTCGGCCAGGGTGGTCTGGGGCCGGTCGTAGGGGATATTGCGGACGATGGTGTAGCGCGGTCCGCAGTTGGTGCAGTTGAGGAAGGGATAGCGGTGACGGCGGTCGGCGGGGTCGGCCAGCTCGCGCAGGCAGTCGTCGCAGGTGGCGACGTCCGCGGCCACGGGCAGGTAGGCGCCGTCCTGGTCCTCCGAGTGGACGATCACGAAGTCCGCGCGTCCCTCCGATTCCGCCGGCGTCTCCTCGATCCGGTCGATCTCCGCCAGGGGCGGCGCCTCCTCGCGCAGGCCGCGGCGGAAGTCGTCCAGCGCCGCCGCGCCACCCTCGACAACGAGGTTCACGCCCGCGGCGTCATTGCGCACCCAGCCGGTCAGACCGAGACGGTCGGCCAGCCCCCACACGAAGGGGCGGAAGCCGACCCCCTGCACCACGCCGGTGATGTGGAAGCGCCGGGCCCCCATGGCGCCGCTCAGCCGCGGGCCTTGGCGCCGGCGATCAGGTCGGCGATCCAATCGAGCCAGGGATCGACGCCCTCGCCGGTCGTGCAGGACATGGGGAAGGACGTCACGCCCTCGTTGAGCGCGTCCACGCCGCTGGTGAAGCGGTCCATGTCGAACTTCACGTGGGGCAGCAGGTCGATCTTGTTGACCACCATCACCTCGACGCCGCGGTACATGGTCGGGTACTTGAAGGGCTTGTCGTCGCCCTCCGGCACCGAGGCCACCAGCACGTTGCAGTCGGTGCCCAGGTCGAAGGTGGCGGGGCAGATCAGGTTGCCCACGTTCTCCACGATCACCAGGTCCAGGTCGGCCAGGGGCAATTGGGCGAGGGCGTCGCCGATCATGGAGGCGTCCAGGTGGCAGGAGCCGCCGGTGTTGATCTGCACGGACGCGGCGCCCGCCTCGGCCGCGCGCTCGGCGTCCAGGCTGGTGACCATGTCGCCCTCGATCACGCCCACGCGAAAGCGCTCGGCCAGCCGCGGCACCGTGGTCTCGACCAGCGTGGTCTTGCCGGCCCCGGGCGAGGACATGAGGTTGAAGCTCGCCAGACGGTGCTCCGCCAGCAGTTCGCGGTTGGCGGCGGCGAGGCGGTCGTTGGCCTTGGTGATCTTCTCGACCAGGGGGACGTTGCGGGTCATGGCTGGGGGCTCCTTGTCTCGGTGGCTGGGGCGGGTTCGAGGTCGAAGGACTCGACGCGCAGTTCGTCGCCCCGGGACACGCGCACGTTCCGTCCGCCGCAGGCGACGCACGCGAAGTCGTCGCCAAGGGGCTCGAAGAGGGCGTTGCAGTCGCGGCACTCGAACTGGAGCGGGACGCGGCGGAAGTTGAGCCGGGCCTCGGCGGCCGGCGTCTCGGCGGCGATGATGTCCCAGTAGAACTGGACCGAGTCGTCGACGATGCTGGACAGTTCGCCGACGACCAGGTGGATCCCGGTCACGCGACCGCCGCCCTCGCGCTCGGCGGCGTCGAGGACCAGGTCGAGGATGCCTTGGGTGATGGACAGTTCGTGCATGTCGGATACTCGGGTGGAGGTGCGGTCGGCGGCGGGATCGGCGCCCGGGACGGCGCCAAACATAACGGTTGTGTGGCGCAAGGT
This sequence comes from uncultured Fibrobacteraceae bacterium, assembly GCA_964607825.1. Classification (GTDB taxonomy): domain Bacteria; phylum Krumholzibacteriota; class Krumholzibacteriia; order LZORAL124-64-63; family LZORAL124-64-63; genus JAHIYU01. Next base: position 6,958 of record CAZSNA010000082.1, on the reverse strand, counting down.
GTCAGAACAATTTCAGGCCTTCCCCTGCATGACCGCCAATTACCCCCGTAGGATGATGGAATCGCGGCGTGGTGTCGGACAGGAAAACGCGCCTCGTCATCTCATCAACTCATTGTCACAGTAGTCAATGAATTCTGCTTCTATGTCCGACAGTACAACCTCGTGCTCCATGATCTTCCTGTAGCATTCGCAGGCTCGACCATCCAGTTGCTCATCAATCTGGTTGCTGTGTCGAAATGAAACTCTCGCCAGATTCAACAAGGTGAGACAGGTTCTATGCCTGGCTTCAACGCTGGAGGGATTTCTCTTTTCCGCTTCCACCGCCGCCTCCAGGCAGGACTCCAGCGTCGATTGTGCCATTTCGTAGTCCCCAAGCGAGAGGTGGGCCTGGCACACGTTGCGATAGGAGTCGAAGAGTTCGCTTGCCCAGAACGGATCGGTGGCATCTAGCAGCACGAGCTGTCGGTCGAGTTGCAGACATGACATATAGGACTCGAGGGCTGCCTCGGCCCCGCCCTCTGCGAGGTGTTGATCTCCGATGGAGGATAGGGTTGTGGATAGACCGTGTATGTAGAGGGTGTTTTCTGGGTCCGAATCTACCAGTCTCCGCCACTCCGCGGCACTGCTCTGAAACGCCTCCCGGGAGAGCTCCCGCTTTCCGCCCTGGTCCAACGCCGCGCCGCGCTTCTTCAGCGCCAGCGCAACATCCTTCCTCAACTCGGCGTCACCTTGATCGCCTGCCACCAATCCCTCGAGTGCCGAGATCGAGTTGAGAAATGCGTCGGCGGCCTCGATGTACTTTCCTTGGGACATCAAGACATCACCAATATTGACCAGAGAGACCGCCGAATCCCTGCGCATCTGCTCATTGTCGGGATCGACCTTCAGCGCCGCTTCCGTGGTCTCCAGACTATAGAGGAACCACTCGTGGGAGGACTCCAGCTCACCCGCCCTCTCGTACGCCGAGCCAAGACCGTCCTGATTCAGCGACGCCTCTCTCAACCACCGGATATTACTGGGGTCTGTTTCGAGCAGCCTTTGTGCGGCAGCCAGGCCTGCCCGGTAGGCCCCTCGCGCGCCGGGGTAATCGCCCATGGTTAAGCAGAGTCCGCCCATGGACCTGTTGGCCTGGGCCGCATTCATGATCCATTCAAGATTCGATGGATCGAATTCGACGAGGGCGTCGTGGTTCCTGACGCATTTGGATATGAGCTCGAACGCTTCATCATGGCGCCCAAGGGACTCAAGCACCTTGCTGCTGATGCTCTGACAGACGGCCAGGTCCCGTCGCCACTTCATGTTGCTAGGATCCCACTGCGTGAGATGTGTCCTTATTGATTCGCAACTCCCATAAGACTCCAGTGCGGCCCCCAGGTCGCCCATCATGTGTTGTGTGTGGCCAAGCTTGATGTACCCGAAGGAAAGGTCCACCTGCCACTCGACATTTTCGGGCTCCGTTTCGGCAAGACGCTCGGCAACGGACCTGAATTCGGAGAACGCGGTCAACGCCCGATCGTAGTTCTTCCGGTCCAGGTGGATTTGACCGATCCGGCCGTGGCCGACCATCATTGACTTCTGGTAGCCTGTGTTTCCGGGGTCAAAGTCGATCAGTCTCCTGCACAGCTCCATGCTCTTCTGATACTCGACGAAGCCCTTATCGAGCTGTTGCCTCATCCAATAGACATCCCCTGCATCGACATGGTAGATAGCCAATCTGTGCATCCAGGGGCCAGTTCGGTGGCCTCCTTTCTCGACCTGCGTCTCGGCGATCTCGATACAGAGGCCGAATTCCTCTAGAGCATCGTCCAGCCGACCTTGTGCCCACAACGCTCTGCCGATCAGGTTGTGGTTCACCGCCTGGCTCTCCAGCCAGAGGTCGTCATCGGGATTCTCTGCGACTATTTCGCGAATGACCCCCTGTGCGGCGTACAGCTCGACGAGCGCATCGTCGGTCTTCCCTTCGTCCAACAACCGGTGACCGGCATTCGTGTGAGCGATATGGCGGTTGTGCAGTTGAAAGACGTCGTCAGATGCATACCCCAGCTTTCGATAGTAATCGTCGACCTTCTCTTGAACATCGCCAAGGATGTCCAATCGCCCGATGGGTGTCAGCTTGTCCCTCAGGTCGAACAGAAGGAACTCAAGGATTCGCTCCGCTTGTTGCCGGGTCTCGATGGCCTTATCACGCTGTTGAATGGAGTAGAGGGTCAGCCCAGCGAAGCCCAGAACGAGGGCACACGATATCGCCACGACCACCTGGAGGCGCCGGAGGCGCCGACGATAGTCCCTCCGTTTGAGGGCGTCATAATCGACCCCCAGCATTCCTGAAATGATCTTGAGCTTGGCGTCGTTCTTGCCATCTCCGGTCGGGCGCGCATCGGCGGCAAGGGGTTCATGCTGTCTCAATGATGGAGGGAAGCACTCGTTCTCGTTTCCGCAATTCGGCTCGCCATCAGCGATGATGGCGAACACCCTGTCGGATCTGCCCAAGGCCTGAAAGGTGGAGATCTCCTTTTCGACCCAACGTGATCGTGCTGCGCTCGGTGAGCAAACGACGATCAGGTAGCGGGAGGCGTGGAGTGCATCATCGATCTCGGCCCCCAGGTCTGCGGAGGCCGAGAGTTCGACCCGGTCACGGAAGATGGGGTGTAGGCGGCGGGGGGCGGGTTCACCGGCTGGTGTCTGATGGCTCACCAACCGTGCCGGGATTCCGTATGTCTCGATCGATTTGTGCAGCCACTTGGCCAAAGCCTCGTCGCGGCTGCTGTAGCTTATGAACGCCCAGTACTTGTATTGGATCGGGCCACCTCCCCGGTCTGGCCGTCTGTTCTCGCGCCCCGCCCGAAGGTGTCAGGCCTCCCCCTGCATCACCGCCAGCTCCCCCTCACCCCCCGCCTCGGCCTCGTCCTCCAGCTCGTCCGGCCGCGGCGCCAGAGCCGCTCCCATCAACCCCAGCACCAGCTCCGCCCCGCCGGCCGCCAGCAGCACCGCCACCACGCCGATCTCGGCCGCCAGGAACGGCCCGCACAGCACCGACATCAGCGTCACCGGCCCCAGCAGGGGCGACAGCCAGCCGAACACGCGGCCGCGCCGTTCCTGCGGCGTCTCCCGCTGCAGGAAGGTGGCCAGGTTGATCTGGATGCCCGTGCTGACCGCGCCGAACAGCGCGAACAGCGCCAGGGCCACGACCAGGTTCGCATTCAGGGCGAAGATCGCGAGCAGCAGCCCGTCGACCGCCACCAGGCAGCCCACGATCCGCAGCGGCCGTTGCGCGTTCCGGAACAGCGAGGCGACCACCGCGCCCAGCAGCCCGCCCAGGCCGGCGGTGCCGAAGATCAGGCCCAGCTCGGCCTCTCCGCGCCCCAGGTGGCGCGTGATGAACTCATAGATCAGCGGCGGCTGCATGGCCGTCACCACGGTCACCAGCCCCAGGAACAGCAGGGCGTGGCGCAGGCGCGGCCGCGACCAGAGCCAGACGGCGCCGGAGCGGATGTCGCGCCAGCCTTCGCGGGGGGTCGCGTCGGTCTCCTCGCGCGCCGCCAGCTTCGGCACCAGCAGCAGCAGGGCCGAGACCAGGAAGGTGCCGCCGTCCACCCAGAACGCGATGGAGCTGCCCAGCGTCGCCACGATCACGCCGCCGGCGGCCATGCCCAGCAGCAGGATCAGGTTCTGGGAGATCATGAACAGGGCGTTGGTGCGGTTGAGCTGGTCGGCGGGGACGATGTCGGGAATCAACGCCAGGCGCGCGGGGCCGGTCAGGTGGCGCCCGACCGCCAGCAGGGCGGCCAGGACGTAGATCACGTGCAGGTCGTCGACGAAGGGGATCGTGCAGACCACCGCCGCGCTGAACAGGTCGCTGGCGACCATCACGCCGCGGCGGCTCCAGCGGTCGATCACCACGCCGGCCGCGGGGCCGAGCAGGATGCCGGGCAGCACCTGGGCGGCCACCAGGAAGCCGAGGCTGAACACGTCGCCGGTGAGACGGTAGACCAGGGAGAAGAAGGCGAGGATGGCGATCTTGTCGCCGAGGCCCGACACGAACGACGCGGCCCAGACCGCGGCGAAGTTGCGGTTGGCGAGGAGCGGCTTCACGGGTGTCCTTCCCTCCGGTGATCCGGGCGTGCGGCGTCCTTGCCGGCCCGGGCGGGATCCCTACGGCAATACCGTGATGTCGGTCTCGCGGCCGAGCAGGCGCTTGAGCTCCGCCTCTCGGATCCGCACCGCCACGCGGCAATGCTCCGGGGTGTGCTCCTCCTCGAGCACCGATCCCGTACGGTGGAACACCGCGACCAGGTCCATCCGGGTCAGCGGCACCTGCAGGCGCACCACCTGCTCGCGGCCCAGGAGCCGCGCCACCACGGCGGATCGTACCTCCGCCGGACCGTCCGCGTCCAGCGCGGAGACGAAGAGCGCCTCCCCGTCGCGACGGCCGTTCAGGTTGCGGAAGGCCTCCGCCTCCTCCGGCGACAGCCGGTCCATCTTGTTGTAGACCATGATCGTGTCGCGTTCCTCGGGCACGATGTCGGCCAGCACGCGGTTGACCGAGTCGATCTGGTGCTGGGGGTCCTCGCTGGAGGCGTCGACCACGTGCAGCAGCAGGTCGGCCTCGGCCACTTCCCGCAACGTGGCGCGGAACGATTCCACCAGATGATGCGGCAACCTGCGGATGAACCCGACCGTGTCGGACAGCAGGAACTGTCGCCGCTCGTCGATGTCCACGCGGCGGGTGGTGGCGTCGAGGGTGGCGAAGAGCTGGTCCTGGACCAGCACGTCGGCGCCGGTGACGGCGTTCATCAGGGTGGACTTGCCCGCGTTGGTGTAGCCCACCAGGGCGACCTTGAACTGGTTGTCCCGCCGCTTGGTCTGGGTCGTGCGGTCGTGGGCGATCTCGGCGAGCTCCTTCTTCAGACGCGCCAGACGCTTGCCGATGATGCGCTGGTCGGTCTCGAGCTGGGTCTCGCCGGGACCCCGCGTGCCGATGCCGCCCGCCTGCCGCTCGAGATGCGACCACAGCTTGCGCAGCCGCGGCAGCATGTACTGGAGCTGCGCCAGCTCCACCTGCAGGCGCGCCTGCCGGGTGCGGGCGTGGTTGGCGAAGATGTCGAGGATCAGCTCGGTGCGGTCGATCACCGAGACGCGGCCGACGGCGTCGAGGTCGTCGTCGGGGTTGAGCGCCTTCTCCAGGTTGCGGCCCTGGGCGGGCGAGAGGTCGTTGTCGCAGACCACGAGCGTGGCCTCGGTGGCCTTCACGACCGCGTCGAGCTCCTCCACCTTGCCCTTGCCGATCAGGGTGGCGGCCGAGGGCTTGTCGCGCTTCTGGCGCACCTCCCCCGCGACCACGCCGCCGGCGGTGTCCACCAGGCGGGCCAGCTCCTCCAGGTCGCAGTCGCCGGCGTTGGGGCCGAAGCGCGCGGGCAGGTCCACGCCCACCAGGACGGTGGTCTCGCGCAGGGGGCCGCGGCCGGCTTCGGTTTCGTTCATGTTGCCCAGGGTCTTGCCTCCGGTCGTCGGGCGGTGCGGTCAGTCGCCGATCTCGTCCATCCAGGTTTCCCACTGGGCGGTCTTCTCGTCCAGCGCCGTCTCGACTTCGGCGAAGCGCTGCGAGACCCCGAGCCGGGCATCCGGATCGAGGTCGGGATCGGACAGGCGCTCCAGCAGCACCGCCCTCTCCCCCTCCAGCGACTCGATCTCCTCTTCGGCCGCGGTGATCAGGCCCTCACGGCGGCGGATCTCGTTCTTGCTCAATCCGGCGGCCGCCGGCTTCGCCCGTTTCTCCGCCTTGGGCTTGGTCGGCGCCGCGGCGGCGGCCTCGGAGCGTTCGGCGTCGCGACGGGCCGCATAGTCGCTGTAGTTGCCCAGGTACGTGCGCACGCCCGGCCGGCCGTCGGCGTCGGGCTCGAAAACGACGAGCCGGTCGCAGAGCCGATCCAGGAAGCGGCGGTCGTGCGACACCACGATCAGGGTGCCGTCGAATTCCCGCAAGGCTTCTTCGAGCGCCTCGCAGGCCCGCATGTCCAGATGGTTGGTCGGCTCGTCCAGCAGCAACGTGTTGTGGCCTTCGCGGATCAGGCGCATCAGGGAGAGACGACCGCGCTCGCCGCCCGACAGACGCCCCACGCCGCGGTCCACCATGTCGGCGCCGAACCCGAACGCGCCCGCGAACGACCGCAGCTCTCCCAGGGTGGCGCCCGGCCAGACCGACGCCAGTTCCTCCAGCACCGTGCGGCTGTCGACGACCGTGCTCAGGTGCTGGTCGTAGTAGCCCACGTCCACGTTGTGGCCGAGGACGACGCGGCCGGCGTCCGGCAGCACCTGGCCGGAGATCGATTTCAGCAGCGTGCTCTTGCCGCAGCCGTTGGGGCCGATGATGCCGATGCGGTCGCCGCGCGCCACGAGCAGGTCGAAGTCCTCGAACATGGGCACGCCGTCCCAGCGCTTGGCCAGGCCCGCGACCTCCAGCACCGTGGCGCCGCTGGTGCGTTCGGGCTCCAGGCGGATGCGGTACGTCCGGTCCGCGCTCTCGGGCCGGTCCAGCCGCTCCACCTTCTCGAGCTTCTTGCGGCGCGACTGGGCCTGCTTGGTCTTCTGGCCCGCGATGTTGCGCGCGATGAAGTCCTCGTCCTTGGCGATCTGTTCGGACTGCCGGCGCCAGGCCGCCGCCTCGCGGGCGCGCGACTCGGCCGAGGCCTTCAGGTAGAAGCTGTAGTTGCCCGACCAGGAGGTGAGCCGGCCGCGCGAGACGTGCAGGGTGCGCGAGGTGACGCGGTCGAGGAAGTGGCGGTCGTGGGACACGACCACCAGCGTCTCGCTCATCTTGGGGATCTGCGCCTCGAGCCATTCGCGGGCCTCGAGGTCGAGATGGTTGGTGGGCTCGTCCAACAACAGCAGGTCGCCGCCGCCGAGCAGCGCGGCCGCCAGGGCGGCGCGGCGCCGCTCGCCGCCGGACAGCGCGTCGGGC
>CAZSNA010000081.1:0-15850 GCA_964607825.1 uncultured Fibrobacteraceae bacterium | reverse complement strand
GGCCCCTTGCGGCTCGGCGTGCGCGGCGGCGGCGAGGTCGCCGTCAGACTGGCCGCGAGCCCGCCGGCGGGACTGCCGCCGGGCGTCCCCCACGACGAGCCCCTGCTGGTGGAGCTGATCGACCGCGCCGAGCGCGAGCTGCGCCTGCACCTGCTCTCCTACAACCCGGGCGACCGCGACGGGGGCTATTACGCGCTGCTCGAGACCGCCCTGCGCCGCGCCGCAGCCCGGGGCGTGTCGGTCCGCATCATCCTGTCCAACTGGAGCAAGCGGTCCTACATGCTGCCCTACGTGAAGAGCCTGGCCGTGCTGAAGAACGTGGAGGTGCGCTTCACGAACATCCCGCCCTGGAGCGGCGGCTTCGTACCCTTCGCGCGGGTGGAGCACCCCAAGTACCTGGTCGTCGACGGAAACGCGGCCTGGCTCGGCACCTCCAACTGGGCCCGCGGCTACTTCAACGACTCGCGCAACCTGAGCCTGTTCTGCGAGGGCGCGGCCCTGGGCGGCCGCCTGGTCGACTGGTTCGAGACGAGCTGGTCGAGCCCCTACGCCGAGGTCGTCGATCCCGGCGCCGATTACGAACCTCCACGACGCAAGGAATGACCATGAACGACCGTCTGCAGGAGATGAGCCGCGAGGAGCTGGCCGCCTGGCTGGAGGACGCCGCCAAGCTCTGGCTGGCCCACGACGGCCTCTGGTTCCAGTCCATCGAGGCCGAACGCGGCCTGGACGAGGCCATGCGACACGACACCAACGCCTGGGCCCGCTTCTCCCCCCTGGAGGCCAAGCGCATCATGAAGCGGCTGGGGATCGAGCCCGGCGGGGGCGTGCCGGCCCTGGTGCGATGCCTGGAGCACCGGCTCTACGCCCTGCTCAACGAGCAGCGCATCGTGGAGCGCTCCGACACCCATTGCGTGTTCGAGATGACCCGCTGCCGCGTCCAGGCGGCGCGGGCCCGCCACGGTCTGGACGACTTCCCCTGCAAGGAGGTCGGCCTGGTGGAATACCGGACCTTCGCCGAGACGGTCGACCCCCGCTTCCGGGTGACATGCGTGAGTTGCCCGCCGGACCCGCATCCGGTAGATTGGTATTGCCGGTGGGAATTCCGGCTCGGAGTGTAGCCCAGCATCTTCGCCCGACACGGAAAGGACTCCGCCATGGCCAAGCCGCCGCCGAGGTTGGACAAGACCGACGCCGCCCTGGTGGTCATCGACGTCCAGACCCTTTTCGAACCGCTGATCCACGAGATGGGTCTCGTGGTCGCCAACAGCTCGCGACTGATCCGCTTCGCGGACCGCCTCGAGTTGCCCGTCCTGCTGACCGAGCACTACTCCCAGAAGCTCGGCCCCACCGTGCCCGTCCTGAGCGAACTGGTGCCCCGGGTGGAGCCCGTCGAAAAGATCTCCTTCTCCTGCGCCGGCGACCACCTGTTCATGTCCAAGCTCAAGGCGACCCATCGACGGCAGGTGGTGCTGTGCGGCATCGAGACCCACGTCTGCGTCTACCAGACCGCGCGGGATCTGCTGGAAGAGGGATACCAGGTGGTGGTGGCGGCCGACGCGGTCTCGTCGCGGCAGGTGAGCAGCCGCAACCTGGGGCTGGCCTACATGCGTGACATCGGCGTGCAGATCATGACCACGGAGATGATCTTCTTCGAGCTGCTGCGGATCGCGCGCACGGATGACTTCAAGGCCGTGGCCGACCTGCTCAAGGAGAACCCGCGGCCCGGCGTACAGCCCCCCGTTCCCCTCGCGGAAAAGGCCAAAGGCTAGTCACCGGCCTTGATGAGCACCTCGATCCGCCGGTTGCGGGCGCGGCCGGCGGGCGTGGCGTTGGCGGCGACGGGATGATCCGGCCCCAGACCGACCGCCTCGAAGTCTTCCACCGGCCGTTCCAGCTTCTCGGCCAGCACGCCGGCCACTGCGCGGGCGCGCGATTCGCTCAGGCTCAGGTTGCCCGCGCGCGGACCCGAATCGTCGGTGTGGCCCTCGACCCGCACCGCTCCGTCGGGGAACTTGCCGATCACCTCGACCAGCTTGTCCACCAGGGGATCGTACTGGGGGTTGAGCCAGGCGCTGCCCGAGGCGAAGCGCAGCCCCGACAGGCGCACGCGGACGTCGCCCTCCGGGGTGAGCCACACCTCGCCTTCGTCGTCGGCGAAGAGCTCGCCGAGCGACGCCACCAGCGCCTCCCGCTCCCGGGCCCGGCGCAGGTCGGCCTCGGCGGCGGAGCGGTCGGCCTCGGCCACGCCGGCGCGCAGCTCCATCTCCCACAGGCTGTGGCGCAGTTCGGTGACCTCGGCGCGGAGCCCCGCGATGGTCGAGTCGGCCACGGCGCGCTCGGCGTCCACCCAGCCCTGCAGGCCGCGGTTGACCATGGTCAGCGAGTCCGTGTGGGCCCGCTGGCGGCGGACCCGGCGGTCCAGGGCGTCCACCAGGGCGCGGCCGGCGTCGGGACCGGTCAGGACGGAGTCGACGGCGACGCCGCTCACCGTCGCCACGCTGGCCACCAGCCGGTCGTAGATCTCGGCGGCCTCCTCCCAGCCGTAGCGCTCGTCGCGCAGCTCCTGGATGAAGCGGGCGCGGGAGAGCAGACGCTGCGCCGTGAAGCGGGCCTGGACCAGGGCGGCCGCAGCGCGGCCCGAACCGTCGGGCGGGTCGCCGACGATCATGTTCTCGGCGGCCTGGTAGGCCTGCTCGGCGTCGTCCCAGAAGAGGGGGCATCGCTTCTGGGCGCCGAGATCCTTGGCGGCCTTGATGAGGGCCTCGATCTCGGCGAGCTCCTCCGCCGGCTCGGCCGCGGGGACGGCCGCGGCGAGCATGGCCAGGGCGGCCGCCAGGGCGAGGGTCGTCAACGGGCGTCTCATGATCTCCGCTCCTCCTGGGCACGCGTCGCGCGCCAGATCTTCAGATGTTTCAGAAAGGTGGCGCCGCCGGTCAGCAGACAGAGCGCCAGGCCGTGGGCGCCGTCGCGCCAGCCCGACCTCAGCACGTAGGTGCGCAGGAACGCCAGCTGCCCGCGCAGGACGGCCCGGGCCAGGGAGCCGCCGGCGCCGGCGGCCGCGGCCTGCTCCGCCGCCAGCGTGGAATAGCGGTTCTGCTTCTCGACCCACTGGTGCAGATCATCGTAGGCGTGGTGCAGCAGCAGGCCGTCGAGGCGGGCGACCGGGCCGTCCGCCTGCACGCTCTCGTGGACGAGACGGTCGTCGAAGCCCGCGCGCTCGCGGTCGAAGAGCCGCACCACCCAGTCGGGATGCCAGCCGCTGTGACGCATCCAGCGTCCGAGGAACCGCGAGAGGCGGTTCACGGCGTAGGCCGCGGGCCCGGGCTCGTCGGGCAGGGCCAGGACGGCCGCCCGCAGTTCGGGTGTGACGACCTCGTCGGCGTCGATGCTCAGCACCCAGCGCGTCGACGCGGCGGCGGCGGCGGCGCGCTTGGCCGCGCCGAAGCCGGCCCATTCCGCCTCGATCACCCGGGCGCCGTGGCGGACGCAGATCTCCCGCGTGTCGTCGGTCGAGCCGTGGTCGAGGACCACGATCTCCTCGACGAAATCCAGCGAGACCAGACAGCCCTCGAGGGTGTCGGCGGCGTTGCGGGTGATCAGGACGGCGGTCGGCTTCACGCCGGCTCCTCCTCCGTTGACACCTGGACACGCCCTTCGGCCAGCGCCGCCTCGGACGCCAGCAGCACTTTGCCCACATTGCGGCGGTCCTGCAGCCGGTGATGGGCCCGTGCGGCCTCGGCCAGGGGCAAGACGCGGTCCACGTGCGGCGCGATCGTCCCGTCCGCGGCCCAGTCCAGCAGCCGGCGCAGCCAGGAGGCCACCCGCTCCTGCTCGGTCCACATGCGGGCCAGGTTCACGCCCATGACCGCCTTGTTGTCGTTCATCAGGCGCAGGGGATTGATGGTCAGCCAGGGCACGCCGGCCAGGGTGCGCAGGGCCGCCCAGCGGCTGCCGCGCTTGGAGCGGGCCGCGTCGGCGAAGCCGAAGAGCACCAGGCGGCCGGCCGGGGCCAGGGCGGCGTAGCTCTCGCGGATCCAGCGGCCGTGCCGCGGTTCGAGGACCACGTCGGCGCCGCGTCCGCCGGTGGCGGCGCGCACCTCGGCGGCGAAGCGAGGGGCGCGCGAGTCGAGACAGGCGTCCACGCCACGCTCGCGCAGGAAGGCGTGCTTGGCCGGCGAGGCGCTGCCCAGCACCCGGGCGCCGCGTCGGCGGGCCAGCTCCAGGGCCGCCAGGCCGACGCCGCCGGCGGCGCCGTGGATCAGCACGGTCTCCCCCTCGGCCGGGGGCGCCATGACCTCCAGCATCTGGTAGGCCGTGACGTAGTTGACGGGCAGTGCGGCGGCGGCGGTCGTGGTCACGCCGTCGGGCAGGGAGAAGACGCTGCGCGCGGGCAGGACCACCGTGTCGGCGTAGCCCCCGAAGGGACAGAAGCCCACGACGCGCTCCCCGACGCGGGCGGGGTCGATCCCATCGCCCACGGCGTCTACGGCGCCGGCCACCTCGTAGCCGGGCACCATGGGCATGTCCGGCGCGTCGGGATAGAGCCCGATGCGGATCATCACGTCGGCGAAGTTGACGCCCGCCGCGTCCACGCGCACGCGGACGGCGCCGGGGCCGGGCGACGGATCGGCCGTCTCGCGGACCTCCATCACCTCGGGCTCGCCGGTACGCGGGATCCAGACCTGCCTCATGCCCCCTCCAGGTCCTCGGCGCGGGCGCTCAGCAGCTTCATGTCGTCCAGCCAGACATGGCCGCGGCCGCCCAGGTGCAGCACGACGCGGACGCGGTCGGGCACGAAACCCTCGGGCAGGTCGAAGCGGATCTCCCGCTCGGACCAGTTGGTCGTGCGGGACAGTCCGTCGAAGGGGCGGCGCAGGCCGCGCGCGTCGTCCTCCCCGGAATACACCCACAATTCCACCGAGACGTAGCCCTTGAAAGCCATGGTGCGGGTCTGCGCGCGCAGCAGGACCGTGTCGCCGACGAAACCGGGCGTGAGCGTCTCCACCAGGTTGAACTGGGCCTCGTCCTCGGTCTCGATGTGGACCGAACCGCCGTCGCCGGCGCTCTCGGAGACGATCCCGACGCGCGGGTCGTCCGTGAGCAGCTCGGAGACGTCGTCCAGGGGAAAGGCGGCCAGCTCCACGGGACCGGAGTCGCTCCCGCAGCCCGCCAACGCGAACAGGCACAGCGCCGTCAGGGTTGCGAGTCGGCACGGAGTCGGAAAACGCGCCATGAAAACCTCCAGAAATCGCGGATCCAGGGTCGTTCGAGCCCCGGAACGTTAGCATATGCCCCGGAGCCGCGCCACGTGCGGTCTGGATTGACGCGTGCATCCCCGCGGCTCCTGTCCTACTTTCCATCGAGACGCTGCGAACGGAGACCCGTATGCCAGAAGTCCATCCGGAGCCACCGCCCGATCGGTTGACGCGGCTGCTCCGCACCTTCACCGAGGTCCGCCAGGGCGAGGCCGGCACGGCGCTGCTGCTGATGCTCAACCTCTTCCTGCTGCTGACGGCCTACTACATGCTGAAGACCGTCCGCGAGCCGCTTATCCTCATGGGCGGCGGCGCCGAGGTGAAGAGCTACACGGCGGCGGCCCAGGCCCTGCTGCTGCTCGGCGTGGTGCCGCTCTACAGCGCGCTCGTGGTGCGCATGGACCGCGTGCGGCTGATCAACCGCGTGGTCGGCTTCTTCATGGCCAACCTGGCGCTCTTCTACGTCCTGGCCCGCCTGAAAGTGCCCTACCTGGGCGTGGCCTTCTTCGTGTGGGTCGGGATCTTCAGCCTGATGACCATCGCCCAGGCCTGGTCCTTCGCCAACGACCTCTACGAGAGCGGTCAGGGCAAGCGCCTGTTCCCCCTGATCGCCGTGGGCAGCACCAGCGGCGCGGTCTGCGGCTCGTGGCTGGCGGGACGCTTCTACGCCCTCGGCGTGGGATCCTTCGAGATGATGCTGATCGCGGCCGCCCTGCTCGGCGCCTGCCTGGCCCTGACGAACCTCGTCAGCCGCCGGGAACGCCCCGCCCTGCAACGGGCCGCCGAGCATGAGAACCCGCCCGACGACGGGAACGACGAGAGCCGCGACGGCCTGCACCTGGTCCTGCGCGACCGCTACCTGCTGATGATCGGCCTGATGCTGCTGGTGGCCAACATCGTCAACACCAACGGCGAGTTCATCCTGGGCGACACGGTCGAGGGCATCGCCCGCGCGACCCACGGCGAGTCAGAGGCCGCCGAGCGCATGATCGGCGGTTTCTACGCGGGCTTCTTCACCTGGGTCAACACGCTGACCGCCCTGCTGCAGGCCTTCGCCGTCTCGCGGGTGATCAAGTACGCCGGCGTGGCCAAGGCCCTGTTCATCCTGCCGCTGATCGCCCTGGGCGGCTACGCCCTGATGGCGACCACCGCGGTGCTCGGCGCCATCCGCGTGGCCAAGATCTTCGAGAACTCGACCGACTACTCCCTGCAGAACACCACCCGCCAGGCCCTCTTCCTGCCCACCAGCCGAGACGCCAAGTACCAGGGCAAGCAGGCCATCGACACCTTCTTCGTGCGGGCGGGCGACGTACTCTCGGCCGGCGTGGTGTTCCTGGGCGGTGCGCTGGGCTTCGCGACGCGGCACTTCGCGCTGACCAACATCGGGCTGATCCTGGTCTGGGTCGGGGTCGCAGCGGTGATCGGCCGCCGGTACCGCCGACTCACGGAGACGCCGTCATGAGATCCATCGCGCTCGTCCTGGCGCTGCTGGCCGCGGCGCCGCTACTCGCCGCGACGGCCGCCGCGCCGCCCGACACGGTCGCCACGCCCGCCGCGGAGGAGGCTTGGCGACTGCGCGGCACCGAGACGCCCCTGGTCGGCCGGCCGAGTCCCGGCCAGACGCTGCTGCGCACCCTGGGCTACGTCCCCTACGGCCTGGTGGAGCTCACCGGTCGGCCGCTGTACTGGCTGGCCCGCCTGGAGGAGACGCACCACCCGATCCGTCGGCTGACCAGTCTCTTCGCCTGGAACCTGGCGCCCGTGGACACGCGCATGTCGGCCCGTTTCGGCTACGAGACCGGGCTGGGCCTGACCCTGGTCGGACTGCACGCCGAGTCGGAGGACTGGTTCGGGACGGGGGTCGACTACGACCTGACCGCCGGCTATCTCAACACCCGCAACAACCTGTTCGAGCTCGAACTCCACGGGCGGGAGGACGACTTCTGGGCCTCGGTGCTGACCCGCTTCGAGCGCAAGGACAACCGGCCCTTCTACGGGCTCGGTCCCGACGCCCCCGACATCCGGACCGACTACCACCGCCAGTTCCTGCTGGCCGAGGTCGCCCTGCACGCGCGCCCCGCCGAGGGCTGGCTCGTGGAAGGGGCGGTCTTCCAGCGTCACACCGACCTGGACGAACCGGACGAGGGGCTCGAGGACCTCGGCGACGACGACCATCCCACCACCCGCTCGATCCATCCGACCCTGTTTGGACGCGCCGAGGCGAACCGCTACGAGGGCGTCGAGCTGCGCGTGTCCCGGGACACCCGCGACGCCGGCGACTTCTCGACCCGCGGCTGGTTTGTGGAACTGGTCGGCGGCGCCGATTTCGCGTCGGCGTACGACGACGCCGACTACCGTCACTACAGCGCCGAGGTGCAGCTCTTCCGCGACGTCTGGCGCGGCCGCGGCTTCGCGCTGCGTCTCTACGCGGAGGGGGTCGACGCCGACCGTCCCGACCGCATCCCCTTCACCGAGCTGCCGTCGGTCGGCGGCCGGCGCACCCTGCGCGGCTTCGCCAGCGACCGTTTCCGCGATCTCCGCGCCGGCGTGGCCACCCTCGAGTACCGCTACCCGGTCACCGACTGGCTGCAGGGCCGGCTGTTCGCCGACGCGGGCCAGGTCGCCCCGAGCTGGAGCGCGTTCCGCGCCGACGACCTGTCCGTCAGTGGCGGCGCCGCGCTGGCGGTCGACTACAAGGGGATGCGGATGGCGATCCAGTACGCCCGGAGCGAGGAGGGCGGCCACCTGTACGTGGGCACCGGCTCGGTCTTCGGGCTCGATCCGAGGAGGCGGCGATGAACCTCCGGCGCACGATCCCCGTCCTGGCCCTGGCGGCCGGCCTGGCGATCGGCGGCTGCGGCGGCCGCCACGCGGCACCGGTCTTCGTGGGCGGCCCCGTCGTCGAGGCCGTCGACGACACCGCGCCCATCCCGCGGCCCGCGGAGGCCGAGTTCAACCGCATGTCGCACCATCTCGACAACTTCTACCTGCGCCAGGCGCGCCTGGGCCTGGACCCGACGCCGGCCGAGCCCGCCCTGGACGTGAACCGCCTCGGCCGCGTGCCCGACTCGAGCTGGTACGAGAACCGCCTCGGCCGGCTGAGCCCCAGGCAGGTCGCCCAGGGCCCCGGCGGCGACGATCCCGGCCCCGAGGCCTTCCTCCCCTGGGAGGTCACCGGCCTGAAGGTGGGCGGCCGCAACCCCGGCTTCAACTTCCGCGACAGCCGCGGCGCCCGTTACATCTGCAAGTTCGACAAGCCCGACGCGCCGGTCATCGCCACGGCCGCCGGCGCCGTGGCCGCCAGGCTGCTGTGGGCGGCGGGCTACAACGTGCCGGACGACCGCGTGGTCCACTTCGACCCCGACGCCCTGCTCATCGCCGAGGACGCCACGGCCAGGGACGCCGCCGGCCGCAAGCGCCCCCTGACCCGCGACGACATCGACGCCCTGCTGGCCGCCCTGCCCCAGGCCCGGCACGGCGACGGCTGCCGCGCCCTGGTGAGCCGCTTCCTGGACGGACGCCCCATCGGCGGCTTCGCCTACGCGGGCACCCGACCCGACGACCCCAACGACCGCATCCCCCACGAGCGCCGCCGCAGCCTGCGCGGCCTGCGCGTCTTCGGCGCCTGGCTGCAGCACGTGGACCTGAAGGTCGACAACACCCTCGATCTCTACGTGGGCGAGGACGGCGCCGGCCACGTGCGACACTACCTGGTGGACTTCGACGGCTGCCTGGGCGGCTACTGGGCCGCCCGCCGCGAGCCGCGCATCGGCTACGCGCACGACGTCGACCTGGGCACGATCCTCTCGGGCATCCCGACCCTGGGACTGGTCGTGCGGCCCTGGGAGGGGCTCGACGCACCGGTCCATCCCCAGGTGGGCCTGTTCACGGAAGAGGCCTACGACCCCGCCGACTGGGCGCCCAACTACGTGAACGACTACCTGCACGCCTGCGGGCCGGCGGACGCGTTCTGGGCGGGCACCGTCCTCGCACGGATCACCGACGACATGATCGACGCCGCGGTCACGGCGGGGCGGTACCCGGATCCGGCGGCGGCGGCGGAGCTGGCGCGGGTGCTGAAGGCGCGGCGGGATGCGACGGTCGACTGGGCGCTGGGGTGCGTCTCCCCCGTGACGAACCTGGCCAACGTGACCCTCGGCCCAGACCGCTTCTGGATCGCGGCCCGCGAGCATCCGGGACGTCCATCGTTCTCCGGCGACCTCGAATGGTCCCTCGCCGTGACGGACGCCGCGGGACGACACCTGCCGACCGTGTCCTCCGCCCCGGTCTTCCCCACCGTGACGCTTCGGCCGGACGACCTGGCTTCCGAATCGTATCTCCGGATCGTCTGGACGGCCCGCGAGGTAGGCAGCGGCCGGCGCCTGCCCCCGACCGAGGCCCACTACCGCCGCGACGGCGACGGCTGGCGCCTGATCGGCGTCCTCCGCGCCGGCGAATGACCCTCTCCCACACACGCGAAAGAGGCGGCCGAGAGGCCGCCCCTTCCACGTTCGATTCCGGCCGGCGCTAGTCGCTCGCCGCCGCCCGGCCGCTCCTGTACAGGTAGGTGCACAAGCCGAGGAACAGCACCATGGCGACCACCGCCGAGGCCGGCTCCTCCTCGACCCAGTGCTCGAGCCCCAGGGCGCCGGCGGGCGTCCAGGTCTCGGCCTCGGGCAGCTCCGTACCGGCGGCGAGATCGCCGGCCAGATCGATGAAGGCGGCATCCGCCTGGACCGCGGCCGATTCGGCCAGGCCCTTCAGCGCCGACACGCGTTCGCCCAGGCCGTCCGCGGCCAGCCGCACGCTGTCGGCGGCCGCCGTGCCGAGATGGGTCATCACCTCGTGGGCCTGGACCGCCAGGCGGTCGGCGGCGGACTGGGCCATGCCCACGTAGTCCGCGGCGCCCTCGGCCAGGTGCTGCAGCTTCTCGGTGCCCTCGGCCAGCTCGGACGCCGCCGGGCTCGCGGCCTCGGGGGCCTCCTCGCCCCAGACCTTCTGGCCCACGAAACGGATCAGCGCCGCGATGACGCCCATGATGGCGCCGCCGGCCACGAAGCCCGAGGCCATCAGGGTGCCGCGCTCCTTGCGCTTGGCGACGACTTCCTCGGTCTTGCCGCGGGCCACCAGGTGGGCCACGATGCCGCCGGCGAGGATCGGGGTGTTCAGCTCCAGGGGCAGGTACATGCCGAGGGCGAAGGCCAGGGCCGGCACGCCGGTCCAGTCCAGCACCAGGGCCATGAAGCAGCCCGCCATGTAGAGCAGCCAGGGAGCCGACTGCCCGGTCATCAACGGCTCGATCACCGCGGCCATGGCGTTGGCCTGCGGCGCGGGCAGGCCGCCCGCCTTGAAGCCGAAGGTGGCGTCCAGCAGCATGATCACCAGCGACACGGACACGGCCGCGAAGATGGTGCCCAGGAACTTCCAGCGCTGCTGCACCTCGGGCGTGGTGCCCAGCCAGTAGCCGATCTTCAGGTCGCTGACGAAGCCGCCGCTCATGGAAAGCGCGGTGCAGACCACGCCGCCGATGATCAGGGCGGCCACGATGCCGCCGTTGCCCGTCAGACCCACCGACTTGAGGATCACCGAGCTGATGATCAGCGTCATCAGGGTCATGCCGGACACCGGGTTGGTGCCCACGATGGCGATGGCCCGCGCGGCGACCGTCGTGAAGAGGAAGGCGATGATGGCCACGATCAGCAGGCCCGCGATGGCGTGGCCGAGGTTGCCGGTGACCGGTCCCAGGAAGAAGAAGAACGTGCCGGCGAGGACCAGCAGGATCAGCGCGACCACGATCCGCATGGACAGATCCTTCTGGGTGCGCTCCACGTCCTCGGCGCCGGCGGCCTTCTGGCCGGCCTGGCTGGCGAGCTTGAAGGCGCCCAGGATGATCGAACGGCTCTTCCACACGCCCATCAGGCCGGCCATGGCGATGGCGCCGATGCCGACGGGGCGCACGAAGTTGTAGAAGATGTCCTCGGTGGCCAGGTCGCCGATGCCGGTCAGGGCGTACATGCGGCCGTCGATGGTCACGCCGTCGCCCAGGATACCGATCATGGGCGTCAGCACCCACCAGCTCAGGAACGAGCCCGAGGCGATGATCAGCGCGTAGCGCAGACCCACGATATAGCCCAGGCCGATCACCGCGGCCTCGGTCAGCATGTTGAACTCGAGCCGCACGCTGCGGGACAGCCGCTCGCCCCAGGCGAAGGCCGTCGTGGAGAAGCTCTCGCGCCACAGGCCGATGGTCTGGGACAGGAGCTGGTAGCCCGCGGCCACGCCGCCGGCCTGCAGCAGGATCTTGGCCTGGTCGCCGCCCGCCTCGCCGGCCATCAGCACCTCGGTGCTGGCGGTGGCCTCGGGGAAGGGGAACTCCCCGTGCATGTCCTTGACGAAGTAGCGGCGGAAGGGGATCAGGAACAGGATGCCCAGGAAGCCGCCGAGCAGCGACGCCATGAACATCTTGAAGAAGCCCGCCTCCTCGTTCAGCCCCAGGATGTACAGGCCGGGCAGGGTGAAGATGGCGCCCGCCACCACCACGCCCGACGCGGAGCCGATGGACTGGATCATCACGTTCTGCTGGAGCGCGTCCTTCTTGCCCAGGGCGTTGGATAGGCCGATGGCCAGGATGGTGATGGGGATGGCCGCCTCGAACACCTGGCCGATCTTCAGGCCCAGGTAGGCGGCGGCTGCGGAGAAGACCACCGCGTAGAACAGCCCCCAGAACAGGGAGTACCCGGTTAGCTCCGGCACGATCTTCGCGGCCGGCACGACGGGGACGTATTCCTCGCCCGGGTTGAGCTTGCGGTAGGCGTTCTCCGGTAGGCTCGAGACCTTGCCAGTGACGTCCATGAATTCCTCCGGGTTCGGGTCCGACAGGCCCGGGGCGCCGCCGTACGCACGGGCGCCCCCGCCAGATGCGGGCGGGACAGACCCGGGAAAACTACCATCGGCGGCGCGGGGTTACAAGGAACTGTTGGCGTCGCGAACGGGGCCGCCTATACTCCGGCCCACGAAAGGGTTGGCGGCATGAAACGAGGCGGATTCGACGCGCACGGGTGGATCCTGGCCATTCTCGCCCTGGCCACGGCGGGTCTGGCGGTCTGGGTCGTGCAGACCGGCCTCGACTACTACGCCACGCCCCTGATCGAGCGCCCCCACCATCCCGACTATCGCGAGTTCCGTCCCGCCGGACGCGTGGGACACGGACTGGGCGTCCTGGGCAGCCTGATGATCTGCCTGTTGCTGCTCTACAGCCTGCGCAAGCGCATGGCGTCCCTGTCCCGACGGGGGCATATCGGCACCTGGCTGCGCTATCACATCTTCCTGGGCGTGGCGGGACCCATACTGATCACCCTGCACACCTCGTTCAAGGTGCAGGGCCTGGTGGCCTGGAGCTACTGGTCCATGGTCGCGGTGGCCGCGAGCGGGGTGTTCGGCCGCTACCTCTACCAGCAGCTCCCCCGCAACCTGCTCGGCGAAGCCCTCTCCCCGGACGAGATCGAGGCCCGGAACGAGGCCATCCTGGTGGAGCTGTCCGAGTCCGCGCAACTCGACGAGCGGGCCGTGGGCGGCCTGGAGGATCTGGCGCTGGACCGGCTCGAGCGCTGGCCCTCGCTTGCGGCCTTGCTCGCGCTTCCCTTGATGAACCTCGATCTGGCGCGCCGCTTGCAAACCTGGCGCCGTACGGCAGCACCCGGCATCGACGACGGAGGGATGGAACTGGCCCGGACCTGGGTCCAGCAGGCGCGCCGCCTCCATCTCCACCAGCTGATCCGCGACATCTTCCACTGGTGGCACGTCGTCCACAAGCCGTTCGCGTTCATCATGATACTGGTGATGCTGGTCCATGTGGCGGTGAGTCTCGCCCTGGGCTACGTTTGGTTGTCCTGAGCCTTGCCGGACCGGGAGGCATCTTGATTCGCTTCGTTCATATCCGGACTTTATTCATCTCATATTGGCACCTCCCTGTCCTTTTCTGGACGATTCTGCAAGCCGCCCCCGCGCTCGCCCAGCTCTCGCCCGGCGATCTCAGCCGCCCCCATGCCCATCTCGAGGGCCTGCGACAATGCGGCCGATGCCACGAGCTCGGCAGCCGCGAGGTGACCGCCAAGTGCCTCGACTGCCACCGCGAGATCGCCGCCGCCCGCGACACCGGCCGCGGCCTGCACGCCCAGGACGATTTCGCCGACTGCGTGGACTGCCACGTAGAGCACCAGGGCCGTGACTACGATCTGATCTTCTGGCCCGACGGCCCCGAAGGCGTCGACCACGCCGCCCTGGGCTTTCCTCTGCAGGGACGCCATGCCGAACTGGCCTGCCGCGCCTGCCACCGCGACGAGATGGTGGTCCGGCGCGACGCATTGCTGGCCGCGGGCAAGGACCTCGACCGCACCTACCTGGGCCTGGGCACCGACTGCACCGACTGCCATGCCGACGTCCACCTGGGCCAGCTGCCGGCGGACTGCTCGTCCTGCCACGACACCCGGGCCTGGCGCCCGGCGCCCGGCTTCGACCACGCCGCCGTCTTCCCCCTACGCGGACGACACGCGGAGACGGCCTGCGCGCGTTGCCACGCACCCCGTGCCGACGACGACCCGGCCACCCTGCGCTTCGCCGCGCCCCGACGCGCCCTCTGCGCCGACTGTCACGACGATCCCCACGCGAACGCCCTCGGCCGTCGCTGCGCCGACTGCCACACGCCCGCCGGCTGGCGAGACGTGACGGCGGGCGCCTTCGACCACGACCGCACGGCCTACCCCCTGCGCGGACGTCACGCGGCGGTGGCCTGCCGGGCCTGCCACGGCGGAGACCGCGCCCGGCCCGCCCACGGAGCCTGCCTGGACTGCCACGCGGACCATCACGGCGTCTCGTCCCGCACACGCGCCGGCCGACCGGCCTGCGAGGACTGCCACACCGTGGCGGGTTTCAGCCCCGCAAACTACGGACTGGCCGACCACGAAACCACGGCCTTCCCCCTGCGGGGCGCCCACCGGGCGATCCCTTGCGACGCCTGCCACCGGCCGGAGGCCGACGCCCCCACGCAACTCGCCCTCGCCCACGGCACCTGTTCGGACTGTCACGCCGATCCCCACGGCCGCCCGCCGGGTCGGACCGCCATCGCCTGCCGCACCTGTCACGACGCGGAGACCTGGCGTCGGATCACCTTCGACCACGCCGGTACGGGTTTCGTCCTGACGGACCGGCACGCGGCCATCGCCTGCCGCGCCTGCCATCAGGGAGCGGATCTGCGCGACCCGCCGGCCTTCGCGGACCCCGCCCCCCGCGACTGCGCCGGCTGCCACGACGACGTCCACCGCGGCCAGTTCCGACGCCCGGGCGAATCCGCCACCGACTGCGACCGCTGCCACGTCACCCGGGACTGGCTGGCCGAACGCTTCGACCACGACCGCGACAGCCGCTTCCCGCTGCACGGCGCGCACCGGAGCGTGGCCTGCGCCGGGTGCCACCCGCCCGCGCCGCACGAGGGCGATACGCGTCGTTTCAAGCCGCTGGACACGGCCTGCCTCGCCTGCCACGCGGCCGCAACCGCCACGACGGGGAGCCGACCGTGAGAGTCCTGACCTGTGCGCTGCTGTCCCTCCTGTCCGTCGCCTCTCAGGCCGCGGCCCAGGGAACCGCCAACCCCCACGGCGAGATCGCCATCGACTGCGTCGTTTGCCACGACGAGGGATCCTGGCGCATCGCCGAACGGCCCGAGGGTTTCGACCACGCCGACACGGGTTACCCGCTGGCCGGCCGCCACGCCGGCGTCGACTGTCGCGACTGCCACCGGGCGCCGGTCTTCGCCCACGTGGGGATCAGCTGCGCCGATTGCCACGTCGATCCCCACGCCGGCGCGCTGGGCCACGACTGCGAGCTGTGCCACGACCCCACCGGCTGGATCGACCCCCGGCGTCGGCGTGAGCGTCACGACGCCACCGCCTTCCCCCTGACCGGCGCCCACGCCTGGGTCGACTGCAAGGCCTGCCACGACAGCCCCGCCACGACCGGCTACGTGGGCACGCGCACCGACTGCGTCGCCTGCCACGAGGCCGACTACCATGCGGCCGCCACGATCGACCACGCGGCCGCCGGCTTCGGCTACGATTGCGAGACCTGCCACGGCGTCTACGCCGCGAGCTGGCGCACCGACGACATCACCCACAGCGCCGCCTTCCCCCTGACCGGCGCCCACGCCGCGATCGACTGCGCGGCCTGCCACCAGGGCGGCTACGCCGGTACGCCCACCGACTGCTACGCCTGCCATACCGACGACTATGACGGCACCAACGACCCTCCGCACGTCGACGCCGGCTTCCCGTCCGACTGCGCGGCCTGCCACGGCACCGCGGCCTGGCGGCCCGCCGACTGGAACCACGACGTCCTGTTCCCCCTGACCGGCGCCCACGCCGTGACCGACTGCGCGGCCTGCCACCAGGGCGGCTACGCCGGCACGCCCACCGACTGCTACGCCTGCCACGCCGACGAGTACGACGGCACGACCGACCCGTCCCACACGGCCGCCGGCTTCCCCCTCGACTGCGCCGACTGCCACGGCACCGCGGCCTGGACGCCCGCCGACTGGAACC
>CAZSNA010000080.1:0-16095 GCA_964607825.1 uncultured Fibrobacteraceae bacterium | reverse complement strand
AGCCGCGCCAGCCGCACGATGCGCTCCGCGATGGGTCCGCCGCCGGGGGCGACCTCCTCGGCCTCCTCCGGCGCCAGGCTCGTGAGCACGGTCACCGCCAGCAGGGCGGGACGCGGCGCGCCGCCCCCGGAGGCCCGGTCGGCGGCCTCGACCGCGGCCTCGAGCATGCGGCGGCCGCCGTCGGCGTGCAGGGTCATCATGCCCACGCCCAGCCGACAGGCCGAGGCGACGGCGCCCGACACGGTGTTGGGGATGTCCTTGTACTTGAGATCGAGGAAGATCTCGCGTCCGGCCTCCCGCAGGCGGGCGACCACGTCGGGCCCCTCGGCGGTGAACAGCTCCATGCCCACCTTCACGAAGCGGCCGTGGTCGCCCAGGCGGTCGGCCAGCGCGACGGCGGCCGCCGCGTCGGGGACGTCGAGGGCGGTGATCACCCGCTGCGCGAGCGGCAGTCGGCGCAGGCCGGCGGACGGTGTCGGTGATTCCAGGGGCATGTCTCTGTCCAGGGATGAGAGTCCGGGCCGCGGCGCATCGGCTCCGAGCGGAGAGCGCCGTCGGAATGGGCGCGGCGGGGCGATTTGCCTTGCCCGCGCCAAGTCGTTAGTCTATACCCTTCTTAACAGTCGATCGGGCCGAATGCAACGCGAAAACCGACCCCGAGCGGGCGGGAGGACATCCCTTGCTGGACCGCAAATTCCTGCGCGAGAACCGCGATCTCGTGACCCGGGCCGTCCGGGCCAAGCTCGAGACCGTGGACGTGGACGCCTACTACGAGAAGGACGCCGCCCGGCGGGCCGCCCTGCAGTCCCTGGAGGAGCTCCAGGCCGAGGCCAACCGGGCCAACAAGGACATCGCCGAGCGACGCAAGGCCGGCGAGGACGCCGACGAGGCCATCGCGCGCATGAAGGAGCTCTCCGGCCGCATCAAGGAGCTGAAGCAGGCCGCCGCCGCCGCCGAGGAGGAGGTGGGCGCCCTCTACCTGCGGCTGCCCAACGTCCCGCACGAGAGCGTGCCCGAGGGCGGCGAGGAGGACAACGTCCTGGTCCGCACCTGGGGCGAGGTCGTCGATCCCGGTTTCGAGGTCAAGCCCCACTGGGAGATCGGCGCGAACCTGGGCCTGATGGACCTGGAGGCGGCCTCCCGCATGTCCGGCTCCGGCTTCACCCTGCTCGTCGGCGCGGGTGCGCGCCTGGAACGGGCGCTGGTGAACTTCATGATCGACGTGCACCTGGAGCAGGGCTACGTCGAGATGAACCCGCCCTACCTGGTCAACCGCGACGCCATGACCGGCACCGGCCAGCTGCCCAAGATGGAGGAGGACATGTACCACTGCCAGGTGGACGACCTCTTCCTGATCCCGACCGCCGAGGTCTCGGTCACCAACGTCCATCGCCAGCAGACCCTGGCCGCCGACCGCCTGCCGGTGAAGTACGTGGCCTTCTCGCCCTGCTTCCGCCGCGAGGCCGGCGCCGCGGGCAAGGACACGCGCGGCCTGCTCCGCGTCCACCAGTTCCACAAGGTGGAGATGGTGCAGTTCGTGCGGCCGGACGCGTCCTACGACGTGCTCGAGACGCTGACCGACGACGCCGAGGAGATCCTGCGCCGCCTGGAGCTGCCCTACCGCGTGCTGACCCTGGCCACCGGCGACCTGAGCTTCGCCGCCGCCAAGTGCTACGACCTCGAGGTATGGGCCCCGGGCGTGGACGCCTGGCTGGAGGTCTCGTCCTGCAGCAACTTCGGGGACTTCCAGGCGCGTCGCGCGGGCATCCGCTTCAAGGGCGGCGGCGAGAGCGGGTTCGTGCACACGTTGAACGGATCGGGCGTGGCCCTGCCGCGCCTGATCGTCGCGATCATGGAGGGCTACCAGACCGCCGACGGTCGCATCCGGGTGCCCGAGGCCCTGCGCCCGTATCTGGACGGCGCCGAGTACATCGGCTGACCGCCCCCCTTCGCTCGCCTGGAGGATTGCATGGCCTGGTTGCCCAGAGCGCTGGTGATGTTCCGTCGCCGGCACTACTTCACCGCCTACGTGCTGCTGGGCAGCCTCGTCCTGTTCGCGGTCATCAGCCAGGCCACCTTCCGCGTCTCCGACCGGGTGGAGGAGCAGGCGCGCCTGTCCACCTGGCTGCTCTCCCACTTCGCCAGCCAGCACCTGGCCCAGGGCGAGACCGGGGCCCTGGCCGAGGTGCTCTCCCGCACGGCCGAGATCGACGTCCCCTTCATCGTGACCGACAACCAGGGACGGCCGGTGCTGTGGAACGGCAACCTGATCGGCATCCCCATGCCCGACGCGCCCGAGGTGCTGGCGGCGGTGGATCCCGAGGGCGGCAACGGTCCGGAGCTGGACCGAATCCTCGAACTCGTCCGCGAGTACGACGCGCGCAACGAGCCCTTCGCCATCAACCACCCGGCCACGGGGCAGCGCATGCTCACCCTGCACCACGGCGCCTCGTCCCTGGGCCGCCGCATCCGCTGGCTGCCCTACGCGGGACTGGGCCTGCTGTCGGTGTTCTTCCTGCTGATCGTGTGGGCCCTCTACGTGAAGTGGGACGGCGACGAGCAGAAGCTCTTCGCGGGCATGGCCAAGGAGACCGCCCACCAGCTCGGTACGCCCATCAGCTCCATCCTGGGCTGGCTCGCGCTGCTGCGCGACCGGGACGACGTGCACGCCGGGGTGATCGACGAGCTCGACAACGACGTGGCCCGGCTGGGCAAGGTCAGCGAGCGCTTCAGCAAGATCGGGTCGAGCCCCCGCCTGGACGACACCGAGCTCGAGGCGGCGGTCGAGGCCACGGTGGGTTATTTTGAGCGTCGCCTGCCCCATCTGGGCGGCAAGGTGGAGCTGACCTTCGAGAGCACCCTCAGCCGTCGCTGCCTCTTCAGCCGCGACCTGATGGAATGGGTGCTCGAGAACCTGATCAAGAACGGGATCGACGCCCTGCCCGAGACCGGCGGGGCCCTCGCCGTGACGCTGTCCGACGGGCCGCAGGACAGCGTGCAGATCCGGGTCGCGGACACCGGCGCCGGCATCCCGTCCCAGCACCGGAACCGCATCTTCGAGGCCGGGTATACCACCAAGTCCCGCGGCTGGGGCATGGGCCTGGCGCTCGTGAAACGAATCATCGTCCAGTATCACCGCGGCCGCATCCAGGTGGAAAACACCGGTCCGGAAGGGACCACCTTCCTGATCACGTTGCCAGTGGAGGGTTGACCTTGTCCTTCAAGATCCTGTGGGTAGACGACCAGATCGAGGAGCTGCGCTCGCACGTGGTGTACCTGGGCGAGAAGGGGTACGCGGTGGACGGCGCCAACAACGGGCGCGACGCCGTGGAGATGCTCCGCGAGACGCCCTACGACGCCATCCTGCTGGACGAGATGATGCCCGGCATGGGCGGTCTCGAGACGCTCGAGGAACTGAAGCGCGTGCGCGACAACGTGCCGGTGATCATGATCACCAAGAGCGAGGAGGAGGATCTGATGAACCGGGCCATCGGCCGGCGCATCGACGACTACCTCGTCAAGCCGGTCTCGCCCCTGCAGATCGTCTCCGCGCTCAAGCGCCACGTGGAGGGCCGCCGCATCCGCGGCGAGCAGATCACCCGCGATTTCCTCTCCCACTACCAGCGCATGAACGGCCGCCTGATGGAGGCCGACACGCCCGACGACTGGGCCGGGCTCTACGCCGACATGGTGACCTGGGAGCTGGACCTCTACTCCTACAGCGACCACGGCCTGCTGGCCACCCACGAGGAGCAGTGGGCCGAGGCCAACCGCATGTTCGCCCGCTACATCCGCGAGCGCTACGCCGGCTGGGTGCAGGGCGACGACCAGGCGCCCCTGATGGGCCCCGACCTCTTCCGCACCTGGGTGGCGCCGGAGATCGAGACCGGCCGCCAGGTGGTCTTCATCGTCATCGACTGCATGCGCCTGGACCAGTGGCAGTCGGTGGAGAGCCTGCTGGAGCCCTACTACCAGCTCGAGCGGCGCCACTACTGGTCGATCCTGCCCACGGCCACGCCCTTCGCGCGCAACGCCATCTTCGCGGGGCTGTACCCCAGCGAGATCGCGTCCCGCTATCCCGACTGGTGGCGCGGGGCCAGCAACCAGCAGCATTCCAAGAACGCCCACGAGCAGGAGCTGCTGGGCGAGCAGCTCAGGCGCCTCGGCTCGCCGGCGGCCGACAGCTTCCGCTACTACAAGGTCTTCGACGCCCGCGACACCGACGACCTGAGCCGTCACGTGGGGACCCTGGACGATGTGAAGCTGGTGGCGGCGGTCTACAACTTCCTGGACATCATGTCGCACGGGCGCGCCCAGTCCTCGATCCTCAAGGAGCTGGCGCCGGACGTGGCGGCCTTCCGCTCGTTGATGCGCAGCTGGTTCGAGCACTCCACGCTCTTCGAGGTGCTCAAGCAGTTCGCGCGCCGCAACGCCACGGTGATCGTCACCACCGACCACGGTTCGACCCTCTGCCGCAAGGCGACCACCATCAAGGGCAACCGCGACACCAGCACCAACGTGCGCTACAAGTACGGCGACAACCTCGGCGTGGACGACAAGGCCGTCTTCCTGCTCAAGGAGCCCGAGGAGTACATGCTGCCGCGGCAGTCGGCCATCGAGAACTACGCCATCACGACCGAGAACCACTACCTGGTCTACCCGACCAACTACCACGAGTACGAACGGTTGTACCGCGGCAGCTTCCAGCACGGCGGCATCAGTCTCGAGGAGATGATCGTGCCCTTCGCCGTGCTGCGTCCGCGCTAGGAGCCCGGCTTTGTCCATGACCCACGCGTTGCCCGATCCCGCCGACTTCGGCCCCGCCCTGGCCACCGGCTCGCCCGCGGAGACCGCGGCCCTCGGCGCGCGCGCGGCTTCGCGGCTCGTCGGCGGGGAGACGATCCTGCTCTGGGGACCCCTCGGCGCCGGCAAGACCCTCTTCACACAAGGGCTCTGCGCCGCGCTCGGCGTGGAGGAGGACGTGGTCTCGCCGACCTTCACCCTGGCCAACCGCTACCGGGGCCGCCTGGTGGTCCACCACCTCGACGGCTACCGGCTCGACGACGAGGCGGACCTGCACGACGTGGGCATCGACGCCGTCCTGGACGAGGTGGAGTCCGGCGCCGCCGTGCTGGTGGCCGAGTGGCCCGGTCCGCTGCTGCCCTGGCTCGCGCGGCGGCTCGAACTGCTCGTGCTGCCCGGCGACGCGCCGGACATGCGCGCCTGGCGCCTGCGCGGCGTGCCCGATCTGCCGGCGGCCTGGGCCGACCTGCTGTCCGGAGGCGATGGGGAATGATCTGCCTGGCGCTGGACACCTCCACCAACTGGGGCCGCTTCGCGGTGGCCGAGGACGGCGAGGTGCTCCGTTACCAACCCTACAACGTGACCGGCTCCTACGCCGACGCCCTGCTCCCGGTGGTGGACGACCTGCTCGCCGCCGCGGGGCGCGACCGCGGGGACCTGGACGCCATCGCCGTCTGCCGGGGACCGGGCAGCTTCACGGGCGTGCGCATCGGCGTGGCCACGGTCAAGGGGCTGGCCTGGAGCCTGGGCTGCGAGCTGTACGCGGTCTCCACCCTGGAGGCCATGGCCGGGGCCATGCTCGCCGAGCACGTGGATCGCGACCTGGCCGTGCCCGTGCTGGACGCCCGCCGCGGCGAGGTCTTCGGCGCCGTCTACCGGCGCGCGGGCGACTGGGTCGAGATGGTGTCGGAGCCGGCGCCGCGACGTCCCGACGACTGGTGGGCGGACCTGGTGCGCACCCTGCCCGACGTCGCCGCCCCGGTGTACGCCGGCCACGGCGCCGCCCTGCTGCTGGGCGAGGGGGAGGGGCTGCGCCCCGAGCTGCGCGAGACCGGAGCGCCGCGGCTGCGGGCCTGGAGCGCCGCTCATCCCGCCACCGCCCGCGCCCTGGCCTGGGCCGTCACCCGCGCGCCCGGGGGCTTCGAGCCGGTCCATCCCTTCGCGCTGGTGCCGTCCTACCTGCGCGTCTCCGACGCCGAGGTCCAGCGGGGGCTCGACCTGACGCCCCGCCGGCCTACGGCCCCACCCGGGGAGGAGGCTCCGTGAACGACGCGGCGGAGCTGACGATCCGCGTGCCCGAACGGGGCGACCTGCCGGCGGTCCTCGGCATCGAGGCCTGCAGTTTCACCGATCCCTGGGACGCGGCCTCGCTGCTGTCGGAGCTGCACGTCGACCGCATGCGCCGCCCCCTGTGCGCGGTGCGGGACGGACAGGTCGTCGGCTACATCATGGCGTGGAAGGTCGTCGACGAGTGGCACGTCATTAACATCGCCGTCGCCACCGCCGCGCGCCGCTCGGGCGTGGGCACCCGCCTGCTGGAGGCCTCCCTGGCCGCGGCCGTCGCCGAGGACTGCAACACCGCCACCCTGGAGGTGCGGGTGAGCAACGAGCCGGCCCTGGCCTTCTACGAGCGGCACGGATTCCGGTCCATCGACCGTCGCCAGCGGTATTATCGCGACACCGGCGAGGACGCGCTGGTCCTGGTGCGGGTGCTGCGTTCCGACGCTCCCCCGGAACCAGACTGATCCGATTCGGCTTGTCGATGGCACCCCGAGAGGCTACTCTACGGGGCCCGTCGTCCCCCGTCCGGACGACGGTCCCGCAGCGAGGAGAGCGACATGTCCTGGATAGATCAGGCCAAGAAGGGCATCAAGGCCCTCACGACGCAGAAGAAGGAGATCCCCGACAACCTCTGGAGCAAGTGCCCCAGTTGCGGGGAGGTCCTCTATCATCGCGAACTGACGCGCAACGTCTGGGTCTGCACCCACTGCAACCATCACCTGCGCATCGGCGCCCTGCAGATCATCGACCTGCTGGTGGACGAGGGCTCCTGGCAGGAGACCCACGCGGGCATCACGTCCAAGGATCCGCTCGACTTCAGGGACTCCAAGTCCTACACCGACCGCATCAAGGGCAGCATCAAGAAGACCGGCCGCGAGGACGCCATCCTCACCGGCCGCTGCGAGATCGAACGCCTGCCCGTGGGCCTGGGCGTCATGGACTTCGACTTCATGGGCGGCAGCATGGGCTCGGTGGTGGGCGAGAAGATCGCCCGCATGCTCCTGGACTGCCTGAAGCACCGCGAGGCGGCGATCATCGTCTCGTGCTCCGGGGGCGCGCGCATGCAGGAGTCGCTGCTCTCGCTCATGCAGATGGCCAAGACCAGCGCCGTCCTGGCGCGGCTCAAGCGGGAGGCCATCCCCTTCGTCTCCATCCTGACCCACCCGACCACCGGCGGCGTCACCGCGAGCTACGCCTCGCTGGGCGACGCCATCCTGGCCGAGCCGGGCGCGCTGATCGGCTTCGCCGGCCCCCGCGTCATCCAGCAGACCATCAACAGCGAGCTGCCCGAGGGCTTCCAGTCGTCGGAGTTCCTGCTGGAGCACGGCATGATCGACAAGATCGTCGAACGCAAGGACATGCGGGCGACCCTGGCCAAGCTGCTGCGCTGGTACGTGGAGGGGCGCGACGTCTCGGTCAAGCAACCCTTCCGGCACTGACATGGACCCCTCGCAAGGCAGGCCTCGCCGGGACATCGCGTACCCGGGCGAACCCGGCGTGGGCGACGCCCGCCCGCCCTTCGCCGCCGACCACGAGACCACCCGCTGGCTCTTCGCGCTCAACCGCCGGGGCATCCGGCCCGGGCTGCGCCGCATCCGCGGACTGCTCGAGGCCCTCGGCCACCCCGAGCGCGGGCTGCGCACGCTGGTCGTGGCGGGCACCAACGGCAAGGGCAGCACCACCCGTCTGCTGGCGCGCCTGCTCCAGGACGCCGGGCACCGGGTCGCCTGCTACACCAGCCCCCACCTCCTGCAGGTCTACGAGCGGCTGACCCTCGACGACGTCCCCGTGCCGGGGGAGGAGTTCCGGCGCGCGGTGGAGGCCCTGCGGCTCCACGTCGACGCGCACGAGTCGAGCTGGTTCGAGACCCTCACCGCGGCCGCGCTGTCGGTGGCGCGCGAGGCGGGGGCCGAGGTGCTCTGCTGCGAGGCCGGCCTCGGCGGTCGGCTCGACGCCACCAACGCCCTGCCCCACGAGGCCCTGCTGCTGACCGGCGTCTCCCTGGACCACCAGCACATCCTGGGCGGGACCCGCGAGGAGATCCTCGACGAGAAGCTCGGCCTGCTCAAGGACGGCGCGCCGCTGTTCTCGGCGGTCGACGACGCCCTGCGGCCGCGGGTCTTCACGACGGCGGTGTCGGCGGGATCGCCCTGCCACTTCCTCGACGAGCTGACGCGCCGGGACGACCACGGCGACACCTGGGACCTGGTCACGCGCCGCGCGACCTACGCCGGGCTGCCCGACCTGGGCGCGCCGATCACGCGCCGCAACGCCGCCCTGGCCCTGCTCGCCCTGGACGAGCTCGGGGCCGCCGGCGGGCTGGCCCCGCCGCCCGATCCCGCCGCCTCCCTGCGGTCGGTCTTCCTGCCGGGCCGCTTCCAACTCGTCCTGACGGGGCCGGACCTGCTGGTGGATACCGCCCACAACGCCGAGGCCGTGGAACTCGCCCTGACGGCGTTCCTGGAGCGGCCCTGCGCCGGGCGGCGCCTCGTGCTCTTCGGCGGGTTGGCGGACAAGGATCCCGGCGCGGAGGCGGGTCGGCTGATGGCCCGCTGCGACAAGGTGTACGCGTCGCCGGTGTCTTTGCCGCGCTCGCGGAACCCGGAGTCGCTCAAATCGTTGATGGACCGATGGGGCCTGGATGCGCAGAATGCGGTGGAGGTGCACGACGACCTCGGACAGGCCCTCGCGGCGCTGATCGCCGCGCTCCGGCCCGAGGACGCCGTGCTCGCGTGCGGATCCTGTTTCCTGGTGGCGGAGACCCTGTACCGGCTGGGCTGGCGCTCGCTCGAGGCGACGCGCCGCCCGCGACCCGCGGGCCCCGTGTTCGCGGCTTTTCCCGACGGAGAACTGACATGACGGAGCGTCTGGTCCTGGGCCTGGATATCGGCGGCACGGCGGTCAAGTACGTCGTGGGACCCGCCGACGAGCCCGCTCGGCTGGCCGGCGAGGTCCCCACCGATCCCGGCGACATCGGCGGCACCTTCGCGCGTCTGGCCGGTCGCGTGGCGGAGCGGCTGCCCGGCGAGGATCCGGCGGCCGTCGGCGTGGCCTGCGCCGGCATCGTCGATCCGAGCACCGGGTGGCTCGGACGCGCCCCGAACCTGCCCGGCTGGGAAGACACCGATCTGGCCTCGGCCCTCCGCGACGCCTTCGGCGACCTGCCCTGCGCCTTCGCCAACGACGTCAACGCCGCCCTGGTGGGCGAGGCCCGCCACGGCGCCGGGCGGGGCTGCCGCGACCTGGTCATGCTGGCCCTCGGCACGGGGGTCGGCGGCGCCGTCATGGTGGACGGTCGTCTGATCACCGGCGCGCGCCACGGGGCCGGCGAGATCGGCCACATGGTGATCAACCCCGCGGGACCGCCCTGCGGCTGCGGCAACCGCGGCTGCCTCGAGGCCTACGCCGGATCGCGCGGCCTGCTGGCCGAGGCCCGTCGCCGCGCAGACATGGCCGGCGCGGGCGAGGCCTACCGAGCGAGGATCGAAGCGCTGGGCGAGGATCTGGACACCCGCGATCTCTCGGAGCTGGCCGGCGCCGGCGATCCCGACGCCGAGGCCCTGTTCCAGGACACGGGCCTGATCCTGGGCGTGGCCGTGGGCAACCTCATCAACCTGCTGGATCCCGAGAAGATCATCATCGGCGGAGGCGTGGCCCAGGCCGGCGAGCTCCTCTTCGATCCCTGCCGCGAGACCGCGGCCTCACTGGTGCTCTGCGAGGCCAGCCGCGCCACGCCCGTCGAGCCCGCCGAGCTGGGCACGCGCGCGGCCGCCCTCGGGGCCGCCGACCTGGTCCGGGACGCCATGGGGGCGAGGTGAGGTACTCGTCCCGGCGTCTCATACCTGCGGGGACGCTCGTCTTCTGCGCCGTGCTCTGGCTCACCGCCGCCGCACCCGCCTTCCGTCTGACCGACTTCAAGGCCGACCGTCTCGTCGACCGCGTGATCGACGGCGAGAAGGTCACCCTGCTCATCGGCAACGTGCGCATCGTGCGCGATTCGCTGACCGTCGTCGGCGACTCGGCCGCCTTCCACCCCGACCGCGGCCTCTACGAGTTCCACGGCGACGTGCGCATGACCCGTGGCGAGACCGTGCTGACCTGCCGTCGGGCCTACTACCACGAGGACACCGAGGACGCCGAGTTCTATCGCGACGTGCATCTGGTGGACGGCGAGCTCATCGCCACCGCGTCCGAGGGCGAGCTGCGCGAGAGCGGCGACCGCCTGCGCCTGATCCGCGACGCCCGCCTGGTCACGCCCGGCTACGTGGTCTGGGCCGACACCATCACGCGCTGGGAGGGATCCGAACGGGCCGAGGCCGCCGGGTCGGTGAAGATCGTCGACCCCGAGCGCGAGAGCCTCGTCACCGGCCGCCACGCGATCTTCGACGAGGCCGCCGACGTGGCGGTGGTGGACGTCGATCCGGTCCTGACCAGCCGCGAGCAGGGGTCGCAGCCCCTGCGGGCCACGGCCGAGATCATGACCTTCCACCGCGCCGAGGAGCGGGTGGTGATGGTCGACAGCGTGCGCATCCTCCAGGGGGCCACCTCGGCGCGGGCCGACACGGCCGTGATCCTAGGTCGCGAGCACGTGGTGCTGACGGGCGAGCCCGAGCTGGACGACGGCCAGGGCAGCACCATGACCGCCGAGGAGGTCGAGTTCGTCTACGTGGCGGGGGAACTCGACCGGGTGCACCTGCGCCGCGAAGCCTGGGTGATCGATCTCAAGCCCGCCGACCTGGCGGAGCAGTACCTGGGCCTGCCGTCGCGCGACGAGATGAGCGGCGACGACATCACGGTGTACTTCGCGGACGAGGCGCCGACCCGCTCGGTGGTCGTCGGCAACGCGCGCAGCGTCTACGTGCCCCTCGACGCCGCCGAGGAGGTGGCCTGCAACGACGTCAAGGGCGACACCATCGCGCTGGATTTCGAGGACGGGAAGGTCCGCCAGGTGGACGTGGCCGGCTCCATGAGCGGCGTGTACTCCTTCATGCGCCTGGCCGAACTGGACGCCGCGGTCGACCGGGCCGCCGCGGTCGCCGACAGCCTCGACGCCGTGCTCGGGTCGCTCGCCGACGTCGACAGCCTGGGCGGTCGCTCCCTGGAAGACCTGCTGGACGCCGCCGCCCGCGGCCAGGCCTTCGCCGCCCCCGACGACACCACCCTGGCCGCCCTGCTGGCCGACACCACCCTGGCCGCCGTGCTCGCCGACAGCGCCCTGGTCGCCACCCTGCGCCGCGCCGTGAGCGACACCCTCGACGACGGGCGCCGCACCTGGGACTTCGTCGCCAACCGCCAGCAGGTCGAATACAGCGGCGACTCGGCCATCTTCGACCTCGCCGGCCGCGGCATCCACATCGCCGGCGGCGGCAACCTCGTCTACGGCTCCCTGGACCTGACCGCGGGCCGGGTCCGCATGGACCTGGACACGCGCGAGCTCTACGCCTCCGAGGACCCGCTGCTGGTGGACAGCTCCCAGAAGATCGCGGGCCGGCAGCTCGGCTACGGCTTCCAGCACCGGGCGGGCGCCATCCGCGAGGGCGCCACCAACATGGACGAGTTCTTCTACGTGGGGGAGGAGATCAAGCGCTTCGAGGACGGCACCCTCAAGGTGCACTCGGGCAAGATGACCTCCTGCGACCTGGCCGAGCCCCATTTCCACTTCTGGGCCGACAAGATGAAGATCAAGACCGGCGACAAGGTGGTGGCCAAGCCCATCGTCATGAAGATCGGGCGGGTGCCGGTCTTCGCGCTGCCCTTCTACTTCAAGGCCATGGAGAGCGGGCGCCGGTCGGGCATCCTGTTCCCGACCTTCAATTTCGGCAGGTCGGAGCGGACCGGGCGCTACATCCGGGACTGGGGCTACTACTGGGCCACCAACGACTACACCGACTTCACCTTCCGCGGCGACTACAACGAGCGGCGCGAGCTGACCTGGCAGGTCAGCAACCGCTACATCAAGCGCTACGCCTTCAACGGGGGCGCGACCTACTCCCGCCGCTCGACCCTCGGCGACCAGGCGGGCACCCGCGAGTGGCAGCTGCGCTGGAACCACGTCCAGGAGTCGCTCTTCGACTACTACCGCTTCCGGGCCAACGTGCAGATGTCCAGCAAGACCATCTCGCGGTCGGACCTGCTCGACGACGTGGGCGCCGAGAGCATCAGCGGCCAGCAGACCTCGACCATGTACGTCAGCCGCAACTGGTCGAATGTCAGCGCCTCGCTGAACTTCAAGCGCGACGAGTTCGTCAATCGCGAGGACGACGACCTGGGCACCAACAACCAGGTCTCCAGCCAGACCCTCCCGGCCCTCAAGCTCTCCTTCAAGAACACCGCGCTGCTGCCGGCCCTGCGCGCCGGACAGAAGGGCAGCCTCTTCGGGAACCTGTTGCGCAGCACCTACCTCAGCCACAACTGGGACTTCAGCAGCGTGCGCAAGAGCTACGAGACCACCACCAACACCCTGCACTCGGCGCGCGGTTCGGCCTCGCTCTCGCTCAAGCAGCAGCGGCTGATGTTCCTGACCCTCGCCACGGGCGTGAGCGCCAACCACGCCTGGACGCGCGAGGAGAACGCGGGCACCGAGTACGAGTGGATCGACGAGGATGAGAACTACGTGTCCAGGGACGTGAACGAGATCGTCGAGAACACGTCCTCCGGCGTCTCCATCAACACCTCGGCCCAGACCAAGCTCTACGGGATCTTCCGGGCGCGTCTCGGCCGGCTGGAGGCGCTGCGCCACACCTTCACGTTCAAGGCCAGCCACCGGCTGACGCCGACCATCGTCGGCACCCAGTCGCGGTCGGAGTCCGTGGGCCTGTCGCTGAACAACCGCTTCGACGTCAAGTACCGGGCCGAGGATGCGGGCGACGGCATGGACGCCGATCCGGACGCCGACCCGTCCGACCGGTTCCGCAAGCTCGACGGCCTGATCGACTGGGGCCTGAGCACCAGCTACAACCCCAACAAGCCCGCGGACAGTCGCTGGGCGTCCATCGGCAGCGCGTTGACGTTCAAGCCCGGCTCGAACCGCAACCTCAAGGTCACGGTCAACCAGTCCTTCGATCCGTACGCCATGCGGGTGACCAACTCGCGCATCGTCTACGGCCTGAGCCTGGGCGGACGCATCGACACCGGCGGGCAGGTGATGGAGGTGGAGCGGGAGCTCAACGACGCCATCGACCGGCTCGGCGTCGAGGCCGATTCCCTGGGCGTCGTCGAGATCGAGGAGGATCCGTTCCTGGACGAGGACGATCCCATGGTCGGCGAGGAATTCCCCGGATTCGGCTATTTCGGCGCCGAAACGGCCGAAGAGGGCCGCGACGAGACGGACGGCGGACGCTTCATCCCCTGGCGGCTGGGCAGCAACTTCTCCTACTCCAAGGATCACCTGAGCGACGCCACCACCGCGCGGGTGAGCCTCAACCTGAGCGCCACCCTCACGCGCAACTGGAAGGTCGACTGGCGCACGTCCTACGATCTCGAGAACGGCACCCTCACCAACCAGA
Source organism: uncultured Fibrobacteraceae bacterium (assembly GCA_964607825.1). Classification (GTDB taxonomy): domain Bacteria; phylum Krumholzibacteriota; class Krumholzibacteriia; order LZORAL124-64-63; family LZORAL124-64-63; genus JAHIYU01. Next base: position 2,506 of record CAZSNA010000080.1, on the reverse strand, counting down.
CCTGGAACCTGACGCGCGACCTCCACTGCTGGAACCTGCGCTTCTCGCGCACGGTCAACGCGGTCGACTCCCAGTTCGGCTTCATCCTGTCGCTCAAGTCCATTCCCGACGTCAAGGTGACGCGCGGGAAGGAGGATCTGGTCGGCGGGTTCGGCCGCGCCTCCGGCGGCTACTTCTGATCACACCGCGAAAGCCCGCTCCAGGACTGGAAAAACCCGCATTTTTCCATTGACAGGTCCGTCCATTCGCGGTTCCATGCCACCAGGAGGTGATACCATGAACAAGACGGAACTCATCAATGCTGTCGCCAAGAAGGCCGGGCTGTCCAAGAAGGACGCGACGTCAGCCGTGAACGCCATCTTCTCGACGGTGCCCCGCGAGGGCATCATCGCGACCGAGGTCGCGAAGGGGAAGAGGGTGCAGCTGACCGGCTTCGGCACCTTCGAGCGACGCAACCGGAAGAAGCGCAAGGCCCGCAATCCGCAGACCGGCGCCGAGATCATGATCCCCGCGACCAAGTACCCCGCCTTCTCGGCGGGCAAGTCGCTCAAGGAGCGCATCGCCAAGAAGTAGCGAACGCCTACGATCGTGATTGCGGGGACGACCTTCGGGTCGTCCCCTTCGTCTTACGGGCCCTCGCTTGCCCGTCTCCGGCCGGACTGGTATCTTTGTCGGGACTGCGCGGAACCGACTCGCGCCGTCGGCGTTTGATACGGGTCGGTGCGGGCCGCCGCGCCGTTCACCCCTGAACCCGGACACGGAGATCCCATGACGAACCTGAGACTCACACGATCCGCCGGAACCCTGGCCGCGCTCGCGGCGGCCCTGCTGCTCGGCGGCCTCGTCGCCGCGGATTCGATCCGCGCGCAGGATACGGGCGACTGGAAGTCCGTCACCATCGTCTACAACTCGGACGTGGTGGGCAAGATCGACCCCTGCGGCTGAAAGACCAACCGCCGCGGCGGGGTGGCCCGGAGGGCCACCATCCTGGACGAGGTCTGGAACGAGGGCAAGCCGGTGCTGATGATCGACGCCGGCGACCTCTTCGGCAACCGGTCCCGCATAGAGCGGGAGCGGACCCGTTATCTGTGCCGGTGGACGAGCGAGTTCGGCTACGACGCCATCGGTCTCGGCGAGCACGACCTGAACTACGGCGTCGACTTCCTGCGCGAGATGATGGACACCTACCAGCTGCCCTTCACCAGCGCCAACGTGCGCGACCGCGACAGCGGCGAGCTGCTGCTGCCCGAGTACCTGCTCATCGAGCGCGGGGGAATCAACTTCGGCGTGGTGTCGGTGCTGGATCCCCAGGTCCGCATCATGACCATGAGCGCCAAGGACGACACCTTCCGGGTGGACGATCCGGTCGAGACCCTGCGCGACGTGATCCCGCGCATGAAGCAGGCGGGCGCCCAGACCGTCATCCTGCTCTCGCACATGGGCGACCAGGGCACCGAGTCGTTGCTGGGCGAGGTGCCGTCGGTGGACGTGTGCCTGGTCGGCCACACGCGCCGCCCCTACCGCACCGAGCGGGTCGTGAACAAGGCCGTGCTGATCGCCTCGTCCTACGAGGGCCGCTACATGGGGCGCCTCGACACCCACATCGATGCCGCCACCGGCGACCTGAAGGCCTTCGACATCGTGATCACGGAGCTCAACGACAAGATCGCCGACGACCCGGTCATGCTGGAGCGCGTCAACGCCTTCAAGCAGCATCTCGAGGAGTTCCGCATCGCGGCGCGGGGCGAGTACCAGCAGACCCTCGGTTCGGCCAAGGAGTCGTTCCTGGGCGAGCGCGAGTGCCGCAAGTGCCATCAGGACGTCTGGGAGACCCTGGTCAAGACCGAGCATGCCAGCGCCCTGTCGTCCCTGCAGCCCAAGGGCCAGACCGACGCGCCCGAATGCCTGGTCTGCCACACCACCGGTTACGTGTGGATCGGCGGCTACGACGATCGTCCGCCGGCCAATCGTCTGCGCAACGTGCAGTGCGAGGCCTGTCACGGCTACGGCACCCTGCACCGACGTGACGGCACCATGGCCGAGGAGGCGCGCGCCTCCTGCGTGACCTGTCACGACGAGGAGAACAGTCCAGAGTTCGACTATGAGACGTACTGGGCCAAGATCAAGCACTGACGCCCCGGCGCGTCCCCGTTCCACCGGCCGGCGGCCCGCAGCCCCGGCCGGTGTCGCCTTTGCCTGCGTGCTGGCGGTCCTGCTGTGCGCCGGCGCCGCGTCGGCCCTGGACGTCTTCACGCTCTGGCAGCGGCCGGAGGCGCCCCTGCGCATCGCGCCCGGCGACCGCGTCGACTACCTGGCCACCTCGCTGGAGGCCGGCCGCCGCCGCGTCGAGCTGCTGCGCATCCAGTGCGTGGGCGAGAGCGAGGACGCCTGGCTGATCGAGGTGCTGCCCCTGGACGAGACCGACGCCGGCCGCGCGCCGCGCCCGGGGGAGGGCGTGCGGCTGACCGTCGCGCGGGCCCTCGCCGCCCGCGCGGGCGACCTGGTC
>CAZSNA010000079.1:0-16838 GCA_964607825.1 uncultured Fibrobacteraceae bacterium | reverse complement strand
GTCACGTATCGGTCATGGGGACTGGTTGCGGGGACGCGAGCCGGCACATCCTGTGCCGGCTCGCTTGGCCTCCGGGCCACTTCGCCCTCCATGGCTGCGCAGCCCTCCAGACACCCCGCAACCAGTCCCCATGACCGATACGTGACCTCCACAAGCCATACATCCCGAGCGATGACACTACTTGCGAGAGGGTCGCACACGAGGGAGCGAGAAAGGGCTTGGCTTCGGGCGGGTGGTTCCGTATAAAGGTTTTCTCGACAGGGCCGGCCATGCCGGATCGAGCGATTCTCCTGCCGAGGACCTTCCATGACAAAGCGACGTTCCGCCCTGCTCGTTCTCGAGGACGGCACCGTCTGGCCGGGAACCGGCTTCGGGGCCGAGACCGAGACCGTCGGCGAGCTGGTCTTCAACACGAGCCTGACCGGGGTGCAGGAGATCCTCACCGATCCCTCGTATCACCGTCAGATCGTGACCATGACCGTGCCCCACGTGGGCAACACCGGCGTCAACGACGAGGACGACGAGAGCGGGCGCATCTGGGGCGCCGGGCTGGTGGTCCGCGACCTGAGTCCGGTGGTCGACAGCTGGCGGGCGACCCGCAGCCTGGACGACTGGCTCGCGGAGCAGGGGATTCCCGGCATCACCGACGTGGAGACCCGGGCGCTGGTCCGTCACATCCGCGAACGGGGCGCCCTGCGCGCGGCCCTCTCGAGCCGCGACGCCGACCCCGAGCGGCTGGCGGCGGCGGCGCGGGCCGCGCCGGACATGTCGGGCCTGGACCTCGCGCGCGAGGTCAGCTGCGGCGAGACCTACGCCTGGACGGAGGCCGCCGGCTGGTGGCGGGCGCCGGCCGGGGAGTTCGGCGGCGAGCGGCGCGACGCCCGCGCGACGCCGCTCACACGCCACGTCGTGGCCTACGACTTCGGGATCAAGCGCAACATCCTGCGGCTGCTCGCCGACCGGGGCTGCCGGATCACCGTGGTGCCGGCCGCGACGCCGGCCGCCGACGTCCTCGCCCTGGAGCCCGACGGCGTCTTCCTCTCCAACGGGCCCGGCGATCCGGCGGCGGTGACCTACGCCGTCGAGAGCGTCCGGGAGTTGCTGGGACATGTTCCGATCTTCGGCATCTGCCTCGGCCACCAGATCCTCGCCCTGGCCCTCGGCGCGACCACCTACAAGATGAAGTTCGGACACCGCGGCGGGAACCAGCCGGTGCGCGAACCGGCCGGCGGGCGCGTGGAGATCTCGGCCCACAACCACGGCTTCGCGGTGGACCCGGACACCCTGCCCGACGACGCGCGGATCCTGCGCACCCATCTGAGCGACGGCTGCTGCGAGGGGATCGTCGTGCCGGGGGCGCGGGCCTTTTCGGTCCAGTACCACCCGGAGAGTTCGCCCGGACCGCACGATTCTGACCATCACTTCGACCGCTTCGCGGCGATGATGGACGGGGAGGTGAGCGCCCATGCCCAGGCGTGAAGACATCCACACGATCATGATCCTCGGCGCCGGCCCCATCGTCATCGGGCAGGGCTGCGAGTTCGACTACTCCGGCGTGCAGGCCTGCAAGGCCCTGCGCCGGGAGGGCTACCGGGTCGTGCTGGTGAACTCCAACCCGGCCACCATCATGACCGACCCGCAGGTGGCCGACGCCACCTACGTGGAGCCCCTGACCGACGGGCTCGTGGAACGCGTCATCGAGGCGGAGCGGCCCGACGCCCTGCTGCCCACCGTCGGCGGACAGACGGCCCTGAACCTGACCCTGGAGCTGGCCGAGCGCGGCGTCCTCGCCAAGCACGGCGTGGAGCTGCTGGGCTGCGACCTGGAGTCGATCAGCCTGGCCGAGGATCGGTCCCGCTTCAAGACGGCCATGCAGGCCGAGGGGCTGCCCGTGCCGCCGAGCGTCTTCGCGCACACGCTGGACGAGGCCCTGGCGGCCGGCGACGTGGTGGGCTACCCGGCGCTGTGCCGGGCGTCGCGGACCCTGGGCGGGGCGGGCGGCGGCGTGGCGGCCGACGCCGAGGCGCTGGAGACGGTCGCCGCCCACGGCCTGCGGCGCAGCCCCGTGGACGAGGTGCTCATCGAACGCTCCCTGCTGGGCTGGAAGGAATACGAGCTCGAGGTCATGTGCGACGCCGCCGACAACTTCGTCGTCGTCTGCTCCATCGAGAACATCGACCCCATGGGCGTGCACACGGGCGACAGCGTGACCGTGGCGCCGGCCCAGACACTGACCGACAGGGAATCGCAGCACCTGCGCGACCTGGCGCGGCGGGTCATGGAGGTCGTGGGCGTCCGCACCGGCGGCAGCAACGTGCAGTTCGCCGTGAACCCCGACACGGGCGAGACCCTGATCATCGAGATGAACCCGCGCGTATCGCGATCCTCGGCCCTGGCGAGCAAGGCGACGGGCTTCCCCATCGCCAAGCTGGCGGCCCTGATCGCGGTGGGCTTCACCCTGGACGAGGTCGCCAACGACATCACGCGCGAGACCCCGGCCAGCTTCGAGCCCAGCCTCGACTACGCGGTGGTGAAGATCCCGCGCTGGAACTTCGAGAAGTTCCCCGGCACCGACGCGACCCTCGGGCCCCAGATGAAGAGCGTGGGCGAGGTGATGGCCATCGGCCGCACCTTCCCCGCCGCCCTGAACAAGGCGATCCGGGGTCTGGACATCGGGCTGGACGGCTTCGGGCGGGCCCTGTCGGACGCCTACGCGCCCGACCCCGCCGCCGCGGCGCGGCCCGGCGCCGACCGGCTGTTCCATCTGGGCTCCCTGCTGGCGACCGACCGCGAGGCGGGGCGCGCCGCCGCCGCCGCCGCCGGCTTCACCCCCTGGTTCACCGAGCAGTTCGTCCGCATCCTCGTCCTGGAGGACGAGATCGCCGCGGCGGACGACCTGACGCCTGAGCTGCTGCTCGCGGCCAAGCGCATGGGCCTGTCGGATGCGTGCATCGGGCGCCTGCGCGGAACGGACGCCGCTGAGATCCGTGGACACCGCCTGGAATCGGAGATCGTCCCCTCGTACTACCGCGTCGACACCTGCGCCGCCGAGTTCGAGGCCCACACGCCCTACCTCTACTCGGCCTACGAGCGGGGCTGCGAGGCTGGGGCCACCGATCGCGACAAGGTGGTGATCCTCGGCGGCGGCCCCAACCGCATCGGCCAGGGCATCGAGTTCGACTACTGCTGCGTACAGGCCTGCTGGGCCCTGGCGGACCTGGGCTACGAGACCGTCATGGTCAACTGCAACCCCGAGACCGTCAGCACCGACTACGACACCGCCGACCGTCTGTACTTCGAACCGCTCGTCCTGGAGCACGTGCTGGACATCATAGACCTGGAGGAACCCGTCGGCGTGGTGGTGCAGTTCGGCGGACAGACGCCCATCAACCTGGTCGCCGACCTGGCCGCCGCCGACGCGCCCATCTGGGGCACCGCCCCCGAGGCCATCGCGCTGGCCGAGGACCGGGGCCGCTTCGGGGACCTGCTGCAGGAGCTGGACATCGACCACCCCGCCTGGGGCCTGGCGCGCAGCCGGGACGAGGCGCGGGAGATCGCCCACCGCATCGGCTACCCGGTCCTGGTGCGCCCCTCCTACGTGCTGGGCGGACGGGCCATGGCCATCGCCTACGACGACGGGCAGCTCGAACGCTTCCTGGACGAGGCCGCCCAGGCGGCCGGCGGCGGACCCATCCTGGTGGACCAGTTCATCGAGGACGCCTTCGAGGTGGACGTGGACGCCGTGGGCGACGGCGAACGCGTGGTCGCCGCCGGCGTCATGCAGCACATCGAGGAGGCGGGCGTCCACTCGGGCGACAGCGCCTGCGTGCTGCCGCCCTACAAGATCAGCACCTATCACCTGAGCATCGTCCGCGAGTACACCGAGCGCCTCGGCCGCGCCCTGGGCGTGCGGGGCCTGATGAACATCCAGTTCGCCATCAAGGACGACGTGGTGTACGTGATCGAGGTGAATCCGCGCGCCAGCCGCACGGTGCCCTTCGTGAGCAAGGCCACCGGCCGCCAGGTCGCGCGGCTGGCGGCCCAGGCCCAGGCCGGCCGCACCCTCGAGGACCTCGGCTTCGTCGAGACCCCGGAGGTGGACGGCTTCTTCGTCAAGGAGGCCGTGCTGCCCTTCGACAAGCTGCCCGGCGCGGACATGCGCCTCAGCCCCGAGATGCGCTCGACCGGCGAGGTCATGGGCCACGCCGCCCGCTTCGGCCACGCCTTCGCCAAGGCCCAGCTCGCCGCGGGCACCAAGCTGCCCAAGACGGGCGCCGTGCTGCTGACGGTCAACGACTTCGACAAGTCCGCCGCCATCAAGCTCGCCCGCGACCTGCACCGCATGGACTTCGCCCTCTACGCCACCGAGGGCACCGCCGCCGCCCTGGCCCGCGTGGACCTGCCCGCGACGGTGGCCCCCAAGGCCGGCGGCGAGGGCCGCACCACGGTCAAGCTGATCGAGGAAGGCGCCATCCAGCTCGTCATCAGCACCCCCCTCGGCCAGGTCGCCCACGCCGACCAGGCGGAGATGTACGCCGCGGCCGTGCGACACGACGTGCCGTTGTTGACGACCACCTCGGCGGCGCAGGCGGCCGTGGCCGGGATCAAGGCCCTCCGCGGCTGGGAGTTGAAGGTGCGGGGGTTGCAGGCGCACCACGAACACCGGCGGTGCGAATAGGGTCGTCGGTTGGAGTGTGGTGGATATGGGCCGGTCACGTATCGGTCACGGGGGGTGTTGTCGGGGGCGCTCGCCCGCACATCCTGTGCGGGGGCGCTTGGCTTCCGGCCTGCTCCGCCATCCATGGCTACGCAGGCCTCCAGACACCCCGAAAACACCCCCCGTGACCGATACGTGACCTCCACACCCAACACACCCCCACCGATGATCCTACCCACATCGCAGGGTTGTTGATGTCGGGCTCGCCCCCCCTCACTCCCGCATCGCGGAGGGGGTTAGGGGTGAGGAGGGTGTGCTGCCGTGAACGCATGGGGGGTGGGGGGCTTGTCGGCGGGGCGTGTGGAGGTTCGCGGAGCCAGGAGCGCCGAGCGCCCCGGAACTCGAGCCAAGCCCCCACCGGATGTGCGGGCAAGCCGCCCCGCCGACAAGCCCCCCACCCCCCATGCGTTCATGCCCCCAGCATACCCTCCGCCACACCCCTATCCCCCTCAGCGATCACCCGAGAAGCCCCGACAGCAACTCCGTGCGATCCGTATTGCTGACGTGGGTGAAGTACTCGTCCTTGAACTTGTAGAGCAGGATGCCGACCCAGATCCATACGAGGCGGCGGCGGTAGATGTCGTGGACGCGGTCCCAGCCCCGGAAGCGGGCGATGGTCACGTAGACCAGGAACAGGGGCTCGAGCAGGTTGGGGAAGCAGAACAGGAGGAACTCGTTGTTGGTGGCGAAGAAGAGCGCCTGGCCGACGGTGCGCAGGGCGAAGGTGGCGATGATCTCGCGGCGGATGGGCTTCGAGCGTCCCCACAGGAAGATGCAGAGGTAGGTCACCCAGTCGGCGGCCTTGTCCAGGGGCTGGTAGACGGCGTCGGACAGGCCGGCGGGGATCAGCAGGTCGCCGTCGATCGAATCCAGCACGAAGTTGGCCCAGCCGGCCACGAAGGGGAAGCGGGCGTAGAGCAGGGGCAGGACGTACTTCAGGGCGACGACGGGGACGATGATCAACAGGTTCACGTCCGTCTCCTCCGCTGGGCGCTCAGCGATACAGGCGCTTGATCTCCCCCAGCGACATGGTCGCGTTGATCGGCGCGGCGGCGTCCGTCGTGCAGGTCCAGACCCACTCCCCGAAGTCGCAGTTCGCATGCTGCGCGTTGCGGGCGACCAGGAAGTCGCCGCTCTCGGCCCAGCCCTCGCCCCAGGCGTTGCGGCAGATCCAGTAGGGCGTGCCGTCGTCGCCCCAGCCGACGACCAGCACGACCGCGCTGCCGACCAGGCCGCCGTCCACGTGCTGGTAGACGCCGCTCGCGTGGGAGTAGATGTCCTGGTACAGATCCAGGGTCGTCGCCACGGGACCGTGGTCGTGGATCTCCTGCATCAGGTCGAGTTCGGCCGGGAAGCCCGACAGCTCGCCCGTCTCCAGCACGGGGAAGTGCAGCGCGAGCTCCGCCGCCGAGTCGGGGCAGTCCGTCGGACAGGTCCCCTCCGTCCCCATCCACTCGTAGCAGTGCTCCATGACCACGCCGTTGTCGCGGATGTGGTCGACCACGTCCTTGCTGTAGCCGCCGTCGCAGTCGAACTGGCCGAAGTAGCCCGTGCCGCAGTCCATCACGTGCTGTTCGGAGAAGTCGGCGTCGGGCAGGGGGATTCCCTGGCGGGCCGCGGCGATGCGCAGCCGCGCCTCCACCATGGACACCGGCGCGAAGATCCAGGTGGCGCCGCAGCTCCCCGTGTTCTCGACCGGTGTCGTGTAGTCGACGCCTTCCACGTCGCGCCAGTCCCAGGCGGCGGGCGGATCGGCGTAAGCGGCGGTGGCGGACGCGAGCAGCAGGACGGCGAGCAGGGATTTCACGACGGCTCCTTCCGGCGCAGAGGAGGATGAGCCGTCACAATAGCACGCACCGATACGATCCGATCAACGCCGAATGCGCGCGGGGATCATTTGATCATGGACATGCGCACCACGCGCGTCTCTCCCCCGGCGACCAGCCGTCCGAAGTACACGCCCGCCGGCATGATGCGCCCGCTCTCGTCGCGGCCGTCCCAGGTCGCCTCGTGGCGGCCGGGGCCCAGGGCGTCGCCCGACAGCAGCGTCTTCACGCGCCGACCGGCCACGTCGTGGATCACCAGGCTCGCGCGCGTCGCCTGCGGCAGCTCGAAGGCCAGGGTCGTGGCGGGGTTGAAGGGGTTGGGCCGCGCGGGATGCAGCACGGGGCCGACCGCGACCGACGGCGGCGCGTCGACCGTCGCCTCGTCGAAGTCGTAGCGGTTGATGTTGAACTCGCCCTCGATCATGACGAAGCGCATGACGTGCACGCCGGCGCTCAGGTTCGCCGAGGTCGAGATGGTCGTCCAGTACTGCCAGCCGCCGGTGACCGGCACCGTGACCTCGCCGGTCAGGTCCACGCCGTCGAACTCGAGCCGGAAGAGGCCGCCGTCGTCCAGGGAGGCCACGCGGATGTCGATGGGATAGGTCCCGTCCTCGGGCGCCTCCAGGGTGTACTCGAGCCACTCGCCCGGGGCGAGCCAGCCCACGTTGTAGCCGCCGCCGGCGTCGGAGCAGGTCTCGATGTCGACGTCCTCGTCGGTGCGGTACTGGTTGCCCTCGTTGCCCGGCGACGTGTCGTGGTAGGCGACGCTCTCGCCGCCCACGTCGTAGTTCTCGGCCTGGATCGGGGCCGGCAGCAGCGGCGTGGGGCCGGGGTAGGCTTCCTGGCCGCAGCCGGCGCCGACGACCAGATCGAGCGTGTCGAAGGCCTCGGCGCCCTCGTCGTCCACGACACGGGCCGTGATCGCGTAGCAGCCGTCGACGACCGACGGCCACAACCAGCCGTAGGGCTCGTTGGTGTCCGTGCCCAGCAGGGTCTCGCCCTCGTAGAACTCGACCAGATCCACGGACCCGTCGGAGTCGGAGACGTCGGCCAGGATCAGGATGTCGCCCGGGGGCGGGTTGTCCGCCTCGGTGGGCGAGGTGATGGTCACCATGGGCGCCTCGTTGCCCGTCTCCTGGTAGACGCGCACGTAGTCGATCAGGTACTGCTGCGGCAGGTCCGCCGTGATGCAGCTCGGGTTGGTGCACCCCGGGTACCAGCCGCCCACGGCCGCGTTGAGGATGATGAAGAAGTCCTGGTCGAAGGGCGCGCGGGGATTGCCGGGCGCGCCGTCGCTGTACCACATCGAGCTGGTGCGGGTGTAGTAGTGGACGCCGTCCACGTACCAGCGGATCTCGTCGGGCTCCCACTCGATGGCGTAGACGTGGAAGTCGTCGCCGAAGCTCGTGCCGCCCTGGGAGTAGGTCCCGCCGGAGTGCGTGTTGTTGGGCCAGGAGCCGCCGTAGTGGATCGTGCCGCCGATGGTCGTGCCGTCGTTGGCCGCCTCCATGATGTCGATCTCGCCGCTGGCCGCCCAGCCGCCGTAGGCGTCGTCCTGGGGCATCATCCAGAAGGCCGGCCACATGCCGCCGCCGGTGGGGATCTGGGCCCGCATCTCGATCCGGCCGTACAGGAAGGTCCGCTTGTCGCGCGTCAGGACCTTGCCCGAGGTGAAGGCGCGGCCGCCGTAGGATTCCTGCCGGGCCGTGAGGATGAGATTGCCGCCGAAGACCTGCACGTTCTCGGCGCGGTAGTACTGCAGCTCGTTGTTGCCCCAGCCGCAGAGGTCCGGGCAGCCGTCGCCGATGTCGATGGTCCAGTTGGACGTGTCCAGCGAGGCGCCGTCGAACTCGTCGGACCAGACCAGCGAGTAGACGGCGAGGGCGGGACTCGCGGCGAGGGCGAGCAGAGCCGCGATCATGATCAACGTATGGATGCGAGGCTTCGACACGGTATTTGTCCTCCGGTACGGGACACGAGCGCAGCTTGAGGTCGGACGTCACTTAATTATACACTATGTTCGGTGTCCGAACAAAGAAAATCGACCAGTTTCAATCGATGTACATCCGTTCGCGCCCGGCTGCGCGACGAAAACGAGGGCCCGGCCGTCTCCGACCGGGCCCCCTCCCCTCGCCACGATGGGGATTCTACCGGTACATGCTCTTGATCTCGCCCCAGTTGCTCGAATCGTTGGCGACGGTGTCGAGGCACTCGGTCTCGAAGTTGTCCAGGACGGCCACGGCGCCGGGCCCCACCACGAAGGTGATCGTGTGGGTGCCCTCGCAGTCGGGCTCGGTCTCGGAGTTGTCGCCCCAGGAGGTGCTGGGCGGGAAGCCGACGGGCGGCTGGAACCAGTCGTCGGGCTCGTCGAGCAGATCGGGATCGTCCACCCAGACGCCGATCCAGGAGCCGATGAACCAGGACTCGAAGTAGAAGTCGTACTCGATCTTGCAGATCGCGTCGTCGTAGGTGTTGTCGCAGTTGTAGGTGAAGGTCACCGTGACCGGGGACTGGCCGCCGCTGTTGTCGATGACCAGCACGTTGCCGGTGGCGCCCGGCGGCGAGGCCGGATAGATGTGGTTCACGGGAATGACCTGCACGGCGCCCGGATCGCCGCCGATCACGGCGGGGCCCATGTACGGTCCGACCGGCATGTTGTCGAAGTCGGCGCCCTGGACTCCGCCCTGGGCGACGGCGGACAGGATCAGAACACTCGTCAGGACCAGGATCGTTCTCATCGTCTTCATGGCCATCCTCCTCGTCGGGGGTTTCGTTCAGCGGGCTGACGGGAGTGTTTGACGAGCGGGGCCGAGCTTACGGTCGCGAACACGAAAAGAAGAAGGCGACCCGCGAGGGCCGCCTTCCGGTCGGGATACGATCCACGGGAAGCGGACTCAGAGGAAGCGCGCCGACAGTATCGCCGTCGCCGCCTCCACCGTCTCCACGCCGCACACCCCGAGCAGGCCGTCCGCGTCGCCCGCCAGCGCCACCACGCCCTCGTAGGGGATGGTCCGCGTGAGCAGGACGCGGCCGCCGAGCTCCGATCGGGACCAGCGGGGGCCCGCGTCGGCCAGGAACCGATCCGCCGGGCGCATGACGAAGAGGCGGTACGTCTCCCCCGTCTCCCCGGCGTAGTCGGCGTAGAGACAGCCGGCCAGGTCCTCGAAGCCCAGGAAGTTGGAGCCGGCGAAGGCCACCGTGCCGGGCAGCCGACCCTCGGACGGCAGGGCCGCGAGCTCGGGGGGCAGGGCGTCGTCGCCGGGCAGTCCGGCGGCCACATCGGCCAGCACCGCGACCAGGGCCTCGTCGTCGAGGTCTCCGCCGCCGACCTCCGCCTTCACGTAGAAGCGGTCCTTGATCATCAGGGCGCGGTAGGGCGCCTGCACCAGGGCCGCGGCGCCGGGCGCGTTCAGCCGTGCGGCGTCGGCGGGGGTCTCGGCCTCGAAGATGCCGAAGGCGTCGATGGGGAAACCCATGTCGTACACGCAGACGGTGATGAACGCCTCGCCCCGCTCGAAGTCGGCCGCGACCAGCTCCCGGAACCGGTAGTCCAGGAACAGCTCGGCCGCGCCGTTGATGTACTCCCAGAGGCTCTCGCGTCCGTAGCGGTAGTCCTCGTCGAAGCCGGTCCATCCGGAGGGTGTCGGCACCTGGAGGTCGGCGGCCGCGCCGGTCGCGGCCGTCAGCAGGAGCAGGAGGCAGGAGATGATGCGGGTCATGGCGTCTCCTAGCCTTCCAGCTGCGTGCCCGACAGCGGCAGGATCCGCTCGAGCGCGTCGAAGGTGGGCATGGACGGGCAGATGGTGTGCGCGTCCGGATTGCGCAGCACCCACTGGAAGCTCTTGAGATCCAGCTCGTCCTGCGTGGTGATGCCGTGCTTCTCGACGAAGGGCCGGCTGGCGGCCACGGCCTGCTCCATGTTGGGCTTCTCGCGCTCCAGGTAGGCGATGATGCGCTGGGTGGCCGCGTCCCCCTCGACCCCCATGTTGGCGAGGTACTCGTACCACTCCAGGGCCTGCTCGCTGGGGTTCTCGGGATCGAAGACCGGGACCTCCAGCAGGCCGGTGGCCGACTTCATGATGGTCGTGCCGATGTTCTTCTCCTTGCAGGCGGCCAGCACGCGCTCGCCCTCCTCGGCGTTGACGATGCCGTAGGACAGCAGCATCACGTCGTAGTGTCCCGTCTCGCAGGCCTTGATCAGCACGGTGTCCATGGCGTCGGGCTCGTCGCCGCGGGGGCCGTGGCTGCTGATGCCGGCGTGCTTCAGCTTGCCCTCCTGCTTGAGCTGGTCGCAGGCGGCCAGGAAGGGCGCGTATTCCACGTAGTTCAGGTCCGCGATTCCGTGGCAGTAGAGGGCGTCGACATAGTCGGTCTGCAGGCGCCCGAGACAGGCGTTGAACCGCTCGACCAGGTTGGCCTGGTCGGGGTCGTCGTCCACGCCCAGCTTGGTGACGATGAAGATCTTGTCGCGCTGCATGTGTTCCATGGCCTCGCCGATCTTGGTCTCCGAGTCGCCGTTGCCGTAGACCTCGGCGGTGTCGAAGAGGTTCACGCCGTGGTCGTAGGCGAAGCGCACCACGTTGGACTCGGCGATGCTGCCGCAGCCCATGCTGATGTCGCTCACCTCGAAGCCGGTGCGGCCGAGGGTGCGCCAGCGCTTGATCACGGGGCCGGCCTCCTCGGCGAGGACGCGGTCCCACACCGGGCCCAGGGCCGCGCCCACGGCGACGGCGCCCGAGGCCGCCAGGAAGCGGCGGCGCGAGAAGGGGTCGCGGATCAGCTTGTCGTGCAGGGGTCGGCTCATGGGTCTTCCTCCCGTTCAATACCCGTAGGGATCGCTGCCGTATGATTCGCCGGCGCCGCCGGCCAGGATCGGCTGGTTCTCGGGGTGCCGATCCTCGTTGGCGCTGACCACCCGGATGGCGGCCGCGTCCTTGAACACGCACTTGGTCTCGCAGATGCCGCAGCCGGTGCACCGCTCCGGGTCCACCCGCGGCACCTTCAGGGTCCGCACCTCGCCGTCCCGCGTGGTCACGTCGCGCAGCTCGAAGGTGATGGCCTTGTCCGTCACGGGGCAGTGCTCCTCGCAGACGATGCACTCGCGCCCGTAGGCGAAGGGCAGGCAGCGCGTGACGTCGAACACCGCCAGCCCGATCTTGGTCGTCTTCTTCACCTCGAGCGGCAGGGGCTCGATGGCCCCGGTCGGACAGACCTGTCCGCAGGCGTGGCACTCATACTCGCACCAGCCGATGGCCGGCACCAGCATGGGCGACCACAGGCCCTCCAGGCCGGCCTCCGCCCAGGTGGGCTGCAGACCGCCCGAGGGACAGGTCTGCATGCACAGCCCGCACTTCACGCAGCGCTGCAGGAACTCCGGCTCCGCGCGCGAGCCCGGCGGCCGGATCAGCGCGGGCTCGAAGGTCTTGGCGTTGGCCGCCGGCGTGATGCGCATCATCGACAGGGCCGCCACGCCGCCCACGGCCGAGGCCAGGGCGCGCCGCTTGCCGATGTCCACCGTACCGGTGGCCACGCCGCCCACCGGAGAGGTCCACACGAAATCCAGGCCCCGATTGTTGCAGGCGGCCACGCAGTTCCAGCAGCCGAAGCACTCGGTCGCCAGCCACTCGCCCGGCTTCTCCGGCTGGGCGGCGGCCGGACAGGCCAGGGTGCACTTGTAGCAGCCGTCGCAGGCGTCGGGGTCGCTCCGCAGGCGCAGCAGCGGCTTCGCGGCGACCAGGCCCAGCATCCCGCCCAGCGGGCAGACGTACCGGCACCAGAAGCGGTTGCGCCACAGGTTGAGCAGCAGCGCCGCGGTGAAGACCAGGAACACCGCGCCCGTCCCCGAGAACACGCGCAGCTCGGTGGCCGCGACCTTCTCCTGCCACCAGGTGTAGACGGGCTCGGTCAGGTCGCGCAGGTGCAGGGCGCCCAGGTGCGGGTCGGAGAGGTAGACGCCGTTGGCCACGTCGCGGATGGCGATGTCCAGGGCCGGCAGCACCGTCAACGCCACGCTCCGGTAGAGCAGGGAGAAGGGATCGAGCACGCCGATCCACTGGGCGCCGAGCGCCGACATCACCAGCAGCGCGATCAGGACGAAGTACTTGGCCCGCTGCCAGCGGCTGAATTCCTCGGTCCGCTTGACGACCCGCCGGAACTGCCGCCGCACCGTCGAGACCGCGTTGTGCAGGGTGCCGAAGGGACAGAACCAGCCGCAGAACACCCGCCCGAAGACCAGCGTGACGCCGACGGCGATCAACCCCAGCAGGGAGATCCCCTCCAGCGAGCGGGCGGCCAGCCAGGCGCCGACCATCGCCAGCGGGTCGAGGTCGAAGAACAGGTCCACCCGCGCGCCGGGCGCCGCGCCGTCGGCGGGGCGGTTGGCGGCCAGCAGGTAGAGGAAGAGGGCGAGGACGGAGACCTGCGTCGCGCGCCGGAGCCAGATGATCAGGCGGGCCTTGGCGGCGACGGTCACGACAGGATCCTCTCCACCGGGTCGAGGGAGGCGAAGTCGACGGTGCCCAGGCCGCGCTCGGCCGCCGCCGCGATGTGGGAGACGTCCTCCGGCGCATGGCCCATGAGCGAGGCGCCGTAGGCGTCCAGCGCCACGATGTCGGTGCTCGCCGCGACCACGCCGTGCACCTCCACGTCGTCCGGGTCGCCGCCCTGGGGGCCGTGGTCGGTCAGCACGCGCACCGCGTCGAGCACGGTCAGCCGCGGCTTCATGAACCGCGTGATGTCCGACACGCAGGCGTCCATGTTCTGGTGCCAGGCGCTGCGGTTGCCGCCGATCACGCCCATGTAGTTCTTCATGGCGATGGAGCACCCGGTCAGGCCGTGATGCTTGAGCACGGGCACGTTGATCACCAGGTCGGCGTCGACCACTTCCCTGTAGAGCGGCCACTTGTCGAGGAACTCGCCGCCGAGCTCCATGTCCACGAAGCGTTTCTTGTCCAGGTAGACCATCTTGCCGCCGGCCGCCTCCGCGGCCGCGGCGATGCCGCTGTTGCGGTAGGCCTGGCGCGCGGGCTGGCAGGGATGGTCGCCCACCTTCACGGTCTTCGCGCCGGCCGCCTTGCAGAGACGCACCAGGGCGCCCACCACGTCGGGGTTGGTGTTGGCCGCCAGTTCGGGCCGGCGGTTCCAGCCGATGTTGGGCTTGATCCAGACCGTGTCGCCCTCGGCCACGAATCGGCCCATGCCGCCGATCGACGCGACGGCCGCCTCGGTCAGCGCGACGGCGGCGGCGACCAGGTCGGCGTCGGCCAGCGCGGCCGCGTCCCAGCGGGCGATGGAGAAGGCGGGTGCGGGATCGGCGGCCAGGGCCGCCTCGGTCAACGCGAGGACGTCGGCGGCCAGCAGTCCCCCGCCCACCAGGGCGGAGGTCTTCAGGAAGTCGCGGCGGGTCAGGTCGGGCACATCGGGCACGTCGAGGCCTCCGGGGCGGTGCGGGATCAGGACCGGCGCAGGCGCAGCACGAGCGCCCCGCCCACGAGGATCAGCGACAGGGCGACGAGCTGGTACGTCCACGGCGTGGCGACCAGCGACCCGTCCAGCCAGGCCGCGCGGATCAGCAGGAGCTTGGCGCCGTAGTAGGCGGCCTTGCTCGTCGCGACCGACACGATCGCGGCCGGCGCGAAGCGGAGCCGGTCGCGCAGCGCGAAGAAGATCCAGACGTTCAGCGCCAGCTCGCCCTGGATCAGCAGGATCTTGGGGAAGACCGGATGGCCGCTCGTCAGCCAGGACACCGCCGGCAACGCCAGGGCCATGATCAGCGCGTTGCGTCGCGTCGTGAGCAGCACCGCCGCGAAGATGAGCAGGCGCATGGGCTCGAAGCGGTACAGGGGCAGGGCCAGGGCGTGGGACAGGGTCGGGATCGCCAGGACGACGACGCAGAGCAGGGCGTTCAGGGCGGCGGTCCTGACCAGGGGCTTGTCGAGGGCCAGGGTGGACATGGGGCCTCCGTCGGGTTCGGGGTCGGACGACTCTAGCACATGGGGCGGGCGATTTTAAGCCCGGGGGGACATCCGAGGAGGCCGCGGGCGCCGCCGCCCGACACGTGTATATCCGATGGGCCTCGTATTGAACCCGTGCTATCATGACCCGGCGTTCTCCGGCAAGGGCTTCCGAAGATATCGGGCGCAGGCCAGACCCGATCGATTGACGCCGCCAAAATCGGTGTGATAATGTCCTGTTTCAATCACTCGATCGACTCCCGGGGGAACCACATGATCCACAGGTTGAGTCTCATCCTGATCCTGGCCCTGCCGGCCGCCGCGGCCGCCGGTACCCTCTGCGGCCAGGTCGTCGACCGGATCTCCGGCGCGCCGGTCGTCCAGGCCGGCGTCCTCGTCCACCAGGACGACGCCTATACCGGCCACCACGCCGCCACCGACGCGAGCGGGCAGTTCTGCCTCGAGCTGCCCGCGGGGACCTACCGCCTCGAGATCCGCGTCGACGACTACCTGACCGGGTGGCTCGAGGACGTGGTCGTCGAGGACGACCTGACCGAGGTGCGGGTGCCCACGGCGGTGCCCGCGGTGAGGCTGGCCGCGCCCTGGCCCAACCCGACCTCCGGTTCCGCGAAGGTGAAGGTCACCGTGACCCGCCGCACCGACGTGGAGCTGAGCGTCCACGACGCGCGCGGCCGACTGCTGCGCCGCTGGGCCGCGAGCGGCCTCGATCCCGGCGAACTGGACCACGTGTGGGACGGGCTGGACCACGAGGGCCGGCCCGCCACCGACGGCCTCTACCTGATCCGGGCCCGCGCCGACGGACACGACGTCGTGCGGACCCTGACCCTGATCCGCTGACCCGTCGAAAGGACGACCCATGAACCCGCGCGCCCGCCTGCTGATCCCGCTGCTGATGTCGTTCTCGGTGCTCGCCGCGATCTGGGGCTGCGGCGACACCACGACGGTGGAGCCCCTGGTTCCCGACACGCCCGAGACGAGCGTGCTCTCGGGAACGGTCACCGACACCGAGGGCCGGCCCGCCGAGGGCGCGGTCGTGGCCGTCGAGACCCTGGTCGAACTGGACGGCTCGCCCGTCGGCGCCGGCCTCGCCGCGCGTCTGACGGACGACCCGGTCCCCGCGGACAAGGGCGCGATCCGCTCCACCGTGAGCGACGCCGAAGGCCGCTACGCCTTCGCGGACCTTGAGCCCGGCGCCTACCTGCTCACCACGCGCCTGCGCGACCACCAGGGCGACAGCCGCGACCTGCAGTACGCCGCGGCCGCGGGCACCACCTACGTGGACATCCAGCTCACCCCCACCGGCACCTTCACCGGCCTGGCGACCCTGGAGAACGAGACCCTGCACGACGGCACGATCGTCTACGTGGTCGGCACCTCGTACCTGGCGGTCACCGACCTGGACGGCACCTACGCCATGAGCGGCGTCCCTGCGGGCAGCTGGGACGTGCGCGCCTTCCACGCCGGCTGGCTCGACGACGCCACCTCGGGCGCCATAGCCGCGGCCGGCGACAGCGTCGCGCTGGCGGACCTGTTCCTGCCCCTGAACGCGAACCTGCCCCCGGTGATCGACCAGATCGACGTGACGATCGGCGCGGTGAACCAGGACACCGAGTTCGCCGTCCAGAGCCACGATCCCGACGGCACGGTCGTGCTGTGGGAGTGGGACGTGGAGAACGACGGAACCTGGGACTACACGTCGGCCGTCTCCGGCAGCCTGTTCCACGCCTACTTCGAGGTGGGCCCGGTCACGGCCAAGCTGCGCGTGACCGACGACGCCGGCGCCACGGCCCTGGACGTCGTCACCTTCGAGGTGCCGCCCATCGCCTACGAGGGGATCTTCGTCTCGCCGCTGGGCGACGACGCCGACCCCGGCACCTATCTGCTTCCGAAGAGGACCATCGGCGCGGCCCTCGCCGAGGCCTCCCAGCAGGAGGCGACCGATGTCTGGATCGAGACGGGCATCTACGTCGAGGACGTCACCCTCCTCTCGGGCATCAACCTCCACGGCGGCCGTGTCCAGCCCGACTGGAACCGGGATCCGCTCGACTACAGCATCGTCAGCGGCAGCTCGCTGCCCGTGGGCGGCCTCACGATCGGCACGGCCACCCTGGTGGAGGGCCTGGACTTCGTCGCCGCCAACGCGACCGATCCGGCCCAGGCCTCGGTGGCGGCGATCCTCTTCGGCTGCACCTCTGAGCTCGTGTTCCAGGATTGCCGCTTCACCGCGGGCGACGGCGCGGACGGCTCGTTCGGCACGACCGGACCCGTCGGCAGCGCCGGCGGAGCCGGCGGGAACGGCGACCCGGGCGTCTGCAACGGCCT
>CAZSNA010000078.1:0-17419 GCA_964607825.1 uncultured Fibrobacteraceae bacterium | reverse complement strand
CCAGGTCGGCGGCCTGCTCGTGGCCTGCGGACCAGGCGTCGTCGCCGTTGGCGAAGCGGGCCCAGCGCAGGCGGCGGGCGCCCTCCGGGTCCACCTCGAACTCGTAGAGGATCTCGGCCCGCGGGTTGTGGGCGAAGGCCAGGGTGCGGCCGTCGGGCGACCAGGCGGGCGCGGATTCGTCGCCGGCGTCGTCGGTCAGGCGCAGCAGGCGGGCGCCGTCGTCCAGGACGCGGCTCGAGAGGGCCGCGGCGTCGTCGTCCCCGTCCAGGTCCAGCACGTAGAGGTCGGTGCGGCCGGCGAGGGTGCCCACCAGGGCGATCCGTCGCCCGCCGGGGGCCCAGGCGGGCGAGACCGCGATGTCCAGGCCCAGGCGCACCGACCGGGTCACCTCGCCGCTGCGCGCGTCGACGGTGTGCAGGGTCTCGGCACTGCCGCTGCGGGCCATGAACGCCACCTCGCGGCCGTCGGGCGAGAAGGCGATGTCGCTCTGGAAGGGGCGCAGGTTCTCGAAGCGGTCGGCGCGGTAGCCCTCGGCCAGCTTGCGCAGCACCTTCCCGTCCAGGGCGGACATGAGGTAGACGCTGACCAGGCCGTCGCGGTCCGAGAAGAAGGCCACCCGGCGGCCGTCGGGCGAGATCGCCGGGCGGTGGTTGAAGCCGATCTCCTCCTCCACGTGGTCGGTCAGCCGGCGCGCCGTGCGCTCGGGCGGCTCCAGGTCGCCGTAGTCCGGCCAGTAGCGGCCGCGCACGGCGCGCCGGAAGTCCTCGTCGAGATCGTCGGTCTCCAGGCCCAGGGTGCGGCTGACGGTGCGCTCCATGTTGCGCGTGCGCGCCAGGGCGCGCCACATCTCCACCAGCTTCTCCTCGCCGTAGACCTCTGAGATCATGCGCGCCGCGGCCTGGCCCTGCTTGTAGACCATGAAGCCGCCCACGCGCGACAGGGGCCAGAGGTAGTCGTTGGTGGCGGCGTCCCGCACGTACATGTCGGCCTCGGCGTCCCAGCCGCTGGCGTACCACTCGGCCATGCCCTCGGCGAACCACAGGGGGATGCGGAAGAAGGGCGAGCGCACGCCGCCCTCGCGGGAGCTGCCGAAGACCATGTCGAACATGAAGACGTGCACCAGCTCGTGGCGGATCACGTGCACGAAGTCGGCGTGTGAGCCCGCGTAGGGCAGCACCATGCGGTTGCGGATCGGCTCGGTGAAGCCGCCGGTGCCCTCCCCCAGCAGCTCGTCGGAGATGTTGGTCTGGGCGAAGGCCGCGTGTGAGGCGTAGAGGATGAAGGGCACGCGCGTCTGCAGGTCGTGGTCCAGGCGGTCGGCGTACTCGCGGTAGGCGTGCTCGGCGACCAGGCTGGCGCGCACGGCCAGCTCGTCGGCGCCGTCGGCGTAGGTGATCTCGAAGTGGGGCGTGGTCAGCACGCGCCAGGCGACGTCGCCGGTCTGCACCTTGTTGCGGCCGAAGTAGTAGGCTTGGGCGTCGACGGACGACAGCGCGACGGCCAGCGCGATAATCGCCAGCAGGTACGTCGATCTCCGTCCGCGCATGAGGTCGCTCCTAGTATTCGAACCGGTACTTCAGGTCCACGCTGTAGGTCGTGTTGCCGAGGGCCTCGTCCAGCCGCCGGCTGATCTCCGTCTGCAGCAGCAGGTGGTTGGTGATCTGGTACTCCACGATGGCTTCGCGGTCCTGGTCGGCCACGGCCTGGGCGAACTTGACGTAGAGGTCGCGTCCGATGTACTTGCCGACCCCGATGAGCGTCTGGGTGGTGCCGTCCTCGCGCACGCGGCCGCTCTCGATGTCGAAGGTGTCGATCAGGTCCAGCTCGGCGGCCACTTCCCGCTCCAGCAGGTTGAAGCCCGCGGCCACGGTGCCCGTGTAGAGGGCCGACTCGGTCTGCTCGCCGGTGGCGTGGGGCGACATGCCCAGCAGCATGCGCTCGATGTTGGTGCGCGCGTAACCGCTCTCCGAGCGGAACTCCACCGTGGGCGTCATGGCCGAGCCGGTCATGTCGATCCAGATCTTCTCCAGCCGGCGCGAGCTCCCCTGGGCGGTGGCCGGCAGCCGCACGCTGGTCTCGGCGGTCATGTCGATCATGGGGATCACCCCCACCTCGCGGCTGAAGTCCAGACGGCCGCGGGTCACCTTGAAGTCGTTGTTGAAGACCGGCAGGTGGCCGCGGTCGATGTCCATGGTGCCGCGCAGGTACAGGCCGTCCAGGTCGCGCACCAGCCGCACGTCGCCGCCGAGGTCGAGCTCCATGGTGCGGTTGATCACCCGGCCGCTGCTGCGCGGCGCCCGCAGGTGGAGGTCGGCCAGCCAGTCGGGGGCGACGGTGCCCACGCGGGGATCGCTCACCGAGGGCTGCTCCGAGAAGTCGCCCACGTAGCGGGCCTCGATCAGCTCCAGCTCGCCGCTGAAACGGGGCACGAGCAGGCTGTCGGGCCCCACCTTGACGCTGGTCAGCGCGATCTCGTCGCTGCGCACCAGCGCCCTCAGCTCGGGGATCGACGCCACCAGGAAGCGGTCGGCCGCCAGGCGGACGTCGAAGCCCTCCAGCACCAGGCCGTCGAAGGTGAGCGTGCCGTCGCCCGCCAGCGTGCCCTTGGCGCCCTCGCGGCCGCGGATGTCGCTGAGGGTCAGCACGTCGCCCGACCACTCGCCGCGGCATGAGACCTCGCGATAGACCTCGCTCAGCCCGCGGATCACGCAGCCCGCGTCCTCGATCTCCACGCTACCCGTATAGTACGGATGTTCGGCCGGACCCGAAACGACCACCTCCAGACCGCCCCGCCCGTGGGTCTCCACGAAGGCGTTGCAGGTGCGGGACAGGGGGGTCAGGTCGGTGCCCGCCGGGATGCTCACCTGCATGTAGAGGGGACCGTCCAGGGGCGAGACCGGCTCGGAGTGGAAGTCGAGCTCCAGGGGCACCTCGATGCGGCCGGTCAGGGCCAGGTGCTCCTTGTGGCCGCGCAGGCGGCTCAGGACGAGCTGCCCGTCGGCGTAGGCCACGCCGCCGGAGAGCTCGTCCAGGTGCAGCCAGTGGACGTGGAAGGGGGCGCTGCGCACGTCGCCCTCGATCTGCGGGGCGTAGGTGGTGCCCCCCACCTCGAGGGTGCCGTCGAACTCGCCGGCGACGCGGTCCAGCGAGGGGATGCCGAACTGGTCGATGAAGGCCCAGTCGGCGTCGTGCACGTCCACGCGCAGGTCCAGCTCGGCGCCGGGCCAGAACTCCTCGGGGTCCACGTCGCGATGGGTGATCAGGCCCGCCGCCGTCGCCCGGCCCTGGTCGCTGTGCAGGTCGAGGCGGCGGATGTCCAGGATGTCGTCGTAGAAGAGGGCGCCCACGCTCAGGCTGTCGATGACGGCCAGCTCGGTGCGGCAGTCGTCCAGACGGGCCTCGAGGCCCAGCAGGGGCTCGTAGGGCGTGCCGCCCAGGGACAGCACCGCCGTGAGCCGGCCGTCGAGGCTGTCGCCCGCGGCGACGAAGGCGTTGAGCAGCGTCAGGTCGAAGCGGTCCAGGACCACCTCGCCGTCGAGCTCGTCGCCGGCCTCGTCCCACACGCCGCGGCCGCTCAGAGTGCCGTAGTCCGACGACAGGGCCGTGGGCTCCACGGCGAGGTACCCCGGCGCGGTGCTGAAGCGGGCCGGCGCCTCGAGCCGCCAGGCGTGGCCCTCGAGGGTGCAGTCGAGCCGCGGCAGGTAGTACTCGACCCGCTCGCCGCCGAAATCGGCCTGGCCCCGGAAACTCAGGGTGGTGTCGCCGTTCTGGGCGCGGAAATGGTGCAGGATCGCCGCCTGGGCGGTGACCACGCCGCCGGTGGCGAAGCCGCCCAGGCGCGCGCCCGCGCAGTCCAGCGCGCGGCCCGCCGCCTCGACCGAGACCTGGGGCGAACCGAGGATGTCCTCGATGCTCACGTCCGCGCGGCAGCCCTCGGCCCGGACAGGGCCCAGCGCCACCTCCTCGATGGCCGCCACGCCCGTGAAGTCGTAGACGGGATCGAGGCCGCTGACGGTGCCCGAGGCCTTCAGCGCGCCGGCCAGGGGCGGCGCCGGCCACTCGGCCGGCAGGGTGGACAGGTCGCGGACGTCGATCTCGATGCGGCCCAGGAACGCGCCGCTGGTGTCGGCCACGCCGGTCAGGTGGGCGGTCTGGTCGGCGTGGTGCAGCTCGATGGAGTGCAGCGTGACCCCGGCCGAGTCGCCCTCCACCGAGACGGTCACCGAATCGAAGGGCACCTCGGCGATGCGGCCCTCGCGCAGCCAGCCGCTGACGCGAGTCCGGTTGGTGCGGTCGCGGCGCCAGAGGCTCATCCAGCCCCAGCCCTCGGTCTCGGGCAGCACCACGTCGGGCACCAGGTCCCGGGCCAGGTCCACGTCGGCCACGTCGCCGCGCAGCCGGAAGGTGACGTCGTCGGGATCGGCCACGTCGAAGCTCCCGGTGCCCGAGAACCAGGCGCCGTTGATCCGGCCCTCGAGCTGCTCCCAGTCCAGGACGTCGTCGACCAGACGGCTGCGTCCCTGCATGCCCTCCAGGTGGTAGCCCTCCAGCTCGCCCTGGAAGGCGATGTCCAGCCAGAGGGAGTCGGCCCGCGTCGTCAGATGCATCCGTGCGTCGCCCTCGGCCTTGAAGCCCAGGGTCATGTCGATGAGGTCCTCGATCTCGTCGACGGCCACGCCTTCGGCGGTGACGCGCAGGTCGAGGTCGCCGTCGTGTGTGCGGTGGCCGGCGGCGGTCACGTCGTGGCCGTTGAAGCGGCCGACCAGCTGCTCGGTGGCGAGACGCTCGCCGTCCACGGTGAGATGGCCGTGGAGGTCCTGCAGGCGGGTGTCGCGGCTGGGCCAGTCCAGGCGACCCTCGCGGGTGACCAGCACCAGGGCGGTGTCGGCCTTGACCGTGCCGGCCCAGTCCAGGTCCGTGATCTCCTCCTCCACCCGGCCGTCGGGTCCGGAGACGGTGATCGCGGATCGGGCGACGCGCATGTCGTCCACGCGGAAACGGGGCAACTCGAAGGGACTGCCCGGGCGCGACGGCTCGTCTTCCGGACGCGGCTCGCCGCGGCGGGCCAGACAGATCGCGCCCCGCACGTCGATGCGGTGCAGTCGCAGGGGCGAGGTCAGCAGATCGCCGAGGCCGTAGTCCACCGCCAGGGTGTCGATGCCCACGTCCATGGCCGCGCCGCGCTCGCCGCGCAGGGACAGGGTCACGTCGTAGAGCTGCAGGCCCTTGAGCATGTTGCCGGAGAAGGCGCCGATCTCCAGGTCGCCGTCGGCGTCGCGCAGCAGGTGGCGGGTGGCCAGACGCGCGAAGTAGGGCGTGAGCAGGTCGGGGTGCGTGATCACCCAGCCCAGGGCCGCGGCCAGCAGCCCGAGCACCACCAGCGCCGTCCATCTCTTCCTGCCCGGTCGCCAGCGCATCAGAAGGGGAACCCCAGGGAGAAGTGGTAGATGACCTTGTCCTCGTGCTCGATCAGGCCGGAGGTCGGATTGAGCAGCTGCGCCCGCTTCAGGGGGAAGCCCACGTCCAGGCGGATGGGGCCGACCAGGGTGTCGATGCGGAGGCCTCCGCCCACGCTCCAGCGGTAGTCCCAGGTCTTGGTGGCCGCGTCGTCGGCCGGATCCCGCGGATAGGAACGCCAGCGGAAACCACGGAATCGGATGTCCTCGGCCCGCTCCCAGACATTGCCCCCGTCCACGAACGTCACGCCGCTGACCTTCCACTTCTCGAGCAGGGGCAGGGGGAATCGCCATTCGACGTTCGTCAGCAACAGGTAGTTGCCGCCCCGGGCCGGGCGATCGGACAGGGGCACGTCGCTGGCCAGCTGCAGGGAGTCGAGTTCGGCTTCGGTGACCTGGGGACCGAGGCTGCGCTCCTGGTATCCCCGCACGGTCGAGACCCCGCCGGCGAAGAAGCGTTCCTGGTAGGGCACGCCGTCGGCGCCCCGCGCGCGCGAATCGGCGTAGGGCTTCACCGCGCCCGCGCTCACGCGCCAGGCCAGCACGCCGCCCAGGGGGGTGCGCGTGTAGCCGTGCACGCCCGCCGACACCTTCACGAACGAATTGCTGCCGCCCATGACCGGACCGCCGGCCAGCTCGAACTGGATGGTGCGGAGGCTGCCGCGGGACGGCCGCAGCGGGTCGTTGCGCTTCTCCTCGTAGAAGGACCAGGAGACCGCCCGGGTGTCGGAGGCCCTCAGATCGCTCGCCTCGAAGGCGTTCAGCAGATCCGTCTTGGCGTCGGGATGCAGATTGGGATCGACCTCCTCCACCCGCAGGCGCACCGTGTTGACCACGCGCGGCCCGCCCTGGAAGCGCGTTCCCAGCGAGAAACCCATGGTCTCCAGGTTGAGGCCGGACTCCCCGCGGGTCTCCAGCCCCGCGTAGAGGTTGGTGTCCAGGTGGATGCCGCCGAGCAGTCGCGGGTAGGTGTGCAGCAGGTCGTAGTGGTAGTTGAGCTCGGGATCGGCGCGCCCGTCGGAGAGCCGATGGGCGTCCTCGTAGTTGAGGGAGTTGCGGGTGCGCAGGCGCAGCCGCTGGCCGGTGCCGAAGAGGTTGTTGTGGCCCCAGGTCGCGAGCACGCGGATCCGCTCGCGGCTGCCCACGCCGAAGCCGAACTCGAAGTAGCCCGGGTCGCGTTCGATGACCTCGACCAGCAGGTCCAGGGTGCCGGCCAGGGTGTCGCGGTTGACCGGCTGGAAACTCACGTCGCGGAACAGGGCCGTCTCCAGGAGCAGCTGCTGGGAACGCTCCACGTCGCTCCAGCGCAGGAGGTCGCCCTCGTGCACGCGCAGCTCGCGGCTGATCAGGTCCGGACGGCTCTGCCGCTGGCCCGCGACGTCGATGCGGCCGATGGCGTAGGCCGGACCGGGTTCGATCGTGTAGACCAGCCGGGCCTCGCGACGCTCGGCGTCGTCGGTCGTGATCGGGATCATGTCGGGCGTGATCGACACGTCGAGGTGGCCGTGTTCCCAGTAGAGCCGACGCAGCAGGTAGATGTCGGGACCCAGGGCGTTCAGGTCGCCCGGCGCGGGCACACCCGGCGCGTAGCGCAGCCCATCGAGCAGGTCGTCGACCGGCAGAATGGTCTCGCCCGCGAAGCCCACGTCGCCCAGATAGGTGCGCAGCCCCTCCCCGATGCTCATGTGGATCACGTCCCCGCGGCCCTCCGGATCGGCGGTCACCGAATCGAGCGCCACGGCCACCTGGTGGAAGCCGCGCTGCCGGTAGTAGCGCTCCAGGAGCTTGAGCTCGGCCTCCAGCAGGTGCGGCTGGTAGCGGGCCTTGCGGTCGGACAGGCCGACGATCATCAGGGGGTGGAACCAGCGCGGCTCGCGGATCTTCAAGATGGCCTTGAGGTCGTCGTCGGGGAAGGTGGTGTTGCCCTCGATGCGGATCCGGTGGAGCAGGTGCTGCTCGAGGCCGTAGTCGAGCTCGCTGACCGCGGCCGCAGGCGCCGACGCGAACAGGCAGGTCAAAGCCGCGAAACCCGTGAGGATTGCGCGCTCGATCAGGGGCCGCAGCTTCACTTGACTCTTGCCCATCACACAGCCAGGGTGTAGGGAACGACCCGGACGCGAATCGGTTCCCGGCAGTCTATCACGGAGACGACGATGCGCCCCAACAGGAAAACCCCAGTCCAGACCGTCCGGATCGTCCGGATCATCGTCACGCTCGCGCTGCTGCTGTCCGTGGTGGCCGGCTGCGACCGGGAGGATCGGCCCCTGCGCCTGGCCGACCTCACGCCGGACGAACGCGTCTTCGTGGAGCGCTTCATCGTGCTGGAGCGCGCCCGCGCCCTGGCCCTGGTCGACGCCGCCGCCGGCGACGCCGCGCTCGATTCCCTGGCCGCGGCCTGGGGCGACAGCGCCCTGGTCGAGGCCCGCGCGTCCCTGCCCGACGACGCCGTGCGCCAGGCCGCGCTGCAGGTCCTGTTGGCGGAGATCCTGGATGCCGAGGAGGATTCCCTGGTCCTGGCCCCCACGGTGCGGCGCCTGTCCGCACCGCTGGCCGACCCGCCGGCGCGGGCGGCCGCCGAGGAGGCGCCCGCCGAGTAGGCCTACCGTCCGGGCATGATCTTCAGCACGTCCACGACGATCACGAACGTCATGAACAGCAGCAGCATGATCAGGCCCACCTGCGTGGCGATGGCCTGCACGCGTTCGTGCACCCGCCGGCGCGAGATCATCTCCAGCAGGATGAAGATCACGTGCCCCCCGTCCAGCACCGGGATGGGCAGCAGGTTCAGCAGGAAGAGGTTCACCGAGAAGAAGGCGATGAACTGCATCAGGTGGCCGAAGCTCCAGCGCAGCATCTCGCCGGCGACCTGCCCGATGCGGATGGGACCGCCGACGGCGTCCATGCCCAGGCGGCCCATGAAGAAACTCGAGAGCACCTTCACCGTGGAGGAGATGGTGGCGGTGGTCGCCCGGTAGCCGATGGCCAGGCCCTCGCCCAGGCCCACCGGTCGCGATTCGTAGTAGCGGTCGAAGAAGATGCGGCCGATGGTCGAGTCGGGCAGGATCTCCGCGGGCTCGGGCACCACCGTGGCCTCGAGGATCTCGTCCCCGCGCGCCCAGCGCACGCGCACCTCCTGTCCGGCCCGCGCGTTGATGATGCGCGCGATGGCGCCGAAGGAGGTCACCTCCTCGTCGTCCAGGGCCAGGATGCGGTCGCCGGTGTCCAGTCCGATGTCCTCGGCGGGACCGCCCTTGAGCACCAGCCCCACCGTCGTGTCCATGGGCTCCAGGCCCAGTCGCCAGACGCCGTCCTCCCGCCGCGGCGTGAAGGCGAGCTCCATCGTCGCGCCGTCCCGCTCGACGGTCACCGCGACGGTGCGGGGCGCGCCGCCGCTCGACTCGCCGCCGAGCAGGCCCGAGGTCACCTCGCTCCAGATCGACACCGGCGCGCCGTCGACGCTCACGATGCGATCGCCCACCCGCAGGCCGGCCTCGGCCGCCGGCGAGCCGTCGTGCACGTCGCCCACCGACGTCACCGGCAGCACCAGCAGCCCCGAACTCCAGACCAGCGTCGTGTAGATGACGAAGGCCAGCACCAGGTTCGCCAGCGGGCCCGCCGTCACCACGGCCAGGCGCTGCCAGGCGGGCCGGTTGCGGAAGTGCCGCTCCGGCGGGATGGGGTCGTCGCGCAGAGCGGCGGCCCGGTCCCCCTCGGCGGTGCCGATGGGATAGAGATGCTCGGCGCCGGTGCCGGTGTCCTGGATCTCCTCCAGCACGCCCTCCCCGGCCATCTTGACGTAGCCGCCGAAGGGCACCACGGACAAGGCGTACTCGGTCTCACCCACCCGCTTGCGCAGGAGCTTGGGCCCGAAGCCGATGGAGAAGGTCTTGACGTAGATGCCCGTCCACTTGCAGACGGAGAAGTGCCCCAGTTCGTGGATGATGATCACGATGCCCAGGGTCAGCACGAAGGCCACGATGGTCGACAGCACGTCTCGTCTCCGTCCGTTCCGTAAGTATGGGGCGCGCTCAGGCGCCGGTGAGATCCGTGATCAGGGCCTCGGCCACGCGCCGCGCCTCGGCGTCGGCGGCCAGGGCGGTCTCCAGGTCGGCCACCGGCGCCGCCGGCAGCGCCGACAGCGCACCCTCGATCACGCGGGCAATATCGGTATAGGCCAGTCGTTCGTCCAGCAGGGCGGCCACGGCCGCCTCGTTGGCCCCGTTGAGCGTGATGGTCGCGGTGCCCCCCGTCTCGCCGGCCTGACGGGCCAGGCGCAGGCAGGGAAAGCGATCGGGGTCGGGCGCCTCGAAGCGCAGGCTGCCCAGGGCGGCCAGGTCGAGGCGCTCGGTCGCCAGCTCCCAGTGCCGCTCGCCGGCCAGGGCGTAGAGCAGCGGCACGCGCATGTCCGGCGCGCCGAGCTGGGCCATGACCGAGCCGTCGCGGAAGGTCGCCAGGGAGTGGACGGTCGAACCGGGATGCACCACCACGTCCAGACGCGCGTAGGGCAGGCCGAACAGGACGTGGGCCTCGATCACCTCCAGGCCCTTGTTCATCAGCGTGGCCGAGTCGACGGTGATCTTGGGCCCCATGTCCCAGGTGGGATGGGCCAGCACCTGCTCGCGGGTGACCGCGGCCATGGCCGCGGCGTCCAGTTCGCGGAAGGGACCGCCCGAGGCGGTGAGGGTCAGCGATTCGATCTCGGCGGGGTCGCGTCCGGCCAGGCACTGGGCCAACGCCGAGTGCTCCGAGTCGACGGGAATCACGTCGGCCCCGCCCGCGGTCACGGCGCGGCGCACCAGATCGCCGCCGACCACCAGGGACTCCTTGTTGGCCAGGGCGATGCGGCGTCCGGCGTCGGCGGCGGCCAGGGTGGGCTCCAGGCCCGCCGCGCCCACCAGGCCATTGACCACGCAATCGGCCTCGGGCCAGGCGGCGAGGGCGAGCAGTCCCTCGCGACCGGGCGGCAGCAGCGTGCGCGCCAGACGTTCGTCGGCGCGGGCGCGATCGTGGGCCTCGGGGTAGGCCACCGCCACCGCCGGCCTCTCAGCCGCGCCGGCCGCTTCGAGCCGGGCCACCAGCTCCGAGAGCGCCTCCACCCGGCCGCCCGCCGACAGGCCGACCACGCGAAGGCGGTCGGGACGCCGCACCGCGATGTCCACGGCCTGCGTGCCGATGGATCCGGTGGCGCCGAGCAGCACCACCCGCAGGGGCGTCGACTGGGAGCGCGGCGGGGCGCCGATCCGGTAGAGGGGCGAGGGGCCGGCGTTGTCGGACGCGGCGGTCACGGCGCGCCGGCTCCGGCGCCCAGGCTGACCACCACGAAGTAGACCAGGGGGGCCGTGAAGAGGAGGGAATCGAGACGGTCCAGGACGCCGCCGTGCCCCGCGAGCAGACCGCCGGCGTCCTTCACGCCCGCGTCCCGCTTGAGCAGGGACTCGACCAGATCGCCGACCTGGGCCAGCACGGCTCCGGCCACGCCGAGCGCCACGCCCTGCAGGGGCGTCAGGGCCGGGAAGAAGGTCTCCGCGGCGAGCCAGCCCACCGCGCCGGCACCCACGGTGCCGCCGATGGCGCCCTCCAGGGACTTCTTGGGACTGATGCGGGCGTGCAGCGGCCGGCGTCCGATCGCCACGCCCACCAGGTAGGCGGCCGTGTCGCAGGACCAGGTGATCGCGACCAGCAGCCCCACCGCCCGCAGGCCCGGATCGGGGCCGATACCGGCCGGCAGCGTCAATTCGCGCAGCTGGACGACGTAGCTGCCCAGCCACCCGACATAGAGCGCACCGAACACTGCAACTGCTATGGTGGCAGCATGATGGTCCGATTGGCTGCGAGCGAGCTCGAAGACGGCCGCCACCAGGATGACCAGCGTCAGCACCAGGGGCAGGTGCGACGGCGCGTCCACGGCGACCCAGGCGACGCCCAGGCCCGAGACGACCATCAGGACCGGATCGGGCCGGTAGCCGCGGTTGCGCATCATCATCGCGAACTCGCGGAGGCCGAGACCGAGCGCCAGGGCCATCAGGCCCCGGAAGACCGGTCCGCCCGCGCGGGCGGCCATCACCACCAGCGGCACGCCCACCAGGATCACGAGCAGGCGGGAGACGATGCCGGCCCTGGCGAAACGACGCCAGGCGGAGCCGCGGTCCTGTGGCGGGGGGGTCACGGATCGACCTTCAGCATCTTCTTCCAGCGGACCGGATCGAGGAGCGACCGGCCTTCGCCGTCGCCGCGTCCGCCGCTCCCCTCGCCGTCGACCTTGCCGAAGCGGCGGTCCCGCCCCTGGTAGTCGGCCACCGCCGCCAGCAGCTCGCGCTCGTCGAAGTCGGGCCAGAAGACGGGCGAGAAGTAGATCTCCGAATAGGCGCTCTGCCAGATGAGGAAGTTGCTCAGGCGGTACTCGCCGCTGGTGCGGATCACCAGGTCGGGGTCGGGGATGTCCGGCGCGTAGAGCTCGGCGCGGAAGACGTCGTCGTCGATGTCTTCGGGCGCGAGCTCGCCGGACGCGGCCCGCGCGGCCAGCCGGCGGCAGGCCTGCAGGATCTCGGTGCGGCCGCCGTAGGCCAGGGCCAGGTTCAGGGTCAGGCCGTCGTTGCCGGACAGGGCCTCGATCACGGCGTCGAGCGACGCCCGGGCCCGATCGGGAATGGCGTCCAGCTCGCCGCTGGCCACCAGCCGCACGTTGCGCTCGGCCAGGGCCTCGCGCTCCGACGCCAGCACCTCCTCGAGGAAGGTCCACAGGGCCTTCACCTCGGCGGCGGGACGGTTCCAGTTCTCCTGGGAGAAGGTGTAGAGGGTGAGGTACTCGACGCCCAGGCGGCCGCAGGCCTCCAGGGTGCGCCGCACGGCGTGACGGCCGGCGCGGTGTCCCGCCACACGGGGCAGGCGGCGCCGACGGGCCCAGCGCCCGTTGCCGTCCATGATCACGGCCACGTGGCGGGGCACGCCGCCCCTCTCCAGCACGGATTCGCGCAGGGCCTCGACCGTGGTTTCTCTGTCG
This sequence comes from uncultured Fibrobacteraceae bacterium, assembly GCA_964607825.1. Classification (GTDB taxonomy): domain Bacteria; phylum Krumholzibacteriota; class Krumholzibacteriia; order LZORAL124-64-63; family LZORAL124-64-63; genus JAHIYU01. Next base: position 4,963 of record CAZSNA010000078.1, on the reverse strand, counting down.
TTCGCCTCGGCCACGCTCAGATCTCCATGATCTCGGCTTCTTTGTTCTTCACGATGCCGTCGATCTCGTCGCAGAAGCGGTCGGTGAGCTTCTGCACCTCCTCGCGCGTGCCGTGGCGCTCGTCGTCGGTGAGGTCATCGGCCTTCTTGACCGTGTCGTTGACCTGCTGGCGCACCTTGCGGACGGCTATCTTGCCCTGCTCGCCGTACTCGCGCACGGTCTTGGACAGGTCGCGGCGGCGCTCCTCGGTCAGCTCCGGGATGGGCACGCGGATGATGGTGCCGTCGTTCATGGGGTTCAGCCCCAGGTCGGCGGCCTGGATGGCCTTCTCGATGTCGCCCAGGGTCGCGCGGTCGAAGGGCACGACGGTCAGCAGGCGGGGCTCGGGCGCGCCCACGTTGGCCAGCTGCTTCAGGGGCGTCATGGCGCCGTAGTACTCGACGCGGACGGGGTCCAGCACGGCGGGTGAGGCCTTGCCGGTGCGGATCTTGGACAGTCGGCCGGCCAGGATCTCGACGGCCTCGCCCATCTCCAGTTCGGCTTCCTCGGTGTGATCGTTGGTCATGTCCGGGGCTCCTTCGAGACCCGCGTGCCCTCGATCTCGCCGGAGAGCACGCGGTTGAGATTGTCGGGATCGCTGATGTCGAAGACCTCGATCGGCACGCCCCGCTGCTCGCAGAGGGTGATCGCCGAGAGGTCCATCACGCCCAGGCGGCGGTCGATGACCTCCGCGTAGGTGAGCCGGTCGAAGCGCACCGCGTCGTCGTGCTTGTTGGGATCCTTGTCGTAGACGCCGTCCACCTGGGTGCCCTTCAGCAGGGCGTCCGCCTCGATCTCCACCGCGCGCAGGGCGGCGGCGGTGTCGGTGGTGAAGAAGGGGTTGCCGGTGCCGCCGCCGAAGATCAGCACGGCGCCGGACTTGAACAGGGGCAGGGCCAGGTCGCGGGAGAACGCGCGCGAGAGGGGCGCCACCTCCCGGGGCGAGAGGGTGACCGCCTTGAGGCCCTCGGCGCGCAGGTAGTCGCGCAGCACGGTGGCGTTCATCAGGGTGGCCAGCATGCCCACGTGGTCGGCGCTCACGCGGTTGAGGATCTCCAGGTTGGCCGAACGTCCGCGGAAGAGGTTGCCGCCGCCGACCACGATGCCGATCTCCACGCCGTCGTCGACGGCCCGGCGCACGGCCCGGGCCAGGCCCGCCAGGCGTTCGTGCGCGAAGGGTTCGTCGCCGCCGCCGAGTCCCTCGCCGCTGAGCTTGAGCAGGATGCGCTTGTAGCGTGCGGTCAAGCCGCCTCCCTCCGCCGGTCGGACAATGCCGGACCGGACACAAAAAAAAGGGGGCCCGGGCCCAGCGGCCCGGGCCCCCGCGATGCTTCCCTAGCCGCCGATCTGGTAGCGGACGAAGCGCTTGATCTCCATGTTCTCCCCGAGCGAGCCGATCTTCGACTTCAGGAGGTCCTGGATCGCCAGGTCGGGATCCTTGACGAACTTCTGCTCCAGCAGGCAGACCTCGGAGTAGAACTTGTCTATCTTACCCTGGACGATCTTGTCAATGATATTGTCCGGCTTGCCCTCTTCCTTCATCTGGGCGCGGTAGATCTCGGCTTCCTTCTCCACCAGCGAGGCCTCGATGTCGTCGCGATCGACGCCCTGGGGCGCGGCCGCGGCGATGTGCATGGCGAGGTCGTGGACGAAGGCCTTGAACTCGTCGGTGCGCGCCACGAAGTCGGTCTCGCAGTTGACCTCCACCAGCACGCCGACCTGGCCGCCGGGGTGGATGTAGGCCTCGCAGAGACCGTTGGCGGTGGCGCGGCCGGCCTTGCCCGCGGCCTTGGCGATGCCCTTCTTGCGCAGGAAGTCGGCGGCCTGCTCCATGTCGCCGCCGCACTCCTTGAGGGCCTTCTTGCAGTCCATCATGCCCGCGTTCGTCTGCTTGCGCAGGTCGGCGACCATCTTCGCGGTGATCTCCATCTTTCTTGCCTCCCGTGCGGGCCGTCCTCGCGGCCGCGTCAGGTGAATCGGTGTCCGGGTTTGCGGGGACGATCCGGCCCGTCCGCAGGCAGCGGACGGGCCGCGTCGATCGCTACTGGCCGGTGGCTTCGGTGCTCTTGTCCGTGGCGACGTCGTCGAGGGTCACCTTGGTGGGCTTGGCCTCGTCGGGCGCGTCCTTCTGGACCTCGACGGCGACCTCGGCGCCCTCGGTCCGGGCCGAGCGGCCCTCGCCGACGGCCTCGGCCACCACGCGCGCATAGAGGGAGATCGCGCGGATGGCGTCGTCGTTGCCGGGGATCGGGTACTGCACCAGATCCGGATCGCTGTTGGTGTCGACCACGGCCACGACCGGAATGCCCAGCTTGTTGGCCTCGCGCACCGCGGTCTCCTCCTCCACCGTGTCGATGACGAACACGGCCGAGGGCAGGCCCTTCATGGTGCGGATGCCGCCGAGATTCTTGTTGAGCTTCTCGAAGTTGCGGTTGATCTCGAGCTGCTCCTTCTTGGAGAACTGCTCGATCTTGCCGGTCTTCTGCAGGGTCTCGATCTCGTCCAGCTTGGCGACGCTCTTGCTGATGGTCTGCCAGTTGGTGAGCATGCCGCCGAGCCAGCGCTCGGTCACGTAGGGCATGCCGCACTTCTCGGCCATCTCGCGCACGGTCACCTTGGCCTGCTTCTTGGTGCCCACGAACAGCACGGAGCCGCCCTTCTGGGACACGCCCCGCAGGAAGTCGCGGGCCTTGCGGATGGCGCGCAGCGTCTTCTGGAGATCGATGATGTAGATGCCGTTGCGGGCGATGAAGATGTAGGGCCGCATCTTCGGATTCCACTTGCGGGTCTGATGCCCGAAGTGGACTCCGGCCTCGAGCAGCTCCCTGAGGCTGACGTCCGACATGGATTTTCCTCCCGGTCTCGGTTGGTCCTCCCCGGCCTTCAGCGAAGGGGACGAACGCTCCTCGAGCGCCACCGGTCCCCTTCTCCGGACGGGTGCGTGATATGGGGCGATCCGCCCCTGTAGTTCGACGTCCGTACTCTAGCGCTTCGAGAACTGGAAACGCTTGCGGGCGCCGGGCTGTCCGTACTTCTTCCGCTCCACCATGCGGGCGTCGCGGGTGAGCAGTCCGGCCTTGCGCATGGCGGTGCGGTTGTCCTCGTCCGCGGCCACCAGGGCGCGGGCGAGGCCGTGACGCAGCGCGCCGGCCTGGCCGGTGACGCCGCCGCCCTTGACCGTGGCCCAGATGTCGTAGGTCTGGTCCTCGGCCAGCGCGTCCAGCGGCTCGTTGATGCTCTGGATGCGGGTCGCGTCGAAATACTCGTCGGCCGGCTTCTTGTTGACGATGATCTTGCCGCTGCCGCCGGGGGTCACCCACACGCGGGCGACCGAGGTCTTGCGGCGACCGGTCGCGTAGAATCGTTCGGACAAGGTTCTCTACCTCCACCCGCCTATCGCGGCGGGACAGGGACTGGGCTCAGGATTCTCCCGTTCAGGAGACCTCGGGCAGCTCGAACACGCGGGGCTGCTGCGCCGCATGGGGATGATCCGCGCCGTTGTACACGCGCAGATGCTTGAGCTGCTGCCGGGCGAGCCGGTTCTTGGGCAACATGCCGCGCACGGCGTTGGTCACCACGAATTCGGGATGCTTCTCCATCATCTTGCGGATGGGGATCTCCTTCAGGCCGCCGACGTAGCCGCTGAAGCGGGCGTAGGTCTTCTGGTCCAGCTTCTGGCCGGTCAGCTTGACCTTGTCGGCGTTGATGACGATCACGCTGTCCCCCATGTCCAGGTGGGGCGTGAAGGTCGGCTTGTGCTTGCCGCGCAGCAGTGTGGCGATCTGCGTGGCCAGCCGGCCGAGGGGCACGTCGGCGGCGTCGACGACGAGCCACTCCTTCGCGATCTCGGCCTGCTTCATGCTGTAGGTCTTCAAGACGATGCCTCCAAGCTCGCCGATCCGATCGGACGAGCGGCGGGATGCTGTTCGGGCCGAGCCGCCCGGCCCGGGAAACCCCATACATGGCGCGGAAACCCGTCCCGGCGGCCGACTCGGCCTCCGGCGTTTCCGGAATGCTCATGGAAAACGCACGGATACCGCCATTTGCGGCATCCGCAAGCGCAAGGGGAGGAATCTAGCAAAAGGACCGCCGGATGTCAAGAAAACGGGTTCGGACGTTATCTTCCCGCCAGGACCGGCAGGGACTCGAGATAGGGCGGTCTCAGCACCCCGCGCTCGGTGACGATGGCCGTCACCAGTTCGGCCGGGGTCACGTCGAAGGCCGGATTCCACCCCGCCACGCCCTCCGGAGCGGTGCGAACGTCCCCGAATCCCGTGATTTCGCCCGGATCCCGCTGTTCCATGGGGATGCCGCTCCCGTCCGGCGTCTCCCAATCGTAGGTGGAATAGGGCGCCGCCACGTAGACGGGCACGCCGTGACGGGCGGCCATGACCGCCAACGGGTAGGTGCCGATCTTGTTGGCCACGTCGCCGTTGCGGGCGATGCGGTCCGCCCCGACGATCACCGCGTCCACGCCCCCGGCGCGCAGGCGGCTGGCCGCGGCCCCCTCGACCATGAGCGTGACGGGCACCCCGCGGGCCAGCAGCTCCCAGGCGGTCAGGCGCGCGCCCTGGAGCAGGGGGCGGGTCTCGTCGGCGTAGACGTGCACGCGCTTGCCGGCGGCGACCGCGGCGTAGACCACCCCCAGGGCGGTGCCGAAGCCGCCGGTGGCCAGGCCGCCGGCGTTGCAGTGGGTGATCACCACGGACTCGTCGGGCAGCAGGTCGGCGCCGGCCTCCCCCAGCCGGCGACAGAGCTCGACGTCCTCGTCGCGGATCGTCTCGGCCTCCCATCGCAGGGCCTCTCCCACGACGGCGGCGACATCGCCCGCGGCGACCCGCGCTCGGGCCACCGCGAGCTGACGGTCCAGGGCCCAGCGGAGGTTGACGGCGGTCGGCCGCGTGGCGGCCAGCCGGGCGTGGTC
>CAZSNA010000077.1:0-17420 GCA_964607825.1 uncultured Fibrobacteraceae bacterium | reverse complement strand
TGCTGATCACAGTCGGAGTCCTGACCCTTTTCGCACTGGCCACGGTCGCCCAGGCCCAGGCCCAGCATGATTACGACAATCACGGCGAGGATCCCCAGAACAACGTCACCACCCTGCCCCTGGTGGTGCCGACGAGCGGCGATTTCCTGTCCGATCCCTCCGACGAGGAGGACGGCGAGGACGGCGGCGAGGCCGACAAGGGCGCCTCCAAGGTCGGCATCGACACCTACATCGACGTGAACGAGCGGATCAAGGCGGGCGTGCTCACCCCGTCCTACCGCTTCTCGCCCAAGTTCGCCATGAAGGCCCACGTGCCCCTGATCTGGGACATGACCGCGACCTTCGGCGGCGAGGACATCTCGGCCCGCGGCCTCGGCGACGTCACCCTCGACGGCGAGTACGTCCACGCGCTCAAGACCCCCGGCACCCTGCTGCGCTTCTCGGCCAGCGTCAAGCTGCCCACCGGCGACGACGAGAACAAGGTGGAGGACAGCAGCGGCTTCGAGTGGGGCATGCCCCTGGGCACCGGCACCACCGACTACACCGTGCGCGGCCAGTACGCCAAGGCCACGCCCAAGCGGGGCCTGCTCTTCGGCGTCCTGTACCGCAAGAACTCGCCGGTCTCCGAGACCTTCGACGTGGGCGGCGGGAACACCCAGACCGAGAAGAACACCGCCCCCAACCAGATCGTCCTGTCGGCCTTCGGACGCCACCGGGTCAGCCCCAAGTGGTGGGTCCACATGGGCGCCTCGGTCCTCAAGTAGGGCGACGGCGAGCGCATCACCGAGTACAGCGACGGCTCTCCCGACTTCGACTGGGGCGCCAACCGCGCCGGCACGCTCATCGACATCTACCCGGGCATCTCCTACGCCCTGGGCAAGTTCAACCCCTTCCTCGGGGTGCGGCTGCCGGTGAAGACCAGCTACGACAACGACACCTTCGACACCGAGCGCAAGGTGTCGTTCATCTTCCAGTTCAGCTATCGGCCGGAGAATTTCGGGCGGTAGAGCGCGGGAGCGAAGCGACCGCCCCTCCGCTGCTGCGGCGGGGCGGTTTTTTGATGTGCGTTGTCAGAGTGTACACGTGTAGACTTTTTACGGTTCGTGCGCGGACAACCCTTCCCGCCGTTATTCGTATGATCTTATCTCAACATCAACACCCGTCTGGGAGACCATCATGCTGCGGTTCGTTCCGGCCCTCATCACGCTCGTCGCCGTCGCCGCCTGTGCCGGGCCGCTCACGCTCGACCTCCACGAACAATGGCGCTTCGGCGGCCCCGACTCCGACACCCTCGTCGGCACCATCACCGAGGCCGACGTCGACGCCGCGGGCAACGTCTACCTTCTCGACACCCAGCTCGCCCACGTGCTGGTGATCTCGCCGACCGGAGAGTTGCTCCGCACCATCGGCGGCCCCGGCGAAGGCCCCGGCGAATCGCGGAACCCCCGCGACGTGGTCGTCCTGGACGACGGCACCGTCGGCCTGCTGGAGCTCTTCCCCGCCAAGCTGATCCTGCTGAGTCCCGAGGGCGAGCCCCGCGGCGAGCTGGACATCGGCGCCTCCGACGCGACCGCCGGCGGCTTCACCTCCGCCGCCCGCATCCTGCACCGCGGCGGCCGCTGCGTGGTGGCCGGACAGCGTTTGACCCAGGTCGAAGGCGGACAGCATCGCGACATGTACCTGGCGGCGGTCGACGCGGATGGCGCGATCACGCACCGCTACAGCGAGGCCGTCATGACCCTCGACTTCGCCGACCTGGTGTTCGTGGAGCGCGAGCTCAACCCGGGCTGTCATCAGCCGAGCGCCCTCGGACCGGACGGCGTCGTCTACGTGCCCGCGGCCTGGGACCGCTACGCCGTGGAGGTCTTCGCCCCCGACGGCGCGGCGCTGCGCACCTTCGAGCGCGACTTCGAGAACCGTCCCCGCAACGCAGACGAGCTGCGCCGGGTCAACGCGCTCTACGACGCCAACGCGGCCAACATCCCCTTCCCGACGCGGCGCGAGGTGGAGCCCGAGCCGCCGGTGATCGCCGACCTGGCCGTCGATCCCGCCGGCCGCCTCTGGGTGCTGCACAGCCGCGGCGCCGAGGACCGCGCGCCGGGCGTGCTGCAGACCTACGACGTGTACGCCCCCGACGGCGCGTTCCTGCGCGAGGTCGCGCTGCGCTGCGAGGGCGACCCCGTCGACGACGCCCTGGTCTTCCTGGACGACGGCCGCCTGCTGCTGGTCAAGGGCCACGCCGAGGCCGCCATGGCGCGCACCGATCTGGGGGACGTGCCGCTGGGGGAGGACGAGGGGGCGCCCATGGAATTCGTCTGTTTCGCGCCCTTGTCGGGGTTCTGAGCGGAGCAGTAATATTCTCAGCGTAGATCCGATTTCTGTAACGCGATAATATGTATCTGGTTACACTCGTATTGAAAATGACCACCAAAACAATTGACAACACCACATACTAGAGTGATATACTCCTGATTATTCAACGGCCGGAGCGACTCCGGCGAACGATCCCCGACGACCGGCCCCGCGCCGGTCCTCGATTGCCGGCTTCCAGGTGGACCACATGACTTCTCCCGACCGCCGATCCGCGCGCGCGGCCCTGCTCTGCCTCTGTGCGGTGCTCGTCCCGGCCCTGGCCTCGCAGGCCGTCGCCCAGGACGAGGAGCGCCCCCGCGTCGAGTTCGACGAGCAGCTCGGCGAATACGTCCCCGGCGACATCGTCCTGACGGACGAGACCGGCGCCCCGGTCCGCCTCGCGGACTTCGTCGACAAGCCCACCATCCTCTCCCTGGTCTACTACGAGTGTCCGGGCATCTGCACGCCCCTGCTCAACGAGGTGGCCGACATCCTGGGCAAGTCGAGCCTCCACCCGGACAGGCAGTCCTTCCAGCTGCTGACGGTGAGCTTCGAGCCCGAGGACACGCCCGAGCTCGCCGAGGCCAAGCGTGCGAACTACCTGCAGCAGCTCAGCCGTCCGCTGCCGCCGGAGACCTGGCGCTTCTTCACCGGCGACGCCGAGAACCTGAAGCGTCTGACCGACGCGGTGGGCTTCATGTACAAGCGGGCGGGCGGCGAGTACGTGCACCCCGGCGGCCTGATCATCCTGGCGCCCGACCGCAAGATCGTCCGCTACCTCGTCGGCACCGAGTTCCTGCCCTTCGACTTCCAGATGGGCGTCTACGAGGCCATGCGCGGCAAGGTCACCCCGACCACCGCGCGGCTGCTGCGCTTCTGCTACAGCTACGACCCCGAGGGTCGGACCTACGCCTTCAACCTGGCCCGCGTCGTGGGCAGCGTCATGCTGATCTCGGTCGTGTTCTTCGCGGGATTCCTTGTCTTCAGCACGCGTCGCAAGCACGCGAGGGAGGCCTGAGCCGATGGGCGACACCGCCGCCTACACGGGCAGCTACCTCGACGACCACGGGCCCCGCCGGGGCCTGATGGCCTGGCTGGCCACCACCGACCACAAGCGCATCGGCCTGATGTACGCGGTGGCCATGTTCACCTTCTTCTTCGTCGGCGTGTTCCTGGGGCTGACCCTGCGCGCCGAGCTGATGAACCCCGGCGAACAGATGATTCCGGCCACCACCTACAACGCCATCTTCACGCTGCACGGCGTGATCATGATCTTCCTGTTCATCGTGCCGGGCATCCCGGCGGTGCTGGGGAACATCATACTGCCGCTGCAGCTCGGAGCCGAGGACGTGGCCTTCCCGCGCCTGAACCTGGCGAGCTGGTACGTCTACATGACCGGCGCGGTGATGGCGGTGGCGTCCATGTTCACCGGCGGCGGCCCGCCCGACACCGGCTGGACCTTCTACGCCCCCTACAGCATCGAGACCGGCACCAACGTGTCGCTGGCGGTGCTGGCGGCCTTCGTGCTGGGCTTCAGCTCCATCATGACGGGCATGAACTTCATCGTCACGATCCACCGGCTGCGCGCGAAGGGCATGGGCTTCTTCCGCATGCCCCTGTTCTGCTGGGGCCTCTACGCCACCTCGTGGATCCAGGTCATCGCCACGCCGGTGGTGGGCATCACCCTGCTGCTGGTGGTGATGGAGCGCGCCCTGGGCATCGGCTTCTTCGACCCGTCCCGAGGCGGCGACCCGATCCTCTACCAGCACCTGTTCTGGATCTACTCGCACCCGGTGGTCTACGTGATGATCCTGCCGGCGATGGGCGTGGTGTCGGAGATCCTGCCGGCCTTCGCGCGGCGCACGATCTTCGGCTACAAGGCCATCGCGCTCAGCTCCATGGCCATCGCCGTGGTGGGCTACCTGGTGTGGGGCCACCACATGTTCACCGTGGGCATGAGCGACACCGCGCGCTGGGTGTTCAGCCTGCTGACGTTCCTCGTGGCCATCCCCACCGGCATCAAGATCTTCAACTGGGTCGCGACCCTGTATCGCGGCTCGATCGAGGTGGGGGTGCCCCTGCTCTACGCCCTGGGCTTCATCTTCCTGTTCTCCATCGGCGGCCTGACCGGACTGGTCAACGGCGCCCTGTCCACCGACATCCACGTGCACGACACGGCGTTCATCGTCGGGCACTTCCACTACACGATGTTCGGGGGCGCGGGGATCGGGTTCTTCGCCGGGCTGCACTTCTGGTTCCCCAAGATCTTCGGGCGCCGCTACGGCGAGCGCACGGCCAAGGTCGCCTGGGGCCTGATCATGGTGGGCTTCAACACGCTCTACTTCCCCATGCTGGTGCTGGGGATCATGGGCATGCCGCGGCGCTACCACGACTACCTGCCCGAGTTCCACACGCCGCACCTGATCTCCACGATCGGCTCGTGGATCCTGGCGGTCGGGCTGATCCTGATGTTCTGGAACCTGATCCGTTCGATCAGCCGGGGCGAGCCCTGCGGCGACAACCCGTGGGGCGCGACCACCCTCGAGTGGCGGACCACCTCGCCGCCGCCCCAGCTCAACTTCGCCCAGGCCCCCGAGGCGACGACCGGACCCTACGACTTCACCGCCGAACGGGAGGTGACGCCGTGAGCGCGGACAACGTGCACGTCCTCGAACAACCCGCGGCGGCCCACGTCCACCGCGATCCCGAGGGCGCCAAGACGGGCATGTGGCTCTTCCTGTTCACCGAGCTGCTGCTGTTCGGCGGCCTGTTCCTGATCTACGCGGTCTACCGGCTGCTGAACACCGCCGACTTCCACCACGCGGCCGGCGAGCTGGACGTGACCATCGGCACCATCAACACCGTGGTGCTGCTGACCAGCAGCCTGACCATGGTGCTGGCCGTGGGCGCCCTGCAGCGCGGGCTGACGGGCTGGGCGCGGCTCGCCCTCGGCTCGACCATGGCGCTCGCCCTGCTGTTCCTGGTCTTCAAGGCCTTCGAGTGGGCGGCCAAGTATTCCCACGGCCTGTTCCCCGGCCATCATCACCTGCACGAGCTGCCGCACGGGGAGGGGCTGTTCTTCAACCTCTACTTCATGATGACCGGCCTGCACGGCATCCACGTGCTGGTGGGCCTGGTGGTGATGTGGGTGATCTGGCGCCGGCTGGGCGCCGGCTCGGTGACCCGCGAGAACCAGGGCGTCCTGGAGTACACGGGGCTGTACTGGCATCTGGTGGACCTGATCTGGATCTTCCTGCTGCCGCTGTTCTACCTGACCAACTGAGGACCCGGAGGGAGCGCGCCATGTCGCATACCGACACCGAACATCACGTGGCCTACGGGACCTTCGTCAAGGTCTGGGTGTGGCTGCTGGCCCTGACCGCCGTCACCGTCACCGCCTCGGTGGCCTGGCCCGGCCGCGTGGGCACGGGCGTGGCCCTTGTGGTCACCCCCGTCAAGGCCGCGTTGATCCTGATGTACTTCATGCACCTGAAGTACGAGCGCCTCGCCTACCGGATCATGTTCCTGGTGGCCGCGGGCATCCTGGCCGTCTTCATGGGCCTGACCTTCTTCGACTACAGCTACAGGGGTTGAGCATGCCTGAAGCCGCATCCAGCTATTCGGGACTGGTCGACAAGACCTTCTGGCTGATCCTCGGCTCGTCGGTGATCCTGCTGCTCGGCATCACCGCGACCATGATCCTGTTCATCGTGAAGTACCGCCGCCAGCGCCACCCCGAGGCCGCCCAGATCGAGGGCCACGTGGGCCTGGAGCTGCTCTGGACCATCCTGCCGACCATCCTGGTGCTGGTCATGTTCTGGTACGGGTGGGCCGGCTTCAAGGTCATGCGCGACATCCCCGAGGGGGCCATGCCGATCACCGTCCACGCCCAGAAGTGGTCGTGGATCTTCGAGTACGAGGACGGCATGCAGTCGGTCGACCTGGTGGTGCCCACCGGTCGCGACGTGGCGCTCGAGCTGGTCTCGCGCGACGTCATCCACAGCTTCTTCGTGCCCGCGTTCCGGCTCAAGGAGGACTGCATGCCGGGCCGCACCAACACCGCCTGGTTCCGCTCGGTCAAGGACGGCGAGTACGACATCCTCTGCGCCGAGTACTGCGGCGACCGCCACTCCGCCATGCTGGCCAAGGTGCGCTCGCTGCCCCAGGCCGAGTTCGACCAATGGCTGGCCGACGGCGGCGGCGGCATGGTCGGCACCAAGATGCTGACGCTCAAGGGCTGCACCGCCTGCCACAGCCTCGACGGCTCGCGCCTGATCGGCCCCACCTTCAAGGACGTCTACGGCCGCAGCGAGCTGGTCCTGACCGACGGCGAGCTGCGCGAGATCACCGTGGACGACGACTACATCCGCCGCTCCATGCTCGAGCCCAACGCCGACGTGGTCCAGGGCTACGACCCGGTCATGCCCCCGATCACCGGCCTGGTCGACGAGGAGGAGATGGAGACCATCATCGAGATCCTCAAGGGCCTCTCCGGCGAGGGGCCCGTCGAGTGAGGGTCCTCCTGGAGCTCGTCAAGCCGCGCATCACGGCCGCCTCGGCGACCACCACCGCGGTGGGCTACCTCATGGCGCGCGGCCAGGTCGACCTGCGGCTGCTGCCGGTGCTGGCGGGCATCTTCCTGCAGGCCTGCGGCGCCGCGGCGCTCAACCACGCCCAGGAGAGCGACGTGGACGCGCGTATGAGCCGGACCGCCGGCCGACCCATCCCGTCCGGACGGATCTCCCGCACCGGTGCCGTCGCGATCGCCCTGGTCCTGCTGGCCGCGGGGACGGTCCTGCTGTGGACGCTGTCGCCCGCCGCCGCCGCGCTGGGCCTGGCCGCGGCGATCGTCTACAACGGCGTCTACACGCCGCTGAAGCGGGTGACGCCCTTCGCGGTGCTGCCCGGCTCGCTGATCGGCGCCCTGCCGCCCGCCGCCGGCTGGGCGGCCGCCGGCGGCTACCTGAACGACCCCACCATCCACCAGGTCTCGTTCTTCTTCTTCCTGTGGCAGGTGCCCCACTTCTGGCTGCTGCTGCTCTTCCACCGCGAGTCCTACGCCGAGGGCGGCCTGCCCTCGCTCTTCGACCGCTTCGACGCCCGCCAGGTGGTGCGCCTGACCTTCGTGTGGATCGCCGCGGTGGCCGTGGCGGCCCTGCTGGCCCCGGTCTACGCCCCGGCCCGCAACCTCGCGGCCGGCCTGGTGATCGCCGTCGCCGGCGCCGCGCTCGTGTGGCGCGCCCGCGTCCTGCTGCGGACGGTGGACCCGCGCGTCTTCAAGCTGCGGTTCATGGAGATCAACACCTTCGCGCTGGTGGTGATGGCGGCGCTGGTGGCGGATCGGTTGGCGTGACGTCGTGGGCGGCCGTACGATGAACGGCATGAGGTACCTGCTGACGGCGATGATCCTGTGCGCCCTGACGGGCTGCGCGCCCGAGCTCGAGCCGAGCGACGCGCGGCCGGTGCTGGCGTCCATGGCCTTCGACGGCTTCGCACCCGGCCGGACCGAGGCGACGATCAAGTGGACCTTCCGCATCGCCGACGGCTGGCACCTGTACTGGGACGGACTCAACGACACGGGCGCGCCGCCCGAGGTGGCGCTCACGCTGCCGGAGGGCTGGACGGCCGATCCGCCCCGCGCCACCAGGGCGCCCCGACGCCACGTCTCACCGGGCGGCATCCTGGACCACGTGTTCACCGACCGGCTGGTGATGTACCAGACGCTCCGTCGCGACGGGGACGCGGACGGCGACTTCGAGGCCCGTCTGACGTGGCTGGCCTGCAAGGACCTCTGCGCGTTCGGCGACACGCTCCTGACGTCCGCGGACGCGGAGCCGGGCCACGCCTACCGCGAGGTCCACACCCTGATGGAGGCGCCGCCGCCGGAGCTGGACGCGACCTGGCACGGCGCCGAGCTGGTCCTGACCCTCGACGGGGCCGTGTCCGGGATGGAGTTCTGCCCGCGGGCCGATTGCGGCCCCCTGGTCGACCTCCTCGCGGACGGCGTCTCCGACGGCCCCGTGCTCACCCTGAGGCTCCTCGCGCACGAGGGCCGCTACGGCCCCGTCCGGGGGATCCTCAAACCTTGCCGAGACTGCGACGACGGTTTCATGGTCGATCTGCCGGCCGTACCCGTCGCTGAGACCGAAACAGGAGGATAGACATGCGCAAGCCACTCGCGATCACCGTGCTGATCCTGGCCCTGGCCTTCGCCGCCCACGCGGAGGAGGCGGCCGTCGAGACGACCCCCGACTTCACCCTGACCGACACCGAAGGCGTCGAGCACACCCTCTCGGCCTACCTCGCCGACGGCAAGACCGTCGTCCTGGAGTGGTTCAACGCCGACTGCCCCTTCATCAAGAAGCACCACGCGGCGCACAAGACCATGAACGAGACCTTCGCCGCCGCCGGCGAGGACGTGGTGTGGCTGGCGATCTGCTCCAGCGCCGAGGGCAAGCAGGGGCACGGCCTCGAGCGCAACCGCAAGGCGCGCGAGGAGTACGGCATGCCCTTCCCGGTCCTGCTGGACGCGGATGGCGAGGTCGGCCTCGCCTTCGGGGCCAAGACCACGCCGCACATGTTCGTGGTCGCGCCCGACGGGACGATCGCCTACCAGGGCGCCATCGACGACGACCGCTCCTTCCAGAAGCTCGGCGAGACCAACTACGTGGCCGAGGCGCTGAAGGCGCTGGCGGCGGGGGAGAAGGTGGGGGTGCCGTCGACGCGGTCGTATGGGTGCAGCGTTAAGTATTAGCATGACGTCGTTTACACGTGTAAAGGCCGCCGCATCCGCTCGGCGGCCTTTTTTCGGCTGACGGGGTCTCGCCCCGGAGCTACCTTATCCGGGTCTTCTACCGAGGAATTCCCATGCAAGACACAGCGCCCGTCCACACCTTCCACATCCCCGTCATGGGGACCGGCTTCACCATCGACACGCCGCTGCGCGTGGCGCGCTACGGCATCTCGTCGGTGATCTCCCTGGTCGACGACAAGCTCATCGCCCAGATGCACCGTCGGCTCGGCCGCGAGCTCGGCGAGGAGAGCGAGCCGGTGGGCGCGCGCGAGGAGGACTCCCGCGCCCGGCGCATCACCGACTACCTGAACCTGCTGGACGACGGGGTGCGCCGCCAGATGGAGCGCCTGCGCGCGTCGGTGTTCGAGGCGGGCAGCGAGATCACGCGCTACTACGAGATGCTGCCGGCGTCGCCCCTGCGGACCCTCTACGAGCGCATGCTCTCCACCGATGACGCCGAGGAGAAGGCCGGCCTGCAGGACGAGCTGCGCCGCCGCGCGGTGCCCGGGAGCATCGACGTCAACATCATGACCAAGCTGGACCGCGAGCGGTTCAAGGACGGGCTCAAGCTGCCGCCGCAGTTCTCCGACGCCATGAGCGCCCTGCGCGGCTACGCCCACAGCCGGCTGCGCTCCTCGATCATCCTCTCGGCGGGCATGAACCGCCGGCTCTACGCCTACCTGAGCGAGTTCACGGATTTCTTCCCCGACGACGTGGGCGACATCCGCAAGAAGATCGTGCTGAAGGTGAGCGATTTCCGCTCGGCGCTGATCCAGGGCAAGCTGCTGGCGCGGCAGGGGATCTGGGTGTCCGAGTTCCGGATCGAGTCGGGGCTGAACTGCGGCGGCCACGCCTTCGGCGGCAAGGGCCAGCTGCTCGGTCCCATCCTCGAGGACTTCCGCGACAAGCGCGACGACATGATCGAGCAGCTCCACGAGGTCTGCCGCGGCGCGCTCGAGAAGCTGGGGCGTCCGGCGCCCGACGAGCCGCTGCCCGTGCGCGTCACGGTGCAGGGCGGCATCGGCACCGCCGAGGAGGACGTCATGCTGCGCGAGCGGTACCGTGTGGACGGGACCGGCTGGGGCAGCCCCTTCCTCTTCGTGCCCGAGGCCGTGAGCATCGACCCGCCGCACCTCGACAGGCTCTGCGAGGCCGAGGAGGAGGACGTCTACCTGAGCGACAGCTCGCCCCTGGGCGTGCCGTTCTGGAGCCTGCGCACCTCGGACAGCGAGGTCGAGCGCCGCAAGCGGATCGAGGCCGGTTGTCCCGGCAGCGACTGCCCCAAGGGCTACCTCGTGGCCAACACCGAGTTCACCAAGAAGCCCATCTGCACCGCGAGCCGCGCGTACCAGAGGCTCAAGCTCAAGGCGCTGGAGACCCTCGGACGCGGGCGCGAGGAGCGGGAGGGCGTCGTCGCCAAGGCCTGCATCTGCCACGATCTGGCCGGCGGCGCCACGGTGATCTCGGGGATCGACGAGGCGGCCAGCCCGGCCGTGTGCTGCGGTCCCAACGGCGTCTACTTCTCGCGGACGGCGCGGCTGCGCGAGATGATCGACCACATCTACGGCCGCACCCGTCTGCCCGTGGACGGCACACGCCCCCACATGTTCATCAAGGAGCTCTCCCTGCACGTCGACCGTCTGCGCGACGCCGCGGCCCAGCACGTGGAGTCCGCCCGGGACGCCCTGGAGAGCAAGCGCAACCTGCTGAGCGGCATCGCCCGCTACCGGGAGACGGCGGCCCAGCTCGCCGCCGACCGCCGCGACGAGTTCCTCGAGCGTCTCGACGCCCTGCGCGGAGAGATCGAGCGGATCCTGCCCGGCTGATCCGGCCGACCCCGTTCCCGACTCGTGATGGAACCTTCCCGAGGGGGCGTGCGTCACTCCCCTGTGACGTCATCCACTCCATCATCGGGGGAATCCATGTCGTACCGAATCCTGAGCGTCGCGGCCCTCATCGCGGCGTTGGTCGCGTGCGCGGGCTGCCGCATCCACATCGACGGGGGGCTGCGCGGCGACGGGGACGTCGTCGAGACCACGCGGGAGATCGAGGGGGTCGAGGCCGTCCATCTGTCCTGCCCGGGCGAGCTGGAGATCGAGCTGGGCGAGCGGGAGTCGCTCCTGATCCGGGCCGACGGCAACCTCCTGGAGCACATCGAGACCGAGGTCGACGGCGGCGTCCTGAAGATCCGCACCGCGCGGGGAATGCGTCTGCGCCCGTCCCGGACCATCGAGTACGTCCTGGTCGTCCGCGAGCTGCAGGGCATCCGCAACACCGGCAGCGGCGACATCGCGGCGCCGCGTCTGGAGACCGGGACCTTCGCCGCCAAGCTGACCGGCTCGGGCGACCTGGAGGTGGCCGGCCTCGTGACCGGCGACTGCTACCTGCACGCCACGGGCTCGGGCGGCATCCGCGTGCGCGACCTGGAGGCCGCGCGACTGGAGATCCGCCAGACCGGCAGCGGCGACCTGCGCATCGACGACGGCTCGGCGCGTCGCCTGGAGGCCGCCCTGACCGGATCCGGGGAATGCGCGGCCCGCGGCCTGGCGACCCGCGAAGCCGAGGTGAGCCTCAGCGGCAGCGGCGGTTTCACGATCCACGTGGACGAGACGCTCACGGGCCGCATCACCGGCAGCGGGGACATCGTCTACGGCGGCACGCCCGAGGTCGACGTGCGCGCCACCGGTTCCGGCCGGGCCGTCCGCCGCTGAGCGCGACTTGCCGTCCCGTCGGATCGTGCGTTGGATGTGTCTCCACCCAAGGGAGGCGACGACATGCGTACGATCCACACCATCCTGGTTGCGGCCCTGCTCCTGGGCGCGACCGCGGGAGATGCCATGGCCAAGACCAACGACACCGAGACCGCGACCCTGGCCGGCGGCTGCTTCTGGTGCCTGGAGGCCGTCTTCGAGGAGCTCCGGGGCGTCGAGTCGGTCGAGTCCGGCTTCGCCGGCGGCGGCGCGGGCGACGTGAGCTACAAGGAGGTCTGCGCCGGCGACACCGGCCACGCCGAGGTGGTGCAGATCCGCTTCGACCCTGGCGAGATCTCCTACCAGGAGCTGCTGACGGTCTTCTTCTCGGTCCACGACCCGACCACCCTGAACCGCCAGGGCGCCGACGTGGGGACGCAGTACCGCTCGGCCGTCTACTGGCATGACGAAACCCAGCGCGACGCGGCGCGTAGGCTCATCGACGACCTGGCGGCCGAGGACGTGTTCGACGACCCCATCGTCACCGAGGTGGCGGCCTTCGACGCCTTCATCGCGGCCGACGCCGGCCACCAGGACTACTACCGCCGCAACAAGGCGCAGCCGTATTGCCAGGTGGTGATCGCGCCCAAGCTGGAGAAGTTCCGGAAGCTGTTCCGGGACCGGCTCGATCGCTGACCCGACCGGGAGGACACGCATGAACCGCCTATCCGGCTTCTCATCCGCCCCGACGGCGACGGCCCTGCTGGCCGTCGCCGTCTTCGTCTCGGCCGCGTTCGCCGAGGTCCCGCACGTCCGCAACGGCGCCGAACCCCGCGACGGCGTCGAGACCCTGCGTCTGGAGGAACTCTGGCGCGCCGGCGGGGAGGACGACGAGATCTTCTTCGG
Source organism: uncultured Fibrobacteraceae bacterium (assembly GCA_964607825.1). Classification (GTDB taxonomy): domain Bacteria; phylum Krumholzibacteriota; class Krumholzibacteriia; order LZORAL124-64-63; family LZORAL124-64-63; genus JAHIYU01. Next base: position 4,679 of record CAZSNA010000077.1, on the reverse strand, counting down.
CCTGATCACGAAGGTCGACTTCGACGCCGACGGGAACGTCTACGTGCTCGACGCCCAGCTCTCCACCGTCCAGGTCTACGCTCCCGACGGCACGCACCTGCGCTCGCTCTTCCGCGAGGGGGAGGGGCCCGGCGAGATCAGCCAGGCCCGCGACATGGTGGTGCTCGGGGACGGCCGCGTGGGCGCGGTGATGGAGTTCCCCGGCAAGACGGTGTTCGTGGACGCCGCGGGGAATCCCGCCGGCGAACTCAAGCCCGGCGGCGACGATCCCGAGTCGGGCGGCTTCTGGAGCCTCAACGCCGGCTTCTCCGGCGGCGGCGTGATGGTCTTCTCCGGCACCCGCGCGGAGCAGGGCGAACCGGGCACGTCTTACCGCGAGAATTTCCTGTCGATCTTCGACCCGGACGGCCGCGAGCGGGCGCGCCTCCACCAGCTCGACAACGTCTACGACTTCCGCGACTTCGTCTTCGACGAGGGCGTGCACGTGCCGGGCTTCTGGTGGAACACGGCCGTGGGCGACGACGGCCGCATCTACACCGCGCCGCACCTCGACCGCTACGAGATCCACGTCCACGGCCCCGACGGCGCGCCCGAGCGCGTGATCGAGCGCGACTACGAACGCCGCCGCCGCACCGCCGCCGAGAAGCAGGTCGTCGTGGACATGATCGACAACGCCATGAGCGGCACGGGCATCCCGTATCGCGTGGAGGCCCTGGACTACGATCCCGACCTGGTCTACATGCTGCGCGGCCTGCGCGCGCGGCCCGATGGCGAGCTCTGGACCCTCTGCGGCCGCGGCATCTACGACCAGCCCGAAGGCGTGCTCTGCACCTTCGACGCCTTCGACGCCGAGGGGACGTTCGTGCGCCAGGTGCGCCTGGAAGGCCCGGGCGACGGGCGCTACGACGCGGTCTTCTTCTCGGACGTCGACCGCGCGGTGGTGATCCGCGGTTACGCCGACGCCTTCGCGGCCCAGTGGGGCCGCGGCAGCCGCATCAGCGAGGGGGAGGACGGCGAGGCGCCGGTGATGGAGGTGGTCTGCTACCGGCTGGTCCGGTAGAGGCCGGCTGCGGGGAACGGGCATCACTTCGAGGCGGTGCCCGTTCCGATCGGCAAGACGTGTGCTGCTACATCAAAATCACGGTCCCCCGGGGGACCGTTTTTCTGTGGATAACTCGGTCAGGGATGCGCCCGCCACACCTTCTCCCCGGCCCCCACATACACCTCCAGCGTATTCCCCTCCGGCGGCCGCGGGCACGTCGCGTGGGGCGTGAAGGCGCAGGGCGGGTTGACCGCGCGGTTGAAGTCGAGGATCACGCGGCCGTCGTCGTCCGGCGGGTCGGTGGAGAGGAAGCGGCCGGCGCCGTAGGTGTCGATCCCGCTGCTCTGGTCGTCGAAGACGATGAACAGGCCCTTGGCGGGATCGCCGGTGGGCAGGAGCGTCAGCGTGCGTCCCTGGAGCTCGAAGACCAGCCGGCCGGGGCAGGGTTCCGCGCTCACGTTGCCCAGGGCGTCGGGCATCTCGATGGTGCGCGGCTCGTCCCAGGGCATCAACCGGGCCTCCACTCGCCAGGCCGCATCGACCGGGAATCGCTCGATGCCGGTGAAGCTGGCGCGCACCGGGCTCTCGCGGTCCCTGACCCGCAGGTAGGGGGCGCCGCCGCGGACGATCACGTGGAAGCGGAGGGTGCCGACCTCCAGCACGGTCGGCGCGCCGTCGGCGTCGGTGTCCAGGGCGAGGGAGGTGACCGCCCGGCCGTCGTCGGCGCGGCGCACGCCGGCCGCGGCCACGGCGGTGAAGCGGATCTCCGTCCCGCTCACCTCGAGGGTGCCAACCCGGGGCGGGGCCTTGTCGACCAGCCGCACGTCGGCGTCGGCGGCCGAGCCGAGTTCGAGGGCGCCCTTGGACAGGGGATGCAGCCCCACCAGGGTCAGCCAGCCGTCCTCGCCGGCCAGACGCTCGACCCGCGCCGCGTGCCACGTGTCGATCAGGGCCGTGTATGAATCGCAGCCGGCCAGCACGGCCAGCATCAGGATCGGGATCAGCAGGCGGCGGGTCATTCCGGTCCCCCTAGAAGCCGAAGGTCACGCCCAGCAGGTACTGCCACAGGCTCGTCTGGGACGTGGAGGGCTCCAGGTACACGCGGCCGGTCGGGCTCACGCCGATGGCGCCCTCGGTCAGATAGGTGGCGCGGGCCCCGTGCCGGTAGAGCACCCGCATGTCCAGCATGACGTCCCGGGCTTCGCGGTCGCCGGGTTCGGCCTCGTGGAGCATGATGCGCAGCCCGCCGCCGCCGCCCCAGACCATGGCGAAGTCGTCGAAGTTGGTCTCGCGGGCGATCTCGTCGTCGTCCCACCAGTCCTCGTCCTCCAGCTTGGTCTCGGTCCAGATGTAGCTGCCGCCGAAGCGGCCCTCGAGATAGGGCCTGATCCGGTCCGACCCGAACTGCAGCCGCGCCAGCAGGTACAGCGAGGCGATGTTGTTGTCGGTGACGTATTCGAAATCCTCCACCAGGGGCAGGCTGATGGTCGTGGTCTCGTGCCCGTAGATGAGGAAGTCGCCGCCGAGCCCCAGCGCGAACACGCCGTTGCCGGAGTAGGCCCAGTCGAGGTTCAGGCCCAGGCCGACGTTGTCGACGTGCTGCTCGAACTCGCCGGTGGGCGTGGCCAGCTGGAAGTGGATGGAGCCCTCGTGCTCGGCCCGGGCGGGAGCGGCGACGAGGAAGAGGGCGAAGATCGTCAGTAGCACTGGTCTCATGGCGTTTCTCCTTATGGGGTCGGATCCGAATCTATCACGCCCCGTCGGGCGCGTGGCCCCTTTTACGCTCCGCCCGGACGAAAGTTCGTCGGGACGTGTAAGCGGCGGCGCCCCTGCGACACACATGTTCGGTCCCGCAGGGAAAGGAGAGCCCATGTCCGTCAGACGACGTTTCACCGCATTGGCCCTGCTCGGCGCCGTCCTGGCGACGGTCGCGCGGGCCGACGACATGATGGAGGCGGTCGGCCTCTACCACCCCATCTACTTCGCCGAGCTGCAGGAGCTCGACGTGGTCGACGACCTGCTCTACGTCTTCGGCGTGGGCGGGCTGGACATCGTGGATTTCGACGACGTCGACCAGCCGGTCTCGCTGGGCCGCTACGAACCGTCCGGCCATCCCTACGTGCGCTACTACCGCGGCGCGGTGGGCGGCGGCTACGCCTACTGCGGCGCCCGCGAGGATCTGCTGCACGTCATCGACGCGACCGATCCGACCGATCCCCGCCGCGTGACGACCTGGGGGACGCCGGGGGAGAGCTACGAGGGGGCGGTGCTCCACGCGGGGTACCTCTACGCCGCGAGACACGGCGACGGCGTGGCCGTCCTGGACCTGGCCGACCCGGGCGCGCCCGTCCTGGCGGCCGAGGTGGGCGGGTTGGTCAACGCCTGGGACGCGGCCGTCCTCGGCACCCGCGTCTACGTGGCCGACGGCGCCGGCGGGCTGGCCGTGCTGGATGCGTCCGACCCCGCGGCGCCGGTGCACGTGGCCACCGTGGCCACCTCGGGCAACGCCCTCGACGTGGCGACCGCCCCGGGTCTGGTGGCCGTGGCCTGCGGCAGCTCCGGCGTCGACCTGTTCGACGTGAGCGACCCCGACGCGCCCGTCCGGCTGTCCACCTACGACAGCGCGGGCCTGGCCGTGTCCATCGAGCTGGACGGTCTCGGCGGCTGGCTGTTCCTGGCCGACTGGCTCGGCCTCGAGGTGGTCGACATCTCCGACACCGGCGCGCCGTCGCTCTACGCCCACGAGAACACGCCGGTGCGCGCCATGGGCGTGGCGCACGTCGCGAACCGGGTGTACGCGGCCGACTGGTCGCGGGTGCGCGCCTACGACGTGCGGCCCAGCCTGACCGGCGACCTGGAGCTGTCGCTGGAGGGCGTCGCCTTCGGCGCGGTGCCCGTGGGGGCCACCGTCGACACGGTGCTGACGGCCTCGAACACCGGCGGCGCCCCGGTGAGCATCATCTCCCTGGGCACCTTCAGCCCGAACTTCACCCTGGACCCGGACACGCCCTTCACCCTGGCGCCCGGCGAGTCCCGCGACATCACCATCTCCTTCCACCACGCCGAGCCCGGCTACGACGCCACCTATCTGCAGCTCGCCTGCGACGACTGGGACGAGTTCGACTGGCGGCTGCCGCTGACCGCCGACGACGACCCCAACGCCCTGGAGCTCGGCGAGCCGGCGCCCGGCTTCGAACTGACCGATCTGGGCGGGGCGACCCATTCCCTGAGCCAGTATCTCGGGAAGGTGGTGGTGGTGGCGTTCTTCGCCAACTGGTGACCGGTCTGCGGTCCGGAGTTTTCGGACCTCGATTCCGCGATCCACCGCACCTACGCGGGACAGCCCGTCCAGGTGCTGGGCCTGAACAGCGGCCAGGACCTGCCCGTGGACCTGGAGGCCTTCGTCGCCGCCGTCCAGCCGGGCTTCCCCATCCTGACCGACGCGCGCGGCGCGTATATCCAGTACTACCAGAGCGGCGCCCTCTCGCCCTACCCCCTCGACTACGTGATCGACCCCGAGGGGCGGGTGGCCTACTTCGGCACCGAGTACGACCCCGAGGCGATGATCGCCGTGATCGACGAGCTGCTGCAGCCCACCGACGTGATCGGGCCCGCGCCCGGCCGCCGGCCGGGGATC
>CAZSNA010000076.1:0-17625 GCA_964607825.1 uncultured Fibrobacteraceae bacterium | reverse complement strand
CTGCCTCGCCGCCTGCGCCCACCACGCCGCCGACACGGCCGCCCCGGCCGCGGCCCTGGCCTACGGCGAGGCCCGCTACTGGTACCTCGGCCACGCCGGCTACGCCGTCCAGACCCGCAACCACCTCCTGATTTTCGACTACTGGACCTACGGCCGCGCGCCCGACGCGCCGGCCCTGTGCAACGGCCGCATCTCGCCGGCCGAGCTCGCGGACCAGAACGTCACCGTGTTCATCTCCCACGAGCACGGCGACCACTGCGATCCGGCGGTCTTCGACTGGGCCGCCGACGTGGCGAACATCCGCTTCCTGACCGGGTGCGACGTGGAGACGGACGTGGGCTACCGCAAGCTCGACCCCCGCGAGGTCTACGAGATCGACGGCCTCGTCGTCCGCACCATCGCCTCCAACGACAGCGGGCTGGGCTATCTGGTCGAGGCCGACGGCCTGGTCGTGTTCCACGCCGGCGACCACGCCAACCGGCTGCGCGACTTCTCCGGCCCCTACTGCGCCGAGATCGACTGGCTCGCCGAGACCGCGCCGCGGCCGGACCTCGCCGTGATGCCCGTCTCGGGCTGCGGGTTCGGCGACCTCGAGGCCGTGCGGCTCGGGGTGCACTACGCCTTCGACGCCCTCGAGCCCCGGGTCTTCCTGCCGGCCCACGCCATCGACAACGAGTGGCGCTATCGGGAGTTCGTGGACGCGGCCCGCGAGCTGGCGCCGCAGGTGCGCATGGTGACGCCGGCGCACCGGGGGGACCATTTCGAGTACGCCGCGGGACGGGATGTGGCCAGCCGATAGATCCTCGTGAACTCGGCCGCCATGTTCCAAGCGGACCCGGCCTCGCTGCGGCGGGGCCGGGTTCTTCTTGCGTAAGTCCGCGGCCATTCGCCAAACCGATATGCTATGATCAACATGCCCTTGAACCGGGAGGACCGTCATGTCCGCATCCCGCACGCTGCTTCCGCTCGCCCTCGCGCTCCTGGTCGCGACCGCCGCATCCGCGGATCCGCCGACCTTCACACCCATCAAGCAGACCGCCGGCGGCTCGATCGTCGCCCACGGCACCGAGCCCCTGCCGGACGTGGTCGATCCGAGCATCCCCGCCGGCCCCCCGGGCCGCCTCGCCGTCTACGACCTGCGCACCGGCGAGCTCACCTACCTCGACGTCGACGAGAGCAAGCTCGACCCGGACCGCCTGATCCGCCCCGGCGGCGACGGCGTGCTGATCGGGCCGGCCTCCGACGACGTCGACAAGAACTTCTACAGCTGGCAGCCCGTCGAGGAACCCTGGGCCGGCACCTACCCCCGTCACGTGAAGCTCCAGATCTGCTGGGACCCGCCCTGCGGCGAGGACGACTACGGCAGCGGCTGTTCGGGCACGCTCATCGACCCCTTCCACGTGATCACCAACGGCCACTGCGTGTTCTCCTTCGACGGGGACCACCCGGGGTGGGCGGAGTCGATCCGGGTGGTGCCGGGCTGCCACGACGACCTGGAGCCCTTCGGGACCGCGCTCTCCGATTTCTCCATGGCCTGGGAGGGGTGGTTCGTGGACGAGGACGCCCACCACGACATCGCCGTCATCCAGCTGCAGCGGCCCATCGGCGCGCTGGTGGGCTGGCGCGGCTACGGCGTCAGCGAGAGCTGCAGCTTCTACGAAAACGGGGGCTGGGTGCACCGCTCGTACCCGGGCACCGGCTTCTCCGACGGACGGCACATGTTCGAGAACGGCGGCGACTTCGACTGGTGCCTGATCGAGGGCACCCTCGACCTGTACATGGTCTATTTCCAGAACGAGTCCTACCGCGGCTGCAGCGGCACCGGCGCCGTGCGAGACAACACCGTCTACGCCCTGTTGAGGGGCGGCTGGCTGGGGGAGGACTGGACCGAGGACGTCATCATCACACCGACCAAGTTCGCCGGCATCGACGCCCTGCGGAACGACCTCCTGCCCACCACCCACGACCTGATGCCCATCTACGTCCAGTCCGCCGGCGTGGACTATCCGGCGGGCGCCCAGCTCGACTCGCTGACCTTCGTCCTGGCTAGCTACGCGGACCAGGGGCTGCACGCCGGGGTGCAGTGCGAGATCTACCTGTCGGCCGACCGCAACATCACCGAAAGCGACCAGCTGCTCGACGTGATCACCGTGCAGGCGGAGCTGCCGCCCATGAGCGCGCAGGGCGTCTGGGTGTGGCCGCCGCCCACGATCCCGTTGACGACGCCGCCCGGGCAGTACTACCTCGGCGTGATCCTCGACTACACCGACGCCGTCCTGTCCAACAACATCACCGCCGCGACCGAGCTCGATTCCATCAACGTGGATTGCGACACGCCCGGCACCACGACGGTCGCCACGCCGATCCACCACGCCGCGTGCCAGCCGCTGTCGGTCACGCTGGACTGGCCCGACCTGCCGGACATCGAGTTCTACCAGCTCCGCTTCGGCACCTGGTGCGGCGAGACCCTCGTCTACCAGGGGTCGACCAGCCAGTACACCGTCTCCGGCCTGGAGCCCGGCACCATCTATCACGCCGTCGTCCGCGCCAAGCGGTACTGCGGCGCCTGGGGCGACTGGGGATTCTGCACGGACTTCACGACGATCGAGGACCCCACCTCGGAGATCGAGTTCCTCACGCCGCCGCCGGGGGACGTCTGCCAGGACTCGACCTCGGTCTCGATCGCCTGGTCGCCCGTGCCCGGCGCCGTGGACTACCAGCTGCAGGTGGGGGAGACCTGCGGCAGCGGATCCGTCTGGACGCTGGACGACACGACCCCCTACCACGACGTGACCGGTCTGTCCGGCGGCACCACCTACTTCTATCACGTGCGCGTGAAGGGCCCCTGCGGCAACTGGGGCGACTGGAGCGCCTGCGGCGAGTTCTCGACCCTGCCGGGGATCTACCCCGTGCCCGTCCAGTCCCATCCCTTCGACGGCAACGCCTGCCAGAGCCCGCACACGGTGCTGAGCTGGCAGCCGCCGGGGTATCCCTGCAGCTACGAGGTGGAGTGGGGCGAGTCGTGCCGCATGGACTCCACGGCGGTGGTGACCGACCCCTACATCGTCCTGCCGCCGCTGGCCGAGGGCACCTGGTACTGGCACGTGCGCGCCCTGCACGTGTGCGGCGGCGTGAGCTCGTTCTCGCCGTGCTGGAGCTTCTCGGTGGACGGCACGCCGCCCACCTGGCCGGACTGGCTGGAGAGCACGTCCCACGACGTGGCGACCTGGTCCGCCGATCCGGTGATCACCACGCGCTGGGAGGACGCCACCGACGACTGCTTCGTGGAGTACCGCGTGCTGTGGGACCACCTGCCGTCAACGGTACCCGACACCCTGGCCCAGACGATCCCCGACGTGACCCTCGACTCCGAACCCCTGCCCGACGGCGACGACCACTGGTTCCACGTGCTGGCCCAGGACGTGGCCCGCAACCCGGCCGCCAATCCCCAGCACCTGGGGCCGTTCCGGATCGACACCTCCGGGCCCGACGTGACCGTGCTCAACCCGGTGGGCGGCCAGCAGCTGCACACGGACGACCTGGTGACCGTGGCCTGGTCGGCCGTCGATCCCTGGTCCGGCGTGGCCGGCGCCGAGGTGCACTACACCCTCGACGCGGAAGCCACCTGGCATCCGATCGCCGTCGTCTCCGATCCGCTGGTCACGACCTGCGACTGGATCGTCCCCGCCGCGACCACCGACAGCGCCCGCGTGCGCGTGACCGTGTTCGACGCGCTGGGCAACGCCGGCTCGGCCACCAACGAGCGCTGGTTCAGCGTCGGGCCGGCGACGGGGGTGGGGGAGCCCGTGACGTCGGCGCGCTTCGAACTGGCGGGCGGTTATCCCAACCCCTTCAATCCCTCCACGACGTTCCGCTTCGCGGTGCCGGAGCCGGCCCGGGTGCGGCTGGCGGTCTACGACCTGCAGGGGCGGCTGGTGCGGGTGCTGCGCGACGGATTCGTCGCGGCGCCGGGCTGGCACGAGGCGCGCTGGTTCGGGCAGGACCGGGCCGGCCGGGCCGTGGCGGCGGGCGTGTACGTCTGCCGGCTGGAGGCGCCGGGCGTCCGCGAGTCGAAACGCGTGATGCTCGTGAAGTGACGGTCTTTCGACCGGTCTGAAACAGCGGCAGGGCGCCGATGGGCGCCCTGCCTGCTTATCGGCTTCGTTTGATGACCGCCCCGCTAGACCTTGACGAAGTCCTCCTCGTCGATGGCCTCCAGCTCGTCGAGATCGAGCGGCTCCCCCGAGGCCCAATCCTCGTTGTCGCCCAGATCCAGGTTCACGACCTCCGTCGCCGGCGCCAGCGCCGAGGCCCGACGCACCGGCATCGGATGAGCGGACACCGCGCTCCAGTCGTCCCGGGGCTCCTCGTCTCCACCTTCCATCAGCTGCACCAGCCGCCCGACGACCGCCTTGACGTCCAGCGCCGAGGCCGTGAGCTCCTCGCTCGCCGACGCCGTCTCCTCGGCGCTGGCGGCGTTGCCCTGGGTGACCTGGTCCAGCTCCGAGACGGAGGCGTTGATCTCGTCGACGCCGCGGGCCTGCTCGTCGCTGGCGGTGCCGATGTTCGAGAGCAGGCGACTCACCGACTCGACGCCTTCGCCGATGCGGCCCAGCATGTCGCTGACCTCGTCGCGCACCTGTACGCCGCGCTCGGACGATTCCTGGGACTGGGTGATGAGCGTGGACGTGTCGCGCGCCGCCGCGGCGCTGCGCTGGGCCAGGTTGCGCACCTCCTCCGCCACCACGGCGAAGCCCTTGCCCGCCTCGCCGGCCCGCGCCGCCTCCACGGCCGCGTTCAGGGCCAGCAGGTTGGTCTGGAAGGCGATCTCGTCGATCGTCTTCATGATGCGGGCCGACTCGTCCGAGTTTTCCTTGATCTGGGTGATGGCCTCCGACAGCCGTTCCATGCTGGTGCCGCCCTCGTGGGCCAGGTCGAGCACCGCCTGCGCGTCCTCGCTCGCCTTGCGGGTGTTGGCGGCGTTGTCGCGGGTCACGGCGCTCATCTCCTGGAGGGCCGCCGACGATTCCTCCAGGCTGGCGGCCTGCTCCGAGGCGCCCCCGGCCATGGCCTGGCTGGCGCCCGAGACCTGCTCCGCCGCCGCGGCCACCTGGGCCGAGCCGTTGTGCAGGTCGTTCACCACGCCGCGCAGGGCGTTGGTGATGGCGCGGGACAGGAAGACGGCGATGACGGCGCCCACGATCAGCGCGGCGATGTTCAGCAGGGAGATGTCGCGGCGCGTGCCCCGGGCCGAGGCGAGCATGGACTCGTCGGTCATCATGTGCTCGTCGACGGTGGCCTTGACCTCGTTCAGGCCCGACTGTACGGATTCGAGGGCGGGCTTGGAGACCGTCGCGTAGATCTCCATGCAGCGGTTGACGCTGTCGATGGAAGCGTCGTGCTGCGCCAGGAGCTTGTCGATCCCGGCCAGCACGCGTTCGGCCTGGGGCTTGGCCTCCTGGAAGAAGATCTCCTCGGCCTGTTCCCACCGGCTGTCGTGCATGCAGGTGTTGACGGACACCGCCTTGCCGTGCAGCTGGCGATGGTGCTCCTCGAGCTCGTTCCAGATCGTGGAGAAGTGGGCGTCGCCGCGCGCCCGCCGTCGGGTCTCCTCCGAGTAGAGCCATTGGCCGAAGCCGCATTTCCGTGGATCGGTCTGGACGCCGTTCATGGCGTCGTGGTCGTGGTTCACGACCGCGTCCACCAGCACGTGGGCCCATTTCAGGTGGGCGACCTTGGCCTCGCGCAGGAACGAGCCCTCGGCGGGATCGACGTCGCTGTAGTATTCGCCGATGTCGACGGCCGATTCGTGCAGCCGACGGTGGGGCTCCTCCAGCCTGGCGAATATGTCGCGGAGCTCCGGCACCAGCTCCTCGGCGTGCAAGCGGCCCTCCCCGTAGTACCACTTGCCGAAGCCGCATTGGTGGGGGTCCGTCTGGACGTTGAGCGACGTCACCTTGGTGTCGGTGAGCAGGGCGTTGACCTGCGACGCCCAGTTCAGGTGATCCACTTCCTTCTGGATCATCTCGGCGCGGATCTTGTTCCCGTCGATCACCTCCTCGGCGTCCGCGACCACGTCGCCCATGCCGAACCAGGCCCGGCCCGCGGCGACGACCATCAAGAGCATGACGAAACCGAATCCCAGGACGATTCTCCTACCGATACCGAAACGGCGTACCATAGCTTCGACCTCCTACGCTATTGAGTTGTCCTCCTTACCCCCCCCTCATGGTTCATCGGTCCGAGGCGTGCCTGCATGAGGCATATCGATCGCGATATAACCCAGCAGAAAGGTATGAATAGGGCGGATTTCGAGGCGTCCGCCATCGTCGCGATGCGCATTTCAGAGGTGAAAGCACCGGGATCAGGTGCTATGTTTCCGGAAGCGGAACAACCCAATACAGCGCACCGCGGAGGGTATGATGCAGAATGTCGCCTCTCTCAGCCCCGAACGCGCGCGTCTCCTGTTGGACGCCCAGACCAACCTCGTCCTCGAGCTCAGCCGCGGCTGCACCTTCGAGGATTCACTCCGACATTGCTACGAAGCGGCCCGGTCCATCAGCGGCCTGGACTGCGGCGGCATCTATCTCCGCCGGGAGGACGGGACGCTGGAGCTCGCGTTCCACGACGGCCTGTCCGAGCGTTTCGTCGCCGCGGTCGCGCGGATCGAGCCCGACGCGCCCCAGGCCCGGATCGTCTCCCAGGGCGTGCCGCTCTTCGCGAACATGCAGGACCTGGCCGGCGACGACGAGACCAGGCTGGGCGAGGGCCTCCAGGCCTTCGCGGGGATCCCGACCACCAGCGACGGGAGGGTCGTCGGCTGGCTGAACGTGGCGTCCCGCGAGATGGACTCCGTGCCCGAGGACATCCGCCGGGGGCTGCTGGCCCTGGGTGCCTTCATCGGGCAGATCATCGAGCGCGAAGCCACCATCGCGGCCCTGCGCGAGCGCGAGTCCAACCTGAGCTCGTTCTTCGCCTCGGTGACCGAGTTCCTCTTCGTGCTCGACGAGCAGGGGCGGATGCTGCGCGTGAACCCGGCGGTCGTCGAGCGACTGGGCTACGCGGAGAACGAGCTCCTGGGGAAGTCGGTCCTCGAGGTCCATCCGCCCGACCGGCGCGACGAGGCGGGCGCCGTCGTGGCGGCGATGCTGCAGGGCGACTCCGACGTGTGCACCGTACCGCTGATGACCCGGACGGGCGGTCTGATCCCCGTCGAGACCCGCATCAGCCGGAGCACCTGGATGGGCCGGCCGGCCATCTTCGGCGTCAGCCGCGACGTGAGCGAGCGGGAGCGGATCGAGGCCGAGCGCCTGAAGCTGGACCGCCAGGTGCAGCTGGCGCAGAAGCTGGAGAGCCTGGGCGTGCTGGCCGGCGGCATCGCCCACGACTTCAACAACATCCTGATGGCCGTGCTCGGCAACGCCAGCATCGTGCTCGACGAGCTGCCCGGCACGGCGCCGGTCCGGCGGTGCGTCGAGGATATCGAGGTCGCGGCCCGCCGGGCCGCCGAGCTCTGCCTGCAGCTGCTGGCCTACTCGGGCCGCGGCCAGTTCGTCACCACGCCGGTGGACCTGCGGGACGTGGTCGTCGAGACGACCCACCTGCTGCAGGCGACCATCTCCAAGAGCGCCCGCCTCGAGTTCCTGCTCGAATCCGACCTGCCCCTGACCCGCGCCGACGTCAACCAGATCCGCCAGGTGATCATGAACCTGGTGATCAACGCCTCGGAGGCGCTGGATGGAGAGAGCGGTTCGATCACCGTGGGCACCGGCGTCGAGACCTGCTCGACGGAGGACCTGGCGGGGATGGCCTACGCGGAGTATGCCGAGCCGGGCGACTTCGTCTGGCTGGAGGTCGCGGATACGGGTAGCGGCATGGACGCGGAGACCGTCGACCGCATCTTCGATCCGTTCTTCACCACCAAGTTCACCGGCCGGGGCCTGGGCATGGCCGCGGTCCTGGGGATCGTGCGCGGGCACGGCGGCGCCCTGGCCATCGAGAGCGAGGCGGGGCGGGGATCGCGGTTCCGCATCCTGTTCCCGGTCGAGGTCGAGCTGCCCGGGGCCGAGGCTGCGCCCGGAGCGGTGTCGACCGGCCGGCTGCCCGGCGGCTGCATCCTGCTGGTGGACGACGACGAGGACGTGCTCAGCCTCGGCCGCCGGATGCTGGAGCACCTGGGGCTGGACGTGATCACGGCCTCGGACGGGCGCGAGGCCCTGGACGTCCACGCGGCGCGGGCGGAGGAGATCCAGATCGTCCTGCTGGACATGACCATGCCGTCGATGGACGGCCGGGACGTGTATCTCGCCTTCCGCGAGCGCGCTCCGGACCTGCCGGTGATCGTCTCGAGCGGGTTCTCCGAGATCGAGATCGAGACGCGGTTCGGCGACGACAGGCCGGCCGTGTTCCTCCAGAAGCCGTATACGCTTCAGGATCTGCGGGACGTCCTGGCCGAGCGGATGGGCGGCTGAACCGACCCGCGCGACGTCTTCGTGTCGGATCACGACGTGATGCCCGACGAGACGCGCACCTGGGGCGGGATCAAGAGGCTGTTCTCCAGGTAGGCGGGAGGTCAGACGGCGGCCGGCTCGCCGGCGCGGACCGGGAAGCGTACCGTGAAGGCCGCGCCGCCGCCGGGACGGTTGTCGGCGAAGATCACCCCGTCCAGCGAGGCGATGATCTCGCGGCAGATGGCCAGTCCGAGTCCGGTGCCGCCGGCGCCGGACTTGGTCTTGCTCGACTGGATGAACTTGTCGAAGATCGACTCGAGTTCGTCCTCGGAGATCCCCACGCCCTCGTCGAGCACCTCGACGATCACGTCCTCGTTCTCGACCCGCGCGACCACGTTCACCACCCCGCCCTCGGGCGAGAACTTCAGGGCGTTGCTGATGAGGTTGCGCAGCAGCTGCTGGAACTTGGTGGGGTCCAGGACGGTCACCAGGCCGTCGAGCCGGGAGTCCAGCTCCACGCAGGCGTGGTGCAGCGAGGCCTGGGAGCCGAACTCGGCGATCGAGGACTCGATCACCTCCTGCAGCACCGTGTCCATGTTCTCGAAGACCATGCGGCCCGACTCGAGCTTGGCCAGGTCGAGCAGGTCGTTCAGCAGGTCGAGCAGCACCACGCCGCCGGTGTGGATGTGCTCGAAGTACTCGCGGATGTCGGCCGGTTCGGGCGCCGCGTCCCGCAGGCCGAACTGGGCGTAGGCCAGGATGCTGTGCAGGGGGGTGCGCAGCTCGTGGGACATGTTGGCCAGGAACTCGCTCTTGGCCCGCGAGTGGGCCTCCGCGTCGTTCTTGGCGATCTCCAGGGCCTGCGTCTTCTCGTCCACCGCCGCCTGCAGCAGGATGTTGTTCTCGAACAGGGTGAACGAGTTCTCCATGGAGTGGACGCTGCGCTTGACGCGGTCCTTCAGGGCCTGGATGACCTTCTCGTTCATGGCGAGCCGGCGTTCCAGGTCGGCGATGATCTCCTCGGGTCGGCGCGTGTCGCTCACGATCGCTTCACGCCCAGGACGACGCCGGTCAGGGTCTGGTTGACGTGGAGCGCGCCGTACTGCTCGCCGAAGGTGCTGAAGCCCGTGAAGCGCAGGCGGGACAGGGCCGTCTCGACCTGCTCGGCGTGGCCCTTCTCCATCAGCTCCAGCCGGCGCAGGATGCAGTCCCAGCCCAGGGTGCATTCGATGTGCTCGAACTCCGCCTCCAGCTCCGAGATCCTGGCCTCGAGCGTGTCCACGAAGCCCACGCCGCGGGCGATGGTCAGGGGCAGGCCCTCGTCGATGGCGCAGTAGAAGGTGAGGCTGCCGTCGGGATTGGCCTTCTGGATCGAGCGCACGTACCATTCGTCGCCGATCTGCAGCATGACCGGGTTGCTGGCGAAGACCTGGGGGCCGAGCGCGTCGGGGTCCAGGCCCAGGCTGGTTGCGTACTCCTCGGCGGCGGGGCCGCCGTTGATCTCGGTCACGGTGCGGGTGGCCGGATCGGCCTCGGTGATCACCAGGTCGACGTCGGAGGCCTCGAAGTGCTGCAGCTTGAAGGTGCGGAAGGGCAGCTTCGACTCCACGAGCACCAGCACGCCGGCGCCCACGTGGAACGCGTCTTCGGCGTAGATCCGGGTCTCGCGGAACTCCAGGCTGTCGCCCGCCGAGCCGCCCACCAGGGACACGCCGTCCAGTGCGGAATGGAGGTTGGCGGTGGCCTGCTCCTCCATGATCGAGAGGCCGTCCAGCAGGACCATGCCGAACATGGCGTCGGCGTCGAGGTCCTCGGCGAACTCCAGTTCGCCGCGCAGCTCGTCGACCAGGGCGCGGGCCGCGGCGGCGTCGAACGCCTGCAGGGACGGGATCAGTCGAGTGTGCAGACGGAAGTGCTCGGCCGGGAAGCCCACGGCCACCAGGCCGTCCGTCTGGTAGCGGGTGCCGATCTCGCCGGCGGTGGTGCAGCCGGCGACCGGGCAATCGAGGCGGCGGCGAAGGGCGTCCGCCAGCGCGTCCGGATCGTAGCTCGCGGCGCAGTAGACGATCACGCCGGCCAGCGGCTCCGAGCCGAGCTGTTCGGCCAGGCTGCGCACGGCTTCGTCGGGATCGGGGAGGGTCGCCTCGGCCCTGCGGATCTGTGCGGTGGATACGATTGACATGGCGGTTCCTTCTGCATCTGACGGGCGATTACAGGGTTTCGATCATCCCATCGGCCGGACCGCAGCGATCTGTACCCCCGATTCCGCGGGCTACATCACGACGGCCGGCTCGTTCAGGGGAATCTCGAGTCTCAGCTCGAGCTGCCCGCTGGGGTGGAAGTCCGCCGCCACACGACCGTCGTGCAACTCGGCCACGCAGCGGGCGATACGGTAGCCGATGGACATCTCCAGTCGGCCGTCCGCCTTGAGGTCGGTGCCGTGGGCGTCCAGGACGACCCGCAGCCGGCAGACGTCGTCCAGCCGCAGGATGGCCGAGACGAGTCCTCCCGCCTCGCAGTGGCGCATGCCCAGATTGATCAGGGCGCCCATGGCGGTCACGATCATCCGTTCGTCGACGGTGACCAGGCCTTGGCCGTGGACCTCGGTCTCGAAGCGACAACCCGCTCCGCTCTCCGTCCAGGCCAGGTCGTCGGAGGCCCGGGCCAACAGGTCCTGGGGCTGGGCGGGGACGATCCGCGGCACGCACCGGTCCATCTCCAGGTCCGAGAGCAGCCGGATCTCGTCGTCCGCCCGGCGGATGGCCGTCACCGAGTGCTGCCCGATGCGGATGACGTCCCGGTGGCGCTCCCGGATCGCCTCGTCGCCCGCGAGCAGATCCACGCTCTCCTGCAGGAAGGACAGGGGCGGACCGATGCGCTCGGAGAGCCGGGTGAGCAGCCCCGCGATCGTGGCTTTCGTGTTCTCCTCGACGTTGAGCCGGGCGTAGACCTTGACCTTGGCCTCCAGCTCGTCCAGGTCGAAGGGCTTGGTGACGTAGTCGTCGGCGCCGGCCTGGTAGCCCTCGAGCCGCTCGGCGGTCAGCGCCTTGGCCGAGACCATGATGATCTTGGTCCGGGCGTGACGCGACTGGGACCGCAGCTGGCGGCAGACCTCGTAGCCGTTCAGGCCCGGCATCATGATGTCGAGCAGGATGATGTCGGGACGATCGGACTCGGCGATCTCGAGGGCCCGTTCACCGGACTCGGCCGTCAGGATGTTGTAGTCGTTCCGCAGCAGCCGCTCGATGATCTCGATGTTGCGACGATTGTCGTCGACGATCAGGATGGTCGTGTTCATTCGCTGGTACTCCCGCGCGCGTGACGCCCCGCGTTCCGGTTGTCGGATCGGGATTCTGGTTATTTATCGCTTGATAAGTCCGGGGCTTGAACGTTTTTCGCGGCCGCTTCGCGGTCGATGAGCGCCCGGAGGCCTGTCCGTCGCGCGCGCGACGGTGTATCATGTCCATACCTGTTTTTTCGGGGGAGGAACTCATGAAAATCCTGGTGACGATGCTGATCGGCCTGGCGTTCGCCGCGCCGGTCACGGCCGGCCACCCCCTGGGCGAGCCCTTCACCCTCGCCGTGGGCGAGGAGCTCGAGGTGGGCGACGGGGGGCTGAGTCTCGGCTTCACGGCCATCACGGAGGATTCACGCTGTCCCATGGACGCCTACTGCCTCTGGGAGGGCAACGCCGCGGCGGCCTTGTGGGCCGGTCCGCCCATCGGCGACGTCGATCATTTCGAGCTGAACACGACGGTCGAACCCGGATCGCACGACCTGGACATCTACAGGATCACGCTGCTGTGGGTGGCCCCCTATCCCGCGTCCGCGAGCGTACCCATCCCGCCGGAGACCTACGAGGTGACCCTGGTGGTGACGCGATTCGCGCCCACGGCCGGCGATGCGAGGGCCTGGGGAGCGGTCAAGGCCCTGTATCGCTAGATGAGATTTAGTTTGCGCTAGGAGCCGCACCCGTCTACCTTGGGCGCGCCACGAATTTGGATTGCGACTCTCCGCTTCCTGGATCACATCGACATTCACGTTCCTGGCGTCCCCTCGCGAAACGTCGCAGGGGTGTTCGAGGCGTGGAGGTTTCGCCGGAAAGAGCCGGCGCCCCCTGAACGCCTGACCCTGCCGGAGAGCCGGCAAGAAACGAGTTGTTCGAGATGAAGAAGATCTACGTCGGTAACCTGCCCTTCACCGCCACCGAGGACGAAGTGCGCGACCTGTTCGGTCAGCACGGCGAGGTCCACTCCGTGGCCCTGATCAACGACCGCGACACGGGTCGCCCCCGCGGCTTCGGTTTCGTCGAGATGGACGACGCCAACGCCGAGAAGGCCATCAGCGCCCTCAACGGCACCCAGATGGGTGGTCGTGATCTGAACGTGAACGAGGCCCGCGAGCGGCCCCGTCGCGACAATCGTTCGGGCTGGTAGCCCGACAACGTTCGGGCTTGTTTGTCCGACGCGGACTTGGTCCGTATGAAGAAGGCCCCGTCTCCCGGAGACGGGGCCTTCGTTCGTTCGGGCATCACCACGTGGTGATGCCTAACGTCTTCGTCCGAGCGTCGAGATCACCGAAGTGACCATCAACCCCAAACCCAGACCGCCCACGATGCTGCCGACGAAGGCGAAGATCGATTCCGGAAAGAAGAAGAACCCGACACCGACGCCCAGAAGCACGCCGCCCCCGATCGCCCAGGTGCTCCTGTCTTCTACGATGCTGTTCTCGCTCATGGCTGGATACCTCCCTGATCGACTGGATCCGATGGCCTCTCGCCATCCACATCACCACGTGGTGATGCCACCTTGATGTCTGAATCGAAAACGGTCCCACTTGGGACCGTGATCTCGACGGATCATCCGTCGCCGCCTGGCTCCTCGTCCCGACCCTCCAGTCGCCGCTTCGCCACCCGCTGCATCTCCAGCAAGGTCTCCGGCCGATCCACGCCCAGCCGGCGCGTCTCCTCCTCGACCAGTTCCCGCTGGGTCTTCGGCTCCGGCGGCGGGGTCCAGTCGCCCCGCACCATGGCGCGCAGCGTCTCGCGGTCGAAGCGCCACTGGCCGCCGACCTGGACGCCGGGCAGCTCGCCGCGCTTGACCATGCGGTGGACGGTGCGTTCGGAAATCTGGAGATATTCGGCGGTCTGCTGGAGGGTGAGGATCTCGGGATATTCCGTACTCATGGGGTCACCTCCCGTGGAAGTGGTCCCAATATAGCATGAATGGCAGAGTGTGTCAACTAGTGTCAGGCGGTGTCTACTTGAGCGCCTCCGTCTTCGCCGCCCAGAAATCCCGGTCGAACCGGAAGCAGGCATGCACCTCCTCCGGCAGCGTGCTCTTCCCCTCGGTCAGCAGCGACACCACGTTCTTCGCCACGCCCGGGCCCATCATGAAGCCCTGGCCGCACATGCCCACCGCCAGGAACAGGCCGTCCACACCCATGACCCGGTCGATGATCGGCACGCCGTCCGGCGTCATGGGATAGCAGCCGCGCCAGACGCGGCGGATCAGCAGGTTCCGCAGGCGGGGGATCAGCGAGATCATGCGGTTGGCCAGGATGGGCAGGAATTCCGACAGCGACTCCCGGTTGGTGCCCGGGAACAGGTCGCGCGGGGTGTAGCAGAAGATGATCTGCCCCTCGTGGTTCTGCCCGAAGTAGAAGTTGGCGGTCTTGCCCTCCGGCCCGGGGCGCAGGTCCACCACCAGGGGCTTCAGGAAGGGGGCGACCGGTGCGCTGATGCCGGCCTCGTGGACGTCGGGCTCCACGGGGATGCGGATCCCCAGCAGCTCGCCGTGCTCGGCGGCGTCGGCGCCGGCGGCCAGGACGGTCTCGGCGGCGTGGTACTCGCCCTTGTCCGTCGTCACGCCGATCACGCGGTCGCCGCTGCGGAGGTAGCCGGTGACGCGCTCGTCGAATCGGTACTCGGCGCCGTGGCGCTGGGCCTCGCGCTGGAAGGCCACCGGGGCCAGCAGGGGGGAGACCTGGCCGTCGTTGGGGCTGTAGGTGCCGCCGCGCAGGTTCTCCATGGCGATGCCGGGGCAGAGCTCGGCCACGGCCTCGGGGCCGACCCAGTCGATCTCCAGGCCGTGGGCCTTCTGGATGGGCAGGATGCCCTTGACCACGCCCTCGATCTGCTCGTCGTAGACGGGGAAGCAGTAGCCGCCGGGCTTCCAGCCCACCGAGAAGCCGTACTCGCGCTCCCAGCCCGTGAAGATCTCCAGGCTGTCGGAGCAGGTCATGATCTTGCCCGGGTCCGAGTGGGTGGCGCGGACGCCGCCGATGGCGGCCTTGTTGTCGCCCTGGCCCGCGGCGCTGCGGCGGTCGATCGCCAGCACCTTCAGGCCGGCCTGGGCGAGGAAGCAGGCGGCGGGGTTGCCCACGCTGCCGGCGCCCACCACGATGACGTCGTAGGTCTGGTTCGCGGCCACGTCAGTCGCCCTCCTTCGGGGTCTTCTTCACGAAGGCGCCCAGGTGCACCTCGGCCACCAGGGGCCGCAGGGTGGGCTGCGTCACCTCGGCCAGGTCGACGCCCTCCTCGCGGTAGAGTCGGCCGACCAGCTCGGTGCAGGTCTTGCCGCCGCAGCCGCCCATGCCCGAGCGCACCACGGCCTTGAGCTGGTTCATGTCGCGCACCCCGTCGCGGATGGCCTGGACGATCTCGCTCTTGCGGACGCGTTCGCAGCGGCAGACCATCGGATCCGCCTCGGGCGCTTCGCCCTCGACCGGCTCGCCCTGCCACGGCTCGCGGATGCGGAAGCCGGCGACCGTCAGCTTGTCGGCGGCCGGCACCTCGAGCATCAGCAGGCGGCGGCGGTCCTGGTCGTCGCGCTTGCGCACGGCGATCACCTTGCCGGTGCCCACCTCGTTGCCCTCCATGTCGACGGTCACCACCTCGTCGCCGAAGGGGATCACCTCGTCGGCGAACTCGAAGGGCAGGGTCAGCAGGGCCGTCTCGCCGGTGGGGTCGTAGTCGTTGTGGACCAGGCTGATGGCCAGGCCGGGACAGGCGATCACGCACTGGCCGCAGCCCTCGCAGAGGCCCGCGAACTCGGGCTCGGCCAGGATGGAGCCGGGCATGGAGATCAGGTCGTGGGGGCAGGCCTCGGTGCAGGGGTTGCAGGGGATCTCCTGCACGCAGCGCAGCAGGGGGTAGACGGGCTGGTCCAGGTCCGGCGCCTCGTACTCGCCCGGCTCGCCGCCGTGGTGCTTGAGGATCTCGCCGAAGCTCTCCCAGTCGCTGGGGATGGGCACGTCGACGCCCAGCTCGCGGGCCAGCTTGCGGCCGGTGATCTTGCCCGAGAAGATGGCGGCCGAGGCCTCGGCGATCTCGTTGGTGTCGCCGGCGGCCATGACCTTCATGCCGTACTCGCGGGCCTTGACCAGCAGCTCGTCCACCGGGGAGAGGCCCACGGCCACCAGCACCGTGTCCACCTCGAAGGCGCGCTCGGTGCCGGGCACGGGGCGGAAGTTCTCGTCGATGGCCGCGGTGATCACGCGCTCGACCTGCTCGTGCCCCTCCGCTCGCAGCACCGTGTGGCGGGTCCAGACGGGCACGCCCAGGCGCTTGATCTTGTCCTCGTGCACCTTGTAGCCGCCGCAGCGGGGGAGGGCCTCCACCAGGCCCACCACGTCGATGCCCGCCTGCAGGGCGTGGTAGGCCCCGATCAGGCCCACGTTGCCGCCGCCGATGATGAACAGCTTCTCGGCGCAGCGCACCAGGTCGCGGTTGACCAGGGTCTGGAAGGCGCCGGCGCCGTACACGCCGGGCAGGTCGCAGCCGGGGAAGGACAGGCTCTTCTCCCGCGCGCCGCAGGTGATCAGGGTGGCCTGGGGGGTGACCAGCCGGTAGCCGTCGGGGCCGGCCACGCCGAACTTCCCGTCCACGAACACGCCGACCACCGTCGAGTCCAGCCAGATGTCGACCGTCGGCAGGGCGGCCACGTCGTCGGCCAGCTTGTTGCCGATGTCCACGCCGCGCAGTCCCGCGTAGCAGTCGGCCACCGAGCCGAAGAAGTTGTGGGTCTGCAGGCCGAGCTTGCCGCCCAGCTCCTGCTTGTCGTCCACGATCAGGCATTCGATGCCGAGGCGGCCCAGCTCGTTGGCCGCGCAGACGCCGGCGGGGCCGCCGCCGATGATCAGCACCTGCACCTCGGTGTCGGGCACGTCGGGGCTGATGGGCTCGGGGGCCGCGTCGCCGAGGACCGGATGGGCCTCGCAGCTCTGCACCGTCATGCCCTGGGTCACCGGCACCATGCAGGACTTCACGGGCCGGCCGTCGGCCACCACCGTGCACTGGCTGCACTGGCCGTTGACGCAGAAGATGCCCTGGGGGCCGCCGTCCTTGTGGTGATGCCCGAAGACCGAGACGCCCGCGGCGTAGAGCGCCGAGGAGATGACCTCGCCCTTGCGCGCCTCCAGCTCCCGTCCGTTGAAGCTGAAGCTCACGCGCTCCGGATCCAGGGGCGGCAGGATGGGATGGTCGTCGATGCGGCGGTCGCTCATCGCGCCCCCTTTCCGGCCGCCGCGAAGGCGGCGACGGGTTCGGCGTAGCGGCCCTCGATCCAGGCGCCGCGGCGGGTGATCAGCTTGAGCTGGGCCAGGTCGCCGGGCGTGGTGCGGATGGGATCGCCCCCCGCGGCCTTGAGGCGGTCGACCAGGGCCTTGCGCTCGTCGTGGGTGATGCGGAACGCGAAGCGGGGGGCCGCGGGATCTTCGCCGGTGCACAGCTCGTCCAGGCTGACGGTCTCGAGGCCGACCTCGGGCGTGAAACCGGGGTCCAGCGCGATCAGCCGCGTCGCGTCCCCGAACTGCTCCTCGGTCATGACGAGCCGCACCTTCAGCCCCAGCTCCCGCAGCGCCGCCGCGGCCTGGGCCAGCACGTCCCGCACCCGCCAGCCGTCCACCCGGTCCGCGAGGATCAGGTCGAGCTCCACCAGGCCGGCCAGCCACAGGGCGTCGGTCGCGGCCGGGTCCGTGTCGAAGAGCGCCGCCACGTCGTCCGGCACCCGCGGTTCGATCTCCGGCCGCATGGCCAGCCAGTCCATGACCGTCAGGGCGCGGTCGAGGCCGCGGGCCTCGGTGAACTCGAGCGGGATGGGGTCGGTGAGGGGCGAAGCCGGGCAGGCGGCGCGGAACTCCGTCGCCGCCGCGTCGGGGCCGCCCGCGCCGGGAC
>CAZSNA010000075.1:0-17722 GCA_964607825.1 uncultured Fibrobacteraceae bacterium | reverse complement strand
GGACGCCGTCGAGGGCGCGCTCCAGGCCGCCGGCCTGCCCGGCAGCGACGGCGCCGGCCTGGACGAGGCCGCCGCCGAGCCGCTGCGCTATCTCGTGTCGCGGGGACGTGCCGTGGCGGTCACAGCCGAGTACCATGTCCACGTCGACGCGCTGGGCGGACTGCGCACCGTGCTGCGCGAGCACTTCGAGGCGGAAGGCAACGTGAAGTTCGCCGACTTCCGCGCCCTGACCGGCCTGAGCCGCAAACTGGGCATACCCATGCTGGAGCACCTGGACGCGCGCAAGTGGACGCGTCGCGTGGGCGACCTGCGCGTCAAGGGACCCGAGCTGTACGAGGACGCATGAGCGACAGGAACGACAACCTCCGCGTGACCGCCCCCCGCCGCATCACCCGCCGTGTGAACGTGGGCGAGATGAGCCTGGGCACCGGCGCGCCGATCCGCGTCCAGTCCATGACCACCACCCGCACCGGCGAATTCGAGGCCACCATCGAGCAGATCCGCGCACTGGCCACGGCTGGCTGCGAGATCGTGCGCGTGACCGTCAACGACGAGGCCGCCGCCGACACCCTGCCGCGCCTGGTGGCCGAGAGCAACGTGCCCCTGGTGGCGGACATCCACTTCCAGCACACGCTCGCCTTGAAGGCCCTGGTGGCCGGCGTGGCCAAGCTGCGCATCAACCCGGGCAACATCGGTTCGCGCGACAAGGTGCGCGAGGTGGCCCGGGCGGCCCAGGACCAGGGCGTGCCCATCCGGGTGGGCGTCAACAAGGGCAGCCTGCACCGGCGCTACGAGGCGCAGGCGGCCGAGGACCCCGCCGGGGCCATGGTGCAGAGCGCCGTGGACGAGCTGGAGACGTTGGCCGCCGTCGGCTTCGACGACGTGATCGTCTCGCTCAAGAGCAGCGAGCCCATGGAGGTGATCGAGGCCTGCCGCCGCTTCGCGGAGATCTCCGACGTGCCTCAGCACCTGGGCGTGACCGAGGCCGGCACCCTGCAGGCGGGCATCTCGCGCTCGGTGGCGGCCATGAGCGTGCTCCTGGGCGAGGGCATCGGCGACACGATCCGCATCAGCCTGGCGGCCGATCCGGTGGAGGAGGTCGTGGCGGCCTTCCACATGCTGCAGGCGCTGGGCCTGCGCGAGGGCTTCGCGCGGGTGGTGGCGTGCCCGACCTGCGGCCGCGTGGAGGTGGACGTGGTGGAACTGGCGCGCAAGGTGGAGGCGCTCGCGAAGGACCTGCCGCCGGACCGGGTGATCTCGGTCATGGGCTGCATCGTCAACGGGCCGGGGGAGGCCAAGGCGGCCGATCTGGGCATCGCGGCGGGGCGGACGAAGGTGGCGATCTACCGCCAAGGCGAGCTGCATCGGAACATCGCCAAGGCGGAGCTGGACGAGGTGCTGATGGAGGAGATCGAGCGGCTGCGTTGAGCGGCTCCGGCCTGTCGTCCGCGCCTGTTCAGGCGAGATATCCCGATCCCATGCCATGATACGACCGGCTCGACGATTGCCTGGGACAGGCTGATCAAGTAAGATCATCCACGGCCCCCGCCTATGCCGTCCCGAAGGGAAGCGTCCCTTTCCATCTGTTCTCCAGGGGGTGGAGATATGTCCAATCGCTATCGTATCTGCCTGCTTGTCCTGATCCTGACCGTTTCTCTCCTCTCGACGACGCCCCTCGACGCGGCGTCCAGAATCACCTGGGAATTGGCGGATTCGGTCTACGACTGCAGCCGCCCGTCGATCACCGGCGCACCTCCGTACACGATCACCTGCCTATCCTCGGTGACGGCGTGGGAGGAGGAGGGGACCGGCGTGTGGACGGATTACGTCGGCATCGCCTGCGCGGGTCTGCCGAGGAGCCTTCCCAAGAGCAGCTTTTCCCACGGCCCCGGTGCACAGCCCGAGGTCGGCACGCTCCTCGACGAAACCTACGTCCTCGTCTTCGTGCGCGGCGACAGCCTCGTCGTGCGCGAGGGCGACGGCAGGTCGGACTGGACGACGGTCGCGACGGAGTACCTGGGCCCGTCGGCGGGCGTCGTCGGCCGCATCGACCTGTGGTGCAGCCCCTATCCCGAGTACGGCGACCTGGCCTGGCTCGCCTTCTGGGCGGGGGACCTCCCCGAGGGCGGCCTCCGCTTCATGCGCCGCAGCGCCGCCGGCTGGGAGCCGCTGGGGACCGTGCCGGGCGCCGACTCGGGATCTTTCGGGGGCGCCCACCCCCAGGTGACCGAATACGACGGTCCCGACGCCCCCCTGCCGCGCATCTACTACGTCGACATGGATGAGCTCCCACTCCTGATGTTCACGGACTGGATGTTCGGCGGCGGCTGGTCCACGCCCGCCATCGCCACCGGCGGATACGAGTGGGGCGGCGAGTTCGACGTGGCGAGCACCCCCGCCGGGTACGCCTTCCTGACCACGGGCGACCAGCCCGCCTGCCCCTGCAACATCATCCATTTCCATGAATGGACCTGGGGTATGGGCTGGCATTATCCCATCGACATGACCGTTTCCGTGGATCACTACGACTGGCCCATGTCGCCGCAGATCGCCTTCGATCTCGACGGCGACGTGCACGCCTTCTGGTACCAGCTCGGCAGCGACCCGGGTCTGGAACCCCACACCAAGCGCCTGTGCTACTGGATCCGCACCGAGGGCGTGTGGGTGGACAGGAGCGACGACCTGGCCGAGCAGCAGGACACCGGCCTCGCCGAGCACGTGTCCATGGCCCCGGACGGCTGCGGCGGAGCGGTCCTGGCCTGGGCGCGACGCGACACGGTGGAGACCGTGCCGCAGAACCAGCGGATCTGGCAGTCCTACGTCAACTACTGCGCCGGGGACGCGGGCGACCCGCCGACGGCCCGCCTCCGGGTGGTCGCGGCGCCGAACCCCTTCAACCCGACGGTGGTCATCTCCGCGTCCGGCGACGGCGCCGTGGTCGCGGCGGAGATCTTCGACGCGCTGGGCCGCCGCGTGGCGCGACTGTCGCCTTCCAAGGCGTCCGGGGTCTGGTCCGCGTCCTGGCACGGCCGCGACGACCGGGGGCGGGAACAACCCTCCGGCACCTATCTTGTGCGTGTGCGCGACGAGACGGGCGCGATCGCGTCCCGCAAGATCACGTTGACGCGATGAAGGAGGCGGCATGGGCATACTGAGCCGGTGGGTCGGGCCGAAATCCAAACGCGACAAGACCCTGCCCTACACCTACGAGGCGCGGGTCGACGCCCTCGCCGGACAGGGCTCGGAGCCCGTGCTCGAGTCCTACTTCGCCGACACCATCTGCGGGCTGATCGACTACCTCGACGACAACGACATCCCGCCGGTGCGCGTCGAGCTCTACGGCGTCTACCGCAAGGAGTCGATCCCCCTGGACGTGAACCTCTGCGCCGACGATCAGGGCCGCTGGCTCGAGCGGCCCGGTGTCTGCCGGTCCCTCGAGAAGCACTACCGGAGGACCATGGACGAGCGCTACAAGGGGCACGTGGACCAGGGGGCCTGCTCGTACGAGGATCGGGATCGGAGCGGCAAGGGCCCGTACTGATCGAATCCCGACGGTCGCCCCGCTCCCGGTCCAGACCGGACGGGGCGCCCGCGGGCCTGCAAACGTCCGGTTCCTTTGCTACCATGTCCCGATCGACCGCTCGTCCGGCCCGTGCCGCCGGACGCCGCTCCGGGTCCGAGCCGAGACGGGACGAGATGAAGAGAACCGAGAACCTCCGCGTCGAGGGCTTCGAGCCCCTCGTCACCCCCAAGCAGCTCAAGCACGCGGTGCCGCAGTCCGACGCGGCCGCCGAGACCGTCTGCCGGGCCCGCGGGGAGATCGCCGACATCCTCGAACGGAAGGATCCGCGGCGGCTCGTGGTGGTGGGCCCCTGCTCGATCCACGACTCGGAGGCCGCGCTGGACTACGCCCGCCGCCTGAAGGCCCTGGGCGACGAGCTGTCGGACCGGCTGCTGCTGGTCATGCGGGTCTACTTCGAGAAGCCGCGCACCTCGGTCGGCTGGAAGGGCCTGATCAACGATCCCCATCTGGACGGCAGCTTCGACATGCGCGAGGGCCTGCGGAAGGCGCGGGCGCTGCTGGCCGACGTGATCGGCCTGGGGCTGCCCACGGCCACCGAGGTCCTCGATCCCATCACGCCCCACTACCTGGCCGACTTCATCTGCTGGGGCGCCATCGGCGCGCGCACGACCGAGTCGCAGATCCACCGCGAGCTGGCCAGCGGGCTGTCGTTCCCCGTCGGGTTCAAGAACGGCACCAACGGCGACCTGCAGGTGGCCGTCGACGCCCTGCGCTCCTCGCGGGCCGCCCACCGCTTCCTGGGCATCGACGAGGACGGCCTGTCGAGCATGGTGCGCACGCGCGGCAACCCCCACGTGCACGTCGTGCTGCGGGGCGGGTCGTCGGGCCCCAACTACGAGGCCGATCACGTGAGGGCCGCCGTGTCGAAGCTCGAGACCGCAGGCCAGGAACCCCGCCTGATGATCGACTGCAGCCACGCCAACTCGGGCAAGGACCCGGAGCGCCAGGCCGTCGTCCTGGACGACGTGCTGGGGCAGATCGCCGCCGGCGAAGATGCGATCTTCGGCCTGATGATGGAGAGCAACCTCGAGGGGGGGCGCCAGTCGATCCCCGCGGACGGGGCGGAGCCGGCCTACGGCGTGTCGGTCACGGATGCGTGCCTGGACTGGGCGTCGACGGAGAGGTTGCTGCGGGGGGCGTGGGACGTGCTCGGCTGCGGTTGAGTAGGCCCTACTCCGGCACCCCCGGCTCCACCATCACGCTCTTCTCCCGGATGCAGCTCGCCGTCCCGGCGCGCGTCTTGCGCGGCTTCCGAACGTACTTCCGCAACGTGTAGATCACCGGCGCGAGCCCCGACGTGCGCATCTTCGAGTGGTGCGCGGCGATGGCCGCGACGCGCTCGAGGATGCGCTTCGGCACCTGGTCCGGCTGCCCGCCGGTGCGCAGGATCACGTGGCTGCCCGACACGCCCTGGGCGTGGAACCACCAGTCGTCGGGGGACGAGGCGCGGTGGGTCAGCTCGTCGTTCTCCTTGTCGCTGCGACCGACCCAGACGTCCCAGCGGTCGTCGAGGCGGTAGCGGCGGAAGGGGAGGGTCTCGTCGGGGACGCGGCGCTTCATGCCCGGCTTCGGCGCCTCGCCCAGCAGGTCGGCGTTGGCGGCGCGCCAGGGGGGCACGATCTCCAGGGGGTCCTCGTCGCCCTCGAGCATGGACTCGAGCTCGGCATCCAGTTCGTCCAGGACGTCCATCCGCTCGGTCGCGGCCTGCAGCCGCCCGGCGATGGTCTCGCGGCCGCGGTCAGCCTTGCGGGCGGTCTTGAAGCAGGCCTCCATGTTCTCGGCGGGCGTCAGGGCGGGGTCCAGGGCGATGGTGCGCTCGCGGCCCTCGGCGTCGGTCAGCGTCACCGAGTCCGGTCCCTGCTTCAGCGCGTGCAGGTGGATGGCCAGCGTCTCGCCGTCGCGGCGGACCTCGTCGCCGCGGTCGGCGCGGTCGAGGTCGCGGGCGAGATGGTCGTGGCGGCGGGTCGCGGTCTCGAGGGCGCGGCGCAGGGCGGTGCGGGCGCGCGTGACGGTTTCCTCGTCCAGGGCGGCGTGCAGGCGGGGCGGGGCTGCGGCGCGGAAGAGCGGTGCGACCGGTCGATCGTCGGGCGACGCCACGGCCGGCGGCGGATCCAGCGTGGCCGGATGGGGCGAGGGATGGGCCGACCACAGGCGCCGGCCGCGGGCGTCGGCCAGCACCAGGTTGCCGCGGGGGCCGAAGAGCTGGTGGGCCAGGACGCGGCGGCCGCCGTTGTCGAAGACCAGGTACAGGATGCGGTCGTTCGCGGGCGCCGAGACCGAGGTCAGCACGGCGTTCTTCAGATGCGGCGTCGGGGTGAGTTGCTTCTGCGGGACCCGTCCCAGCGCCGCGTCCCAGGAGCCCGGGATCACCGC
The DNA here is from genome assembly GCA_964607825.1 of uncultured Fibrobacteraceae bacterium. GTDB lineage: Bacteria > Krumholzibacteriota > Krumholzibacteriia > LZORAL124-64-63 > LZORAL124-64-63 > JAHIYU01. The sequence continues at coordinate 11,766 of CAZSNA010000075.1, read as the reverse complement.
GTCCGCGTCCCAGAGCATCACCGAGCCGGGGCGGGCCATCAGATAGAGATGCGCGGGAGGACCGGGGTCCTCCCGCGCACCATCTTCCGGATCGGTCCTGTCGTCGACCAGGGTCAGGCGCAGCCAGCCGGGTCCGCCGGCGAGGCGGACCAGACGTCGGCCCGCGAGGTCGGCGTGCCACTCGGCGGCCAGGCGGGCCACCGTCTCGGGTGAGCGCCAGGGGCGGGCCGCGTCGTCCACTAGAAGAAGTTGATGTAGGCCCCGGCCTTGAAGTCGGCCGTGTAGTCGCTCAGGCCGATCTCCAGCTCGAAGCCCAGCTCCTTGCCCGACTCCATCTTCTTCTTCATGCCCGCGATGCCGGTGATGCCGAACTCGCTGCCGGAATCGTCGACCACGCCGCTCAGGCCGGCGGGCAGGTCCATCTTCCAGAAGGTGATGCCCAGGCCGCCGCCGGCGTAGTGGGTGAAACCGCTCATGTCGGTCGTCGCGAAGCTGTAGAGCACCGTGCCGAAGACGTAGATGAAGGTGAGGTCGTCACCGAAGCCGGCGTCCACCTTGGGCACCAGCCACAGGTCGGGGGACAGCTCCTTCATGTACATCTGGCCGCCCACGAAGAACTGGTCGGGGCTGGAGCTCAGGCCGCCGCGGACCCCCATGGGGTTCTTGGCCGCGAGGGCGGGCGTGGCGATCAGGGCGAGCAGGGCGACGGACAGGACGAGGCGCTTCATCGGAACCCTCCCGGTCGATGGAATGGGGTCTGCAATCTGTTGTCGTGGGCAATGAGTCTGCGCCCGAACGGATGATCCGTCAACACCATCTTTGGTTGTGGAGCCCGGCGCGATTGTCTACTGTTCGACCCGACGGCCACACGCACCCCGGCCGAGGAAAGGCGTCGAGATGCTGAGCATGACCGGCTTCGGGATCGGCGAGGCGAACGCGGGATCGGACAAGGTCACCGTGGAGCTGCGCTCGGTCAACCATCGCTTCCTGGACGTGTCGGTGAAGATGCCGCCCGCCCTGGCGTCCTTCGAGATCGAGATCCGCAACGTGCTCAAGGCCCGGGTGGCGCGGGGCCGCGTGACGGTGTCCGCCCAGCTCGAGCGCGGCACCGAGGACACCCTGCCCCGGATCTCGCCGGAGCGGCTGGCCGCCGGCGTGGAGTCCCTGCGCGGCATGGCCGACGCCTGCGAGGCCGCGGGGCTGGCCCGCCCCGAGATCGGGCTGGAGCACGTGCTCGCCCTGCCGGGGCTGTTCCAGGCCGAGGCGCGCGACGACGACCGCGACGCCCTGGGCGCCGCCGTCGGCGAGGCCCTGAACGCCGCGGTGGACGGCCTGCTGGAGATGAAGGCCGTCGAGGGCCGCGAGACCGCCGCGGAGATGAAGACCCGCCTGGACTCGGTGCGCAGGAACCTGGCGACGGTCGAGGCCGAGCTGCCCGGGGCCCAGGAGGAGGTGCTGGCCAAGCTGAACGAACGGCTGGCCAAGCTCCTCGAGGACGCCGTCGAGCCCCAGCGCCTGGCCCAGGAGGCGGCGATCATCGTCGACCGGGGGAACATCTTCGAGGAAGTGGAGCGGCTGGCCACCCACCTCGACCAGTACGAGGCCGCCCTGGACGACGGCGGCCAGGTGGCCAAGCGCCTCAACTTCCTGCTGCAGGAGATGCACCGCGAGGTCAACACCATGGGGTCGAAGACCCAGAACATGACCATCACCACGGCGGTGATCTCCATGAAGGAAGACATCGAGTCCATGCGCGAGCAGGTCCAGAACCTGGAGTAGACCCATGATGTTGCTCATCTCCGGCCCCAGCGGCGCCGGCAAGTCGACGTTCATCGAGACCCTCCTGGCCAAGGATCCGCGGGTGTGCTTCTCCGTGTCGACCACGACCCGCGAGATCCGCGGCAACGAGAAGGACGGCGTGGCCTACGACTTCGTGGACGACGCCGAGTTCGACCGCCTGATCGACGAGGGCGCCTTCGTGGAGTGGGCCGAGGTCCACGAGCACCGCTACGGCACCCGCAAGGACCGGGTGCAGCTGATCATCGACGCCGGCCACGTGCCGCTGCTGGATCTGGACGTCCAGGGCGGGAAGCAGGTCATCGACCTGTACGGGGACGCGCTGGTGTCGGTGTTCGTCTTCCCGCCCTCGTGGGAGGAGCTGGAGCGCCGCCTGCGCGCCCGCGGCACCGACAGCGACGAGGTCATCCAGACCCGGCTGGCCAACGCCCGCTGGGAGGTGGGCTACGCCGATTATTACGAGTACTGGGTCATCAACGACGATCTGGACAAGGCGCGGCGCGAGATGACGGCCATCATCACGGCCGAACGCCGCCGGCGCATGCGGCTCGGGGTACCGCCGCTGGCCTAACCCGCCGTAAATGCGGCAAATGCACGTTTCGCTTGTAAAAAGCGCCCGAATTGCCTAGAATGTAGGGTCCGGTTTGCCGCCGGCGACGCCTTGTTGCGCCCGGCGGCTCGATACGTCTCGTCCGATTTTTCGAGGTGAACAGATGACCTACATCCGCCGCAGGGATGTGACCGAGAAGATCAGCAACAAGTTCGAGGCCATCAAGGTGATGGCCCTCGAGAGCCGCCGGCTGAACGACCGCGCCCGCAGCGTGGGCATCGTGCTGCCGGGCAAGCTGACGTCCATCGCCATCGAGCGCCTGGTCGACGGCAAGATCGAGTACTTCGACCGGCGCGAACGCGCGGCGCAGCTCCTGGAGGAACAGGAGGAGGAGTAAGCCATGGCGCGGGCCAACGTCCTGCTGCTGGTCACCGGCGGCATCGCCGCCTACAAGTCCTGTCATCTGACCCGCCTGCTCACACGGGCGGGTTTTTCCGTGCGCGTGGCCATGACCCGCGCCGCCCGGCAGTTCGTGGGGCCGGTCACCTTCCGCACCCTCAGCGGCCACGGCGTGGCCACCGACCTGTGGGGCGAGGGCGACACCGATCCCCTGGACCACGTGAACCTGGCGCGCTGGGCCGACGTGGCCGTCGTCGCGCCGGCCACGGCCAACCTGCTGGGCAAGACGGCCAACGGGATCGGCGACGACATCGTTACCACCCTGCTGCTGGCCTGCGAGAGCCCCCTGGTACTGGCGCCGGCCATGAACGACGGCATGTGGCGCCACCCGGCCGTGCAGGCCAACCTGGCCCTGTTGAAGGAGCGCGGCGCCCACGTGGTGGAGCCCGGCAGCGGCTGGCTCGCCTGCGGCGTGGAGGCCGACGGGCGCATGGCCGAGCCGGAGGAGATCCTCGAGCGGGTCGTCGCCGCCGTCGGCGCGGCGCCGATCGACGACGCCGAGCGCCCCCTGTCCGGCCGACGCATGGTGGTGACCGCCGGCCCCACGCGCGAGCCCCTGGACGCCATCCGCTTCCTGAGCAACCGCTCCACCGGCGCCATGGGCGTGGCCCTGGCGCGCTGCGCCGCCGCCCTGGGCGCCGACGTCACGCTGATCCACGGGCCGCTGTCGGTGCCCGCGCCCGCGGTGCTGGGCCGCCTGGTGCCCGTGGAGACCGCCGCCGAGATGGCCGAGGCCGTCGCCGCGCACCTGCCCGACGCCGACGCCCTGATCATGAGCGCGGCGGTGGCCGACTTCACGCCGGAGACCGTCGACGAGGGCAAGCTCAAGAAGGAGGCCCTGGGCACGGCCTGGACCATCCCCGTCAAGCGCACCACCGACATCCTGGCCGAGGTGGTCGACGCCGAGGATCGGCCCGGCCTGCTGACCGTCGGCTTCGCGCTGGAGACCGAGGACCTGATCCACCGCGCCACCGAGAAGCTCAAGGCCAAGGGCCTGGACTTCATCGTGGCCAACGATCCCGTCGCCAACGGCACCTTCGGGGAGGGCCGCCACCAGGTGTCGCTGATCGGCCCCGACGGTCCGGTCTGGACCAGCGACGGCGTCGACAAGGACACCCTGGCCTGCGAGCTGCTCGACCGTCTCGTCCCGCACATCCTCGGTGACGGGAGCGACGCGTGAGCGGCGACAGCGTCGAACGCATCGCCCGCGACCTGGCCGTCTACCTGCGGCAGCAGCAGGAGGCGGGGGTGGAGTCGTTCCTGGACGAGGGGCCCGTGGAGGTGCCGGAGCTGACGGCGACCGAACCCGCGCCCGCGCCGGAGCCCGCCCCCGCGAAACCCGAACCGGCTCCGGCGCCGCCGAAGCCCGCGACCTCCGAACCCGCACGACCCGCCGTCACGGCCGACAAGGATGAGGAGTTCCAGATGGCCTGCGACGCCTTCGTCTCCAACACCCTCGAGCAGATCCGACGCTACCGGCAACGCCCCGCAGTGCCCGACCAGGCGGACATCTTCGCCGAGCCCGAGGAACCGGTCGCGGCGCTCTCGGCCGACGAGAAGACCGCGGCCCTGGCCGAGCTGACCGCGACGGTGTCGGCCTGCGAGGCCTGCAAGCTGCACGAGACCCGCACCCGGACGGTGTTCGGCGTCGGCAACCCGGACGCCGAGGTGGTCTTCGTGGGCGAGGCCCCCGGCCGCCACGAGGACGAGCAGGGCGAACCCTTCGTGGGCCGCGCCGGCAAGCTGCTCAACGACATCCTCAAGGCCATCGGCTTCGCGCGCGAGGACATCTACATCTGCAACATCCTCAAATGCCGTCCGCCGCAGAACCGCGACCCAGAGCGCGACGAGGTGGACGCCTGCGAGCCCTACCTGAAGAAGCAGCTCGAGATCCTCGAGCCCAAGGTGATCTGCTGCCTGGGCCGCCACGCGGCCATGACCCTGCTGGACACCCGCGCCAGCCTGCGCAGCCTGCGCGAGGCGGTGCACTTCTACGAGGGCGTGCCGGTGATGGCCACCTACCACCCCGCCGCCCTGCTCCGCAATCCCCACTGGAAGCGCGACACCTGGGACGACGTACGCAAGCTGCGGGCGTTGCACGACGCGCTGGTGGCGGAAGACGCATGACCGCCCCCCGGCTGAGCCTGCGCGGCCTGGCCGTGGCTCCCGGCGGCGCGCCGCTGCTCTCCGGTCTCGATCTCGACCTGCAACCAGGTGAACTCGTCGGCCTGCGCGGCCCCTCGGGCAGCGGCAAGACCTCGCTGCTGCGGGTGGTCTGCGGCCTGGACGATCCCGCCGACGGCGCGGTGACCCTGGACGGCGAGACCGGCGACGACCTGGGCTGGCCCTGCTTCCGCCGCGCCGTGTCGCTGGTGGCGCAGGAGCCGCTGCTGCCGGCCGGGACGGTGGGCGAGGCGCTGGCGCGGCCCTTCGCGTTCCGGTCCTGCAGCGAGCTGGAGTTCGATCCTGCGCGCGCCGCCTCGACCCTCGCCGAGCTCTTCGAATCCCCGCCCGACCTCGACTCCGACGCCGGTATCCTCTCCGTGGGCGAGCGCCAGCGCGTGGCCCTCGCGCGCGCCCTGCTGCTCGACGCCCGGGTGCTGCTGCTGGACGAGCCCACCAGCGCCCTGGATCCGGCCGCCGCCGGGCAGGTGGAGACCGCCGTGCGCCTGCGCGCCCGCGGCGGGCTGGCCGCCCTGGTGGTCTCCCACGACCCCGCCCAGGCCGAGCGCTGGTGCGACCGCACGGTCGATCTGGCCCCCTACGCGGGAGGCCGCCCATGACCGCCCCCGTGCTGACCTGGTGGGATCTGCTCGCCGCCGCGGCCCTGCTGCTGCTAGCCGGCACCGTCAGCCTGGTGCTGCGCCTGGGGCTGGAGAAGCGCCTCGCGGTGGCCGCCCTGCGCACGGTGGTGCAGCTGCTGGCCGTGGGCTACGTGCTGCGCTTCGTGTTCACCGGCGAGAAGGCCCTGGTGGTGGCGGCCATGGCCGCGATCATGGTGACCGCCGCCGGACACGCCGCGGTGCAGCGGTCGAGCCGCAGCTTCGCGGGCGTCCACGGCGTGGCGTTCCTGGCGCTGGTGCTCAGCGGCGGCGCGACCATCTGGCTGGTGACCGGCGTCGTGCTCGGCGCGGAGCCCTGGTGGACGCCGCGTCTGATGATCCCCCTGCTGGGCATGATCCTCGGCAACAGCCTGACCGGCATCTCCCTGACCCTCGACACCCTGCTCGAGCGCCTCGACGAGCGCCGCGCCGCGGTGGAGGCCGACCTGGCCTGCGGCGCCACACGCCGGGAGGCCGCCCGCGAGCCCCTGCGCGAGGCGGTGCGCAAGGGCATGATCCCCATCATCAACTCCATGACCGTGGCCGGGCTGGTCTCGCTGCCGGGGATGATGACGGGGCAGATCCTCGCCGGGGCGGAGCCCATGCAGGCGGTGCGGTACCAGATCGTGGTGATGTTCATGATCTCGGCGTCGACGGCGATGGGGGGGATACTGGTGGCGGTGATGGTCTATCGGCGGTTGTTCAATGAGAGGCATCAGTTGAGGCGGGGGGTGATCCGGCGCAGCGGTTGAGCGATAGCATCATACATCACCTCCCGTTTGTCATATCCTTGGCTTATTCAACTTCCAGAGACCCATATGTGGTAGTGTATTCGACAGATCGTCATCGACAGCGCCCCGGCCCCATCAGGAGGTCCCCAGTGCGAACCAAGCTGCTGTACCCTGCCGCCGTCCTGCTCGTCCTGCATCTCGTCGCTGCGGCTGCGCTCGCCATCCCGCCCGAGTACATGATCTACGACGTCGGCGTCATCGATCCGGGCGACTACGGCACCCAGGGTGTCGACGTGGGCAGCCTGGGCACGAGCGTCTACGCCACCGGCCGCAACCTGGGGAGCAACAACCAGGCCTATCTGTGGACCCTGGATACCGGGCTGGTGCCCCTGCCGAACGATCCCGGCCGTCCCTATGGAGCGGGCTCGGGCGTCAACGGCTTCGGCACGGTCGTCGGGATCGGCGCCTCCACGGCCTGGGGGTCGAGCCCGCTGCCGTTGATCTGGTCGGGCGGCGCCGTCGCGCAGCTGCCCCTGCCCGCCGGCCAGACCATGGGTCGCGCCTACGACATCAACGACGACGGACTGGTCGTGGGATCGGTCAACGGCGGGTCGCTGGAAGCCGCCGCGGTCTACGCGTCCGGCGGCACCTATGTCGTCACCACGCTCACCGGGACGGGGTGCTACGCCACCACGTTCTTCGACGTCAACAACGCCGGCCTGGCCGTGGGCCCGGGGCTCGACCCCGCCAACGCGGCCCGCAACGTGGGCTTCGTCTACGACACGGTCGCCGATCTGGCCTACGAAGTCGGCGCCCTGCCCGGGCACAACGGCGCCATCGCCTTCGGCGTGAGCGACGCCGGCCACGTCGTCGGCGCCAGCATGCTGAACCAGGGCAGCGGGTCGCCGTTCATCTGGACCGCGGCCGACGGCATGACGGAGATCCCCCTGCCTCCCGCCGCCAGCTCGGGGTCGGCCAGGGGCGCCAACAGCGACGGCTGGGCCGTCGGCAACTCCGGCGGCGTCTACGCCCTGCCCTTCCTCTACGACGGAGCCGACACCTACCGCATCGCGGACCTCATTCCCTCGGGCACGAACTGGGACATGGAGACGAACACCTCCTCGAGCGCCGAGGCCATCACCGACGAGGGCATCATCGTCGGCACCGGCGTGCTCGACGGCGTTCCCCGGGGCTACGTCCTGGTCCCGGAGGGCGTGGTGCCCACGATGCTGCAGCTGTTCACCGCCACCGACCGCAGCGCGGGCATCGAGCTCGCCTGGGAGGTTCGCCTGGTGGGCGAGTCCATGGTCTTCACCCTGGAGCGCGCCGAGGACATGGCCGGGCCCTGGTCGCCCGTCGCGGCGACGATCGACACGCAGGGTCCGGGGGCGCGGGCGCTGGACACCGACACCGTCGCCGGCCGCACCTACCACTACCGCCTGAGCGCGCCCGGCAACGACGGGGAGACCCTGGTGCTGGGCTACGCGACCGGCACGCGGCTCGGTGTGGCCGGGCTGTGGCTGGGCGCGCCTGCGCCCAACCCCGCGCGGGACGCCACGTCGCTGTCCTATCGCTTGCCGGGTCCGCAGAGCGTACGGATCACCGTCCACGACCTGCGCGGGCGGTTGGTGCGGACCGTGGTCGACGGCCGAGCCGGCGAGGGTGACCATGTCATGCAGTGGGATGGATGCGACATGCACGGCAAGCAGGTGCCGGCGGGCGTGTACTTCGTCAACCTGCAGAGCGAGGCGGGGAGCGTCTCGCAGCGAGTGGTGATGGCGCGCTGAGCGACCGCGATGTCATCGAGCGAGGGGCGGCTCCGCGGGGCCGCCCCTCGTTGCGTCAGGGGGCGACCTTCCTCGCCGTCACCATCGGAAACTCGAACCGCTCGTCGCATCCCGTCACCGGCGGCTCGAACACCGCCCCGTCCAACCCCGCGTCCCCCAGCGCCGCCACCAGCTCCTCGTCCCGCCAGGCCTGATGACACTGCGCGAACCGCTCCGCCTCCCCGGTGCGCGCGTCCACGATCCAGTAGACGGTGATCTCCGCCTGGGCCGTCTCGTCCCAGCAATGGCGCTGCAGCCAGAAGTGGGGACCGTCGGCCAGGGGAGAGGCGTCGTGAAGCGACCAGTCGGTGGCGTCCTCGCGCACGAAGCCGTCGTAGGGCTGGATCTCCAGGGCCATCAGGCCGCCGGGCTTCAGGACGGCGGCGATGCGCTGCAGGAAGCGCGCGGCCACGTCGCGGCGGAAGGAGTTGAACTCCCCGAACCAGAAGGTGACCGCGTCGATCTCGCCGAACTCGGCGAGGGTGTCGTCGTCGAGGCGGGTGAGGTCGGCGTGGTGGAACTCGCAGGCGAGACCCTCGCGTCGCGCGACCTCCTCGGCGTGGCGCAGGGGGGCCGGCGCGAAGTCGAAGCCCACCGCCGTGTGGCCGCGGCGGGCGAGTTCGTGGCAGTAGAGGCCGGGGCCGCAGCCCACGTCGAGTATGCGCAGGTTCTTCGACTTGCCGACGGCCGCCCCGAGCCGGTCGCAGAGCCAGCCCACGTGGTGGCCGATGACCTCGGCGGTGCGGCTGGCCATGTGGCTGTCCTGGTCGAGGTGGATGTCCAGCATGCGCTCGCTGAAGCCGGGGTCGTGCCAGGGTATCTTGTTGCCGTCGCGCCAGGGCAGGGGCGGGTCGGCCTCGGCGCGGATGCGGGCGAAGGTCTCGGCGAGTTTTCCACAATCGGGGTTCATGGGATCTCCACAGGGCTGGACGGGCGCATCCGGTTGTCGGTACGGGCGTTGCGGGTCATGATGCCTCATGTGGGGTCGGCTTTTCCACCTCTATCCACAGGTTGGACACAGGTTGTCCAGGGGGTGATGCACAGGGCGGTCCACAGGAAATCGCGACCACGGGACGGTTCGGTTTACACGTGTAAAGACTCATGTGCTAAATTCCAGGGCCGGTTGAACCCCGTCACGCCGAACCGCGAAGGACCGCCGCCTTGGAACCCGAACTCGACCGCATCCCCCATCCCGCCGCGAGCGCCCCCGCGCGCCGTCTGCCGCCCCAGAACCAGGACGCCGAGCGCGCCATCCTGGGCGCGGTCATGCTCGACAAGGACGCCCTGGGCGTGGCCATGGAGACCCTCCAGCTCGAGGACTTCTACCGGCTGGAGCATCGCCTGATCTTCCAGGTCATGTGCGAGCTCTACGAGAACGACCAGGCCATCGACGGCATCACCGTGGCCGAGGATCTCGAGCGGCGCGGCGAGCTGCGCAAGGCCGGCGGCAACGACTACCTCGCGGACATCCTCGCGGGCACCGCGACGGCGGCCAACGTGCAGTACCACGCGCGCATCGTGCGCGACCGGTCGATCCTGCGCCGGTTGATCTCGGCCAGCGGCGAGATCGCCAACGACGCCTTCGAGGGCGCCGACGACACCGACACCATCCTCGACGACGCCCAGACCAAGATCTACAACATCGCCGAGAACCGGCAGACCCAGTCCTTCGCCGCGGTCAAGGACGTGGTGCCGGAGACCTTCCGGCGCATCGACGAGGCCTCGCGCCAGAAGAGCGACGTGACCGGGCTCGCGACCGGCTTCACCGAGCTGGACCAGCGCACCGCCGGCCTGCAGAACTCGGACCTGATCATCCTCGCCGCGCGGCCGTCGATGGGCAAGACGGCGCTGGCCCTGAACATCGCCTACCACGCCGCGGTCAACGAGCAGACGCCCGTGGCCTTCTTCAGCCTGGAGATGGCCAAGGAGCAGCTCTGCATGCGCCTGATCTGCGCCAGCGGCGGGTTCAACAACCACGACCTGCGTCGCGGCCAGCTCAACCAGGACCAGTGGCCCAAGCTGACCGAGGCCTGCAGCCGGCTGTCCGAAGCGCCCATCTTCATCGACGATTCCAGCGGCATCTCGGTGCTGGAGATGAAGGCCAAGGCGCGGCGGCTGAAGCAGCAGCACAACATCGGCCTGATCGTCATCGACTACATGCAGCTGATGACCAGCTCGCAGCGGGCGGAGAACCGCCAGCAGGAGATCTCGGTGATCAGCCGGAATCTCAAGGGGATGGCGAAGGATCTGGATGTGCCGGTTATTGCGCTGAGTCAGTTGTCGCGGGCGGTGGAGGCGCGGGGGGATCATAAGCCGTTGCTCTCCGATCTCCGCGAGTCCGGCTCCATTGAGCAGGATGCGGATGTGGTGCTGTTCCTGTATCGGGAGGAGTATTACAAGCCGGATGATGACTCGGTGCGAAATCGGGCTACGGTGATTATTGGGAAGCAGAGGAACGGGCCGATCGGGCAGTTTGATCTGCACTTTCATAAGGCGTTTACTCGGTTTGGGAATTTGCAGCGGTGATGGGTTAGTGTCTGGGACATGTTTAGCTTGTTAGTTGGATAAATACAGCATTCGATGAGGGTGACAATATCATCGGAGGAGAATACATGTGGCATAGTAGCTATCTCAACATGCTTCTAGTCGCTCTGATCCTGATTCCCTATTCTACAGTTCAAGCAGATCCGATTGAGTGGCCAGAATCCGAAGGGGGAAACGGGCACTACTATGAACTCGTCGAAGAGGGGCTTACATGGTTTCAGGCACGAGATGCAGCCAACTCTCGATCATGGATGGACATCCCAGGGCATCTCGTCACAATGGGATCAAGTGAAGAGGATTATTGGTGCTGGCAGCAATTCGGAGTGTCAAATCACGGATACTGGCTTGGGGGGTATCAGCCCGAGGGAACTGCCGAGCCGGCTGAGGGCTGGTTGTGGGAAACCGGTGAGACCTGGTCATACACAGGCTGGGGGGCTATGGAGCCCAATGATGTAGATGAAGAGGACTGTCTTTTAGGCTGGTTTTCGAACTTCACTGGATGGAATGACGGTAGTTGTGATGAGATTACATCATGGGGCTACATCGTTGAGTATGAGCCTGAAATCGTTGCAGATGAAGTCATTACCTGGGGTGCTGTGAAAGCGTCCTATAATAGTGTGGCCGCCTACGGTGACTAACTAACAAGAGCTTCCAGCGGACCATCGGCCCTGTCGCGAGCCTTGCTGACACAAGACCCGCGCCAGATCCGGTGGCCGCTGGAGCCATCGTTTACCATATTGAGGTAAACCGGTGAGGAAATCAGATTCACTTGAGGATCTTGTGGCGATCGGTCGTCATCTTCTGAACGGCTCAAATCCAACAGATACACATAGAGATTTTGAAGCATGGGATAACAAAGTGGCCGCTTGGCTTGATTCTAAGTACCCGGGTACTGGATTATCTGCTTATTGGTCATCACAGTGCTACTCGCCTCTCGTTAGCGCAGGGGGGTATCGTGATGACCCTAGGGCGTGGAGTGACCATAATGACTGTGTTCTCAGGCGACTGAAGTGGTTGTCGTCGTTAGGTGCGGCGTC
>CAZSNA010000074.1:0-17937 GCA_964607825.1 uncultured Fibrobacteraceae bacterium | reverse complement strand
CGGTGAGCTGACCGTCCTCGAGCACCTGCAGCAGGATGTTGAAGACGTCGGGATGGGCCTTCTCGATCTCGTCCAGCAGGATCACCGAGTAGGGCTTGCGGCGCACCTTCTCGGTGAGGAAGCCGCCCTCGTCGTAGCCGACGTAGCCCGGGGGCGCGCCGACCAGGCGCGAGACGGCGAACTTCTCCATGTACTCGCTCATGTCCACGCGGATCAGAGAGGACTGGTCGCCGAACATGAACTCGGCCAGGCGGCGGGCCACCTCGGTCTTGCCGACGCCGGTGGGCCCGGTGAACAGGAAGGAACCGATGGGACGCCGCGGGTCGCGTAGGCCGGCCCGGTTGCGGCGGATGGCCTTGGACACGGCGTCGAGGGCCCCGTCCTGGCCGATGATCCACTTGCGCAGCTCGTCCTCCATGCGCAGCAGCTTCTCGGTCTCCTCCTCCTCGACCTCGGCCACCGGAATCCCGGTGATGTCGGCGATGACGCGGCAGACCAGGCGGGTGTCCACGGTGGCGGAGTGGTCGCTCGACTCCACCTTCCAGGACTTGTTCATCTCGGCCAGCTCGGCGCGGAGCTCCTTCTCCTTGTCGCGGTACTTGGCCGCCTTCTCGAACTCCTGGGCCTGGATGGAGGCCTCCTTCTCCCGCTCCGTCTCGTGGATCCGCGTCTCGAGCTCGCGCAGGTCGGGCGGCATGACCGCCATGGACAGGCGCGCCCGCGAACCGGCCTCGTCGATCACGTCGATGGCCTTGTCGGGCAGAGCGCGGCCGGAGATGTAGCGATTGGAGAGCCAGACGGCGGACTTGATGGCCTCGTCCTCGAACTTGACCCGGTGATGGGCCTCGTAGCGGTCGCGCAGCCCGAAGAGGATCTCGACGGTCTCGTCCTCGGAGGGCTGGTTGACGATGATGGTCTGGAAGCGCCTTTCGAGCGCCCCGTCCTTCTCGATGAACTTGCGGTACTCGTCCATCGTGGTGGCGCCGATGCACTGGATCTCGCCCCGGGACAGGGCGGGCTTGAGCATGTTCGAGGCGTCGATGGCGCCCTCGGCGCCGCCGGCGCCCACGATGGTGTGCAGCTCGTCGATGAAGAGGATGATGTCCTCGGAGTCGCGGATCTCGGCCATGATCTGCTTGAGGCGCTCCTCGAACTGTCCGCGGTACTTGGTGCCGGCCACCACGCTGGCCAGGTCCAGCGACACGATCAGCTTGTCGCGCAGGGTGACGGGCACCTGCCCCTCCACGATGCGCGCGGCCAGGCCCTCGGCGATGGCGGTCTTGCCCACGCCGGGCTCGCCGATCAGCACGGGGTTGTTCTTCTTGCGGCGCGAGAGGATCTGGATCACGCGCTCGATCTCCGGCATGCGGCCGATGGTCGGGTCCAGCTTGCCGTCGGCGGCCATCTGCGTGAGATTGCGGCCGAACTGGTCGAGGACCGGGGTCTCCTGCTTCTTGGCGTCGGGGGCCTTCTCGCGGACGCGCTCGGTGTTGCCCAGCATCTTGAGCACCTCGCGTCGCACGCGCTCGTGGCTGGCGCCCAGGTCGTTGAGCACGCGGGCGGCCACGCCCTCGCCCTCCTTGATCAGGGCCAGCAGCAGGTGCTCGGTGCCCACGTAGTTGTGGTTGTGGACCCGGGCCTCGTCGATGGAGATCTCCAGCACGCGCTTGGCGCGGGGCGTGAAGGGGATCTCGCCGATGGTGATGGTGCCGCTCTGGGTGTTGACGATCTCCTCGATGGCCTGCTGGATCTGCGCCGAGTCGATGCCCAGCCGCACCAGCACGCGCGAGGCGATGCCCTCGCCCTCGCGGATGATGCCCAGCAGCAGGTGTTCGGTCCCGATGTAGTCGTGCTGCATCCGGCCGGCCTCGTCGCGGGCCAGGAACAGGACCTTCCGTACTCTCTGGGTGAAACGATCGTTCATGCTCAAGCGCCTCCGTTCGCGTTTCGGGCGGCGACCCGTCGGGTCCGCCGCATCTCGGCGACAATATACGGCACGCCCTTCCCGACGACCACCGGTCGGGGGGATCTGTCCCGGGTCGGACGGTCGCGCCGCCCGCTCTCCTGATTATCGTTCGGACGGCGCGCGACTTGAGGAATGCTGACCGGTTTTCACGCCGGATTCTAACCGTCCAGGCGATGCAGATCGCCGTCGGCCAGGCGCAGGACACGGTCGGCGCGGTCCGCCAGCTCCCGCGAATGGGTCACCATCACCAGGCCGGCGCCCGTCTCGGCGCAGAGCTCGAAGAGCAGGTCCGCCAGCTCCCGGCCCAGGGCCCGGTCGAGATTGCCGGTGGGCTCGTCGGCCAGCACCACCGCCGGGCCGTTCATGAAGGCCCGCGCCACGGCCACGCGCTGCTGCTCGCCGCCCGAGAGCTCGCCGGGCAGGTGGTCGCGTCGATCGTCCAGGCCCATCCGGGACAGCAGATCACGGGCGCGGTCCTCCTGCGCGCCGTCGACGCGACCGGCCAGACGCACGGGCAGCAGGACGTTCTCCAGGGCGCTGAAATCGGGCAGCAGGAAGTGGAACTGGAAGACGACGCCCACGTGATCGCGGCGCCAGCGGCTCCAGGCCGCGGGCTTGGCGTCGGTGAGGTCGCGGCCGCGGAAGGCGATCCGGCCGGCGCTGGGGTCGTCCAGTCCGCTGAGCAGGTTGAGCAGGGTGCTCTTGCCGGCGCCGCTGGCGCCCATGACCGCCACGCGCTCGCCCTCGGCCAGGGCGAAGTCGCAACCGTCCAGGACCGTCACGTCCTCCCCCGCGCGGGGGAAGACCTTGCCCAGTCCGGTACAGGCCAGCAACGGTGTCGTCACGACGCTCCTAGGTGTAGCGGATGATGTCCATGGGCCGCAGCCGCGCCGCCTCGGCGCTGGGCAGCAGCGTGGCCAGCAGCGTGATGCCCAGGGCGACCACGGCCACCAGCCCGAAGTCGCTCGCCTGCGCCACCACCGGCACGTGATCCACGAAGTAGACGTCGCCGGGCACCGGAATGCCCACGCGATCCAGATACAGGTATCCCAGCCAGCCCAGCAGGGTGCCGAGGGCGGTGCCCACGACGCCGGCGTAGAGCCCGTCCAGCACGAAGATGCCCTCGATCTGACGGCGACTGGCCCCCATCGACAGCAGGATGCCGATCTCACGGCGCCGCTCCCCCACCATCATCGTGAGGATGCCCACGATGTTGAAGGCCGCCACCAGGATCACCAGTCCGAGCAGCAGGAACATGAGCACCTTCTCGACGCTCACCCACTGGAAGAGGTTGCGATTCAGGTCGATCCAGTCGTTGCAGTGGTACGTGTAGGGTCCGAGGGTCGACTCGATCTCGTCGGCCACCTGCGGGGCGCGCATCATGTCGTCCACCTTCACGCCGATCCCGGTGGCGCCGTCGGGCCCGTAGCCGAAGAAGTCGCGCGCGGCGCCCAGGGGCATGTAGATGAAGCGGGCGTCGAAGTCGTAGAGACCCGTGTCCAGGAAACCGGCCACGCGGAAGCGCCGGCTCTCGGCCGTCATGTCGTCCAGGTCCAGGTCGCCGCTGGGGGCGGTGACGGTGACGGTGTCGCCCAGTCCGGCGTAGAGGGACGCCGCCAGCTCCGCGCCCAGCACGACGCCGGGCACCGCGGCGCCGCGCTCGCGCAGGGCCGCCGTCGCGGCCTCGCGGGGCACCACCAGGTGCGACAGCGGCGTGACGGTCTCCTGAAGGTCGGGATCCACGCCCCAGACCACGCCCGCCCGGTGCTGGGTCGGCACGGCGCGCCCCTTGGACGTGACCACCACCTCCTGCCGCACGAAGGGCGCCACGCCGATCACCTCGGGCAGGGCGCCGATCGTGTCGACGGTCTCGCCGAGCCGCGTGAAGCCCTCGGGACGGCTGGTGACCACGGTCACCATGGGCATGTTGTCGATGAAGCTGCGGCGCAGCTCGTCGTGCAGTCCGTTCATGATGGCCAGGGTGAGGTCCAGCACCATCACGCCCAGGGTGATGCCGACGATGGCGATCACCGTCGCGCGGTTCACCAGGCGCGAACGGCGCCGGCTGCGCAGGTAGCGGCGGGCGATGTAGGCGGCGAAGCGCATGCGCCCTCCCGGGTCCTATTCCTCCGGCCGCAGGGCCGGGAACAGCACCACGTCGCGGATGGAGTGGCAGTCGGTCAGCAGCATCACCAGTCGGTCCAGGCCCACGCCGAGGCCGCCGGTGGGCGGCATGCCGGTCTCCAGGGCCTCCAGGTAGTCCTCGTCCAGCACCTGGGCCTCGTCGTCGCCCTTGGCCTTGAGGTCCATCTGGGCCTCGAAGCGGCGGCGCTGCTCGAAGGGGTCGTTCAGCTCCGAGAAGGCGTTGCAGATCTCGAAGCCGGCCACGAAGCCCTCGAAGCGCTCGACGACGGCGGGGTCGTCACGATGGGCCTTGGCCAGGGGCGACAGGACCTTGGGGTGGTTCATGACGAAGGTGGGCTGGATCAGGTCCGGCTCCACGAGCGCCCCGAAGAGCTCGTCCAGGATCTTGTCCACGCCCATCTCCGGCTTGACGGCCACGCCGTGCTCCCGGGCCACGGCCTCGGCGCCCTCGCGGTCGATCCCCGCCAGGTCGACGCCGGTCTTCTCCTTCAGACCCTCGAGGAAGGGCAGGCGGCGGAAGCCCTGCGAGAAGTCGAGCACGTGGTCGCCGTAGGTGAGCTTCCGGTCCTCGCCGAAGCGGTCCACCAGGCGCAGCACCAGGCCCTCCATCAGGTCCATGACCTGGTGGTAGTCCCAGTAGGCCGCGTAGCATTCCATCATGGTGAACTCGGGATTGTGGCTGCGGTCCATGCCCTCGTTGCGGAAGTCCTTGCAGAACTCGAAGACCTTCTCGAAGCCGCCCACGATCAGGCGCTTGAGGTAGAGCTCGTCGGCGATGCGCAGGTAGAGGGTCTGGTCCAGGGCGTGGTGGTGCGTCTTGAAGGGACGGGCCGTGGCGCCGCCGTAGAGGGGCTGCAGGATGGGCGTCTCGACCTCGAGGAAGTCCGCGTCGATGAGGAAGCGGCGTACCTCCTCCAGGATGGCCGACCGGCGCCGGAAGCGCTCGCGGGCCTCCAGGTTCATGATCAGGTCGAGATAGCGCTTGCGGCTCTTGAGCTCGATGCTCATGTCGTGGAATTTCTCGGGCAGCGGCCGCACGGACTTGGCCAGCAGCTCCCAGGACGCGACCTGCACCGTCAGCTCGTCGGTCCGGGTGCGGAAGAGGGTGCCCTCGACGCCGATGATGTCGCCCACGTCCAGGTTCTTCTTGAAGCAGGCGAAGTCCTCCTCGCCCAGGTCGTCGCGCTTGGCGTAGATCTGGATCTTGCCGGGACCGTCGTACAGGGGCAGGAAGATGGTCTTGCCCGCCTTGCGCTTGGCCATGATGCGGCCGGCGATGCGCACGGTCCCGCCCGACTCGACCAGGTCGGCCTCCTGGGCGTGCAGTTCGGCGCTGGTGTGGGTGCGCGCGTAGACGTGGGGATAGAGCGGGCCGCGCTCGGCCAGGGCCTCCAGCTTGTTGAGGCGCTCCTGGACCAGACGGTGCTGCTGCTTGTCGTTGGCGTTCCCGGACACGGTCTCTCCTTTTCCTGCGATGCGGCGTCCCCGCCGGCTCAGTCCGACGCGGCCCGGCTCGTCTGGCGCAGGTACGCGTCGATGAAGGCTTCCAGGTCGCCGTCGAGCACGGCCGTGGAGTTGCCGGTCTCGTGTTCGGTGCGGTGATCCTTGACCTTGGTGTAGGGATGCAGCACGTACGAGCGGATCTGGCTGCCCCAGGCGATCTCCATCTTGTTGTCCTCGATCTCCTGCCGCTTGGCGCGCTCCTCCTCCACCAGCTGCAGGTACAGCTTGGCGCGGAGCATCTTCATGGCGCTCTCGCGGTTGCGCAGCTGGGATCGCTCGCTCTGGCACTGGACCACGAGGCCGGTGGGCTCGTGGGTCAGTCGCACGGCGCTGTCGGTCTTGTTGACGTGCTGGCCGCCGGCCCCGCTGGCCCGGTAGGTGTCCATGCGGATGTCGGCCTCGTTGATCTCGACCTCCACGTCGTCCTCGATCAGGGGGAAGACGAAGACCGAGGCGAAGGAGGTGTGGCGGCGGCTCTGGGCGTCGAAGGGCGAGATGCGCACCAGTCGATGGACGCCCGACTCGCTCTTGAGATAGCCGTAGGCGAAGTCGGACTTGATCTCGAGGACGGCGCTCTTGATGCCGGCCTCGTCGCCGCCCTGCAGGTCCAGCACGGTATGCGAGAAGTCCTCGCGCTCGAGGTAGCGCTTGTACATGCGCAGAAGCATCTCGGCCCAGTCCTGGGACTCGGTGCCGCCGGCGCCGGGATGGATCTCGAGCAGGGCGCCGCGGGCGTCGTCGGGGCCGCTGAGCAGGAACTGGGAGTCGAGCTTGTCCAGGTCGTGCGAGAGGGTCTCGATGCCGTCCGCCACCTCGGCGACCGCGTCGGCGTCGTTCTCCTGGACGGCGAGCTCGGCCAGCACGTCGAGGTCCTCGCAGGCGGCGTCGGCCGCAGCCATGGGATCGAGCCAGCGCTTGAGCCGGCGGACGCGGGCCAGCACCTTCTCGGCGGCCTCGCGATCGTCCCAGAAACCCGGTTCGGCCTGGTCGGCCAGCAGCCGATCGTGCTCGGCGTTCAGGGCCGGCAGGTCAAAGACCCTCCTTCAGACGCAACAGTCGCGCCTTCTGCTCGGCGAGGGCCTCGAGATGCTCCTTCATGTCAACCTCCCGGGGCGCGGCCGCCCAGGTGCGTGCGGTGGAGTTCGATCAGGGCGCGACGCAGGTCCTCCGCGTCGCCGCCGTTGTCCAGGACGACGTCCGCCCGCGCGAAGTCCTCGGCCAGGTGGGCCTGGGCGGCGACCCTCGCGGCGGCCGCCTCCGGCTCCAGGCCTGCGGCGGCCAGCCGGGCGGCGCGCACGGGGGCCGGCGCGTCCACGACGATCACCAGATCCACGCGGCCGAACGGCGGGAGCCGAAAGTACACGGCCGCCTCGACCACGGCAAGGCCCGGTTCCACGGCGGCCCGCTCCATCGCGGCGATCCGGGCGGCCAGGCGGGCGCTCAGCGGCGGGTGGACCAGGGCGTCCAGCCGGGCCAGCTCCGCGGGGTCTGCGAAGACGCGCCGGCCCAGCGCCGACCGGTCCACCACGCCCCCGACGATCACCTCGGGTCCGAAGCGCTCGGCCACGGCCTCGACGACCTCCGGATCCCGCAGCACGGCGTGGCCCTCGGCGTCGGCGTCGATCACGCCGGCGCCCAGTTCGGCCAGGATCGACGCGGCCAGGGACTTGCCGGCGCCCGTCGGGCCGGTCAGGACCCACAGTTTCAGCTTGCGCGCGGGCTCAGTCATGGGCGGCCGCCCAGTCGTCGCCCACGTGCACGTCGACCGTCAGAGGCACGTCCAGCTCGTGGACCGACTCCATGGTCTCGCGCAGCAGGCCGGCCATGGTCTCCGCGGCGCCGCGGGGCGCCTCGACCAGCACCTCGTCGTGCACGCTCAGGAGCATCCTCGCGCCGAGATCCGCCTCCGTCAGCCGCGCTTCCACCGCGAGCATGGCCAGCTTCATCAGGTCGGCCGCGGTGCCCTGGATGGGCGTGTTGACGGCCACCCGTTCGGAGAAGCTGCGCAGCCGGTTGTTCTCGGACAGGATGTCGGGCAGGGCGCGCCGGCGGCCGAAGAGGGTCGTCGTGGCCCCCAGCTCGCGGGCCTCCTCGTGGCAGCGGGCGATGTAGGCCTTCACCCCGGGATAGGTGCGGAAGTAGCCGTCGATGAAGGCGGTGGCCTCTCGCGTCTTGATGCCGAGCTGGCGCGCCAGGGCGCGGGCCCCCTGGCCGTAGATCACGCCGAAGTTGACGGCCTTGGCCCGGCTGCGCATCTCGCGGGTCACGTCGGCCTCGTCCACGTCGCCCACCAGGGCGGCCGTGCGGCGATGCACGTCGCCGCCGGTCCGGAAGGTCTCCAGCAGCGTGGCGTCGCCCGACAGGTGTGCCAGCAGCCGCAACTCGATCTGGGAATAGTCGGCCGAGATGAACACCGCGTCCGGGTCGCGGGGCACGAAGGCCCGCCGGATGCGACGCCCGCGTTCCGAGTGGATGGGGATGTTCTGCAGGTTCGGATCGGATGAGGAGAGCCGGCCCGTCGCGGCCACCGCCTGGTTGAACGAGGTGTGGATCAGGCCGGTGTCCGGGTTCACCAGCTCCATCAAGTTGTCGACGTATGTGCCTAGCAGCTTGGCCAGTTGACGATATTCGAGGACCAGGGACGGCAAGGGATGCTTGTCGGCGAGGCCGCTCAGGACCGACACGTCGGTGCTCCAGCCCGACGCGGTCTTCTTGGTGGGCTTGAGCCCCAGCTCATCGAAGAGCACGACGGCCAGCTGCTGCGGACTCTGGATGTTGAACTCGCGCCCCGCCTCGGCGTGGATGTCGGCCTCCAGGGTCTGCAGCTCGACGCGGAAGCTCTCTCCCAGTTCGCCCAGGAAGTCCCGGTCCAGTGCGATCCCGCGGCGCTCCATGGCGTAGAGGACGCCGGTCAGCGGCGTCTCGATGTCGTCGAAGAGCGTCGCGAGTTCGGGCTCCCGCGCCAGCGCCGCGGCGAAATCGTCGCGCAGGCGCAGGGCCATGTCCGCGTCCTCCGCGGCGTAGGCGGCCAGACGCGGCAGGGGCACGCCGAGGATGTCCCGGGTGCGGTCGCCGTCGGCGAAGAGGTCGGCGTAGGCGAGCATGTCCACGCCCAGGCGCTCCGACGCCAGTTCGTCCAGCCCGAAGCGCTGGCGGCCGGGATCGAGGACGTAGGCGGCGATCATGGTGTCGAAAACGCGTCCGCCCAGGGGCAGGCCGTGCCGCTCCAGGAGCCAGCGGTCGAACTTGAGGTTCTGCCCCACCAGTTCGCGCCCGGGATCGACCAGGACGGGCGCCAGGGCGGGACGGATCCAGTCCAGGTGATCGGTCTCGCCGCCGGGGAACAGATCGCCCTGGGCCGCCTGCTCGCGCACCAGGACCGGCAGGTAGACCGCGCGTCCCGGTTCGGCGCAGAGGGAGATGCCCACCAGGCGCGCCCGGTCGGGCCGCAGGCCGTCGGTCTCGGTGTCCACGGACAGGGGGGCGTCGGCGGGGATCTCCGACAGGTAGGCGGACAGGCTCTCGGGCGTGTCCAGGACACGGTAGCCGCGTGCAGCGGGATCCCAGGGATCGACGGCGTCCGCCGAGGGTGCATCGCCGTCCGGTGCGCCGGACGTCTGGCCGACCACCTTGTCCACCAGTCCGAGCACGCGGTTCAGGCCCAGCTCCTCCAGCAGGGCGCGCAGTTCCGGCGCGTCCGGCGCCCGGGTCGCGAGATCCGGCCAGTCCACGTCCACGGGCACGTTCACGTCGATCTCGAACAGGCGCTGCGACAGGTAGATCTGCTCCCGGTTCTCGGCGAGCACCCGCTTGAGGCGCGGCGTCAGGGTCGAGCCCTCCAGCTTCTCGTACAGCGTGTCGAGATCGCCGAACTCGCGGATCAGCTTGGCGGCCGTCTTGGCGCCCACGCCCGGCGCGCCCGGGATGTTGTCGCTGCTGTCTCCGGACAGGGCGAACACGTCCACCAGGGCCGCGGGCTCCAGGCCGAAGTCCCGGCGTACGTCCTCGTCGGTGTAGGCCACGGGGTCGGCGTTGCGGCGGCCGGGCTTGAGCATGGCGGTCCGCCCGTCCAGCAGCTGCATGAAGTCCTTGTCGCCGGTGTAGAACCAGACCTGGTCGACCACGCCTTCGGAAGCGCGCGCCAGGGTCGCCATGACGTCGTCGGCCTCCACGCCCGCCCGCGAGAGGACCGGCAGGCCCCAGGCTCCGAGCAGTTCGTGCAGGCGCGGGAGCTGTGCCTCCAGCTCCGGCGGCATGGGCTTGCGCTGGGCCTTGTACTCGGGATAGATGTCGTGGCGGAACACCGGGCCCTTCACGTCGAAGACCACGGCCA
This sequence comes from uncultured Fibrobacteraceae bacterium, assembly GCA_964607825.1. Taxonomy (GTDB): domain Bacteria; phylum Krumholzibacteriota; class Krumholzibacteriia; order LZORAL124-64-63; family LZORAL124-64-63; genus JAHIYU01. The sequence goes on along the minus strand of CAZSNA010000074.1, from coordinate 7,990 downwards.
GGTGCGAGGGCCGCCTCTCGGCGATCAGGCCCAGCAGGCTGTTCAGGAAGCCGAAGGCCACCGACGTGCCCTCGCCGCTGGGCGCGGTGAGCGGGCGCTTGATGAAGGCGTAGTGGGCGCGGTAGACCAGCGCCGAACCGTCGATGAGGATCAGGGACACGTCGTCTCCCCCTCCCGCGGTCCGTCGGACCGCACGCCGTAGAGCCCGTGGCGGCGGATGTACGCGTCCACCGCGGGGGGCAGTCGGTCGGCCACGGGCTCGCCCCGGGCCAGACGCGCGCGCAGTTCCGTGGCGCTGACCGGCTCCTCGAAGTCCTCGAGCACGTGCACCCGGGCGCCGGGCCGTTCCGGCAGCTCGCGCACGCCGCCGCGCGGGAAGACCACGACCTCCGCCAGGGACAGGATGCGCCGCGGTTCGCGCCAGTCATCGAAATCGCGCCAGGCGTCCGCGCCGATCACCAGGATCAGACGGGCCTCCGGTCGGGCGCGCCGCAGGGACGCCAGGGTGTCCACCGTGTAGCTGGGACCGTCGCGGCGCAGATCCAGGTCGCTCACCGCCACCCGCTCGAGACCGGCCAGGGCCGCCTCGGCCATGGCCAGACGATGCTCGCCCGCGGCCGTCGGCGCGTCCTTGCCGGGCGAGAGGGCGGCCGGGGCCACCAGGAGCTCGTCGCAGAGACGTCGCTCACGCAGGGCGCGGACGATGGACAGGTGGCCGTTGTGGAACGGATCGAAGCTGCCGCCGAAGAAGGCGAGCCTCATGAGCCGTCGGGATCGGGCAGGTCGCCGACGCGCCGGGCGGCGCGGGCGGCCTCCTCCGAGAGCGGGTACTCGTCGGCGAGGCGCGTGGCGAGGTCGCGGGCCACGTCGTGATCGTCGGCGTCCAGGGCCAGCTCCAGCCGTCGCAGCATGACCCGCGGGCGCAACCGGCTCTGGGGCTCCGTCACGATCAGGCGATCCAGGCTGACCGCGATGGCGTCGTCGCGCCCGAGACGTTCGTAGACCTCGAGCTGCTTGAGCCGCTTGGCCACCACCATGTCGCACACGTCGAGGATGCGTTCGCGGGCCTCATCGAGCCGGGACGAGGCGGGATACGACTCCATGAAGGCCTGGTAGCGCAGACGGGCGTCCAGGGCGGCCGTGATGTCCCGCTCGACGCGACCCGCCTGGCGGAAGTAGGCGTTGGCCTCCTCGAAGACGGCGCGCTCCACGTAGTCGCTGGTGGGGTATTCCTGCCTGAGGATCTGCAGCTCGACCGCCGCCATGGGGAACTCCTTGACCTCCATGTAGCTCATGGCCTTCTCGAACTGGGCCTGGGCGGCGAGGCTGTCGGTGGGGCTGCGGCGCAGGAAGGCCGCGTAGGCGTCCACGGCCTCGTGGTGCTTGTCGTTCTGGTGGTAGGCCAGGGCCCGCTCGTAGGAGCCGGCGGGATAGGGGTTGGTCATCCCGCAGCCGCCGACGGCGAACAGGACGGCCGCGAGGGCCGTGGCGGCGAGAATGGCGAGGACGCGCGTGCGCAGTGTCGGGATCAAGGTCTTCCTCCGGCCGCCCGAGGCGGCGCTGGTCGGGGTCAGTTGCCCGTGTTCGCGAAATAGATGGCCACAAGTCCGGTGAGCGCTCCCACCACGACCAGCTCCTCGAGGATGGATTTGACGCCGCCCTCCTCGATCTGGGCGGTGGTGAACGTGAAGAGCGGATCATCGACGCGCGACATCACCGAGGCCGGCACGCGATCGCCGTAGCTGCGCTTCAGGCGATCGTCCATCAGCAGGCGGCCCGTGTGGCTCTCGAGCACCTGCGCCCGCACGCTCACGCCCATCTCGCGATCCACCCAGCGGGTCCAGAGTCCGAGGCGGCGTCCCACGCGGGGGTACTCCAGCGCCACCAGCTCGAAACGATAGCGGAGCTCGTAGTCCACCTCCGGCTGCACGACCTCCAGGGAATCCGGCGCCGTGGCCGATTCGTCCAGATAGGCCTCGTGGCCGGCGGCGGCCAGCTCCTCGAACAGGGCGGACTCCAGCAGGGGGGCCGCGTCGTGAGGGCCGCCAGGTCGCAGGGACACGCGCCAGGGGCCGACGGGCACGGCGGCGACCATCTCGCGCGCCACGTCCCCCAGCATGGCCTCCGTGAGCCAGAGATTGGTGCGGATCGTGTCGGGCCCGGAGGCCGCGAAGACGGGCGCGGCCCGCTCGGCCGCCGGGGCGCTCGTCGTGATCAGCAGCAGGGCGGCGAGGAGCAGGAGGAAGCGCATCGGATCGTCCTTTCCAGTCGTCAAGAGTCCGCGGCCGGTTCGGCCAGTCCGTCGTAGGGCGTGACCGCGACGGTGCGCGCCCGGAGCCATTGCCCCGCCGACAGGTCCTCGGCGGGCATCAGGGTGACGCCGTCGACGTCGTGGGCCTGGTGGGCGCCCCGCGTCACGGCGACCCGGTCCGAAGACAGCAAACGTTCGCCCGCGGTCGTCGGTTCCGTGTCCTCGCTCGCGGCCAGTTCGGTCGCGGGTTCGATCCAGTCGTCCAGGTCGTCGACGGCGTCGACCACGAAGAGGTCCTCGCGGCCGAGCCGGCGACGCTGGCGCTCGAGGGCGATCTCGTGCTGGAGGTCCAGCAGACGAGCCTCGCGGTCGGCCACGTCCTCCGGATCGGGCGCGTCGTCCATGTCCGCACCCCGGGTGCCGACCTCGGGAGAATAACGGTAGGTGCCCACGTGGTCAAACCGGATGCGCTCGAGGAAATCGGCCGCGCGCTCCACGTCCTCCTCCGCCTCGCCCGGAAAGCCGAGCAGCAGTGTGGTGCGCAGGGTCACGTCCGGGTCTCGATCCCGCAGATCGAGGAAGAACCCCGTCAACCTCTCCACGTCGACGGGCCGGTTCATGCGCCGCAGCACCTCCGGCGAGGCGTGCTGGACCGGCATGTCCACGTAGGGAGCCACCACCGGGAGCTCCAGCAGGCGTCGGAACCGGTCGGGCGCGATCAGGCCCGGATAGAGGTAGTGCAACCGCACGCGGCGCAGACCGTCGACGCCGTCCAGGGCGGTCGCCAGATCGAGCAGGTCCTCCCCCGTGTCCCGCCCGAAGTCGCTGGTGTTCTGGGCGACGAGCATCAGCTCGCTCACACCGCGCGCCGCCAGGGTCCGCGCCTCGTCGACGAGCTCGGCCACGGTCCGGGAACGCTGGTCGCCGCGGATCAGGGGGATGCGGCAGAAGGCGCAGCGGAAGTTGCAGCCCTCGCTGATCTTGACGAAGGCCAGGTGGCCGGGGGTCTGCAGCGGACGGTCGGCCAGGCCCTCGTAGCGGGCCTCGTCGGGACGACCGACGGGCACCAGGTCCGCGCGGGCCTCCAGGGCGTCGAGCAGGCGCTCGAAGTTGCCCACGCCGTTGATCAGGTCCACGTCCGGATAGCGCGCGGCGATCTCGTCGCTGCGCTCCTGGGACAGGCATCCGGTCACGACCAGGGTGCGCGAGCCCTTGTGGCGGCAGAAGGTCTCGATGGCCTCGAAGCTGTCGGCGCGGGCGGCCTCGATGAAGCCGCAGGTGTTGATCACCAGGATGTCCGCGTCGTCCGGCGCATCCACGGGCTCGACCCCGCGCGCCGCGAAGCGGCCGAGCAGGGCCTCGGAGTCCACCAGGTTCTTGTCGCAACCCAGGGTCAGCGTGTAGACGCGGCGGGGGTGGTTCACGGGGCGTCGTCCCCGTCGGCGGCCTCGAGGGCGTCCAGCACGTCGGGCTTCATCAGCACCTCGCGGGCCTTGCTGCCGATGAAGGGGCCCACCACGCCGGCGTGCTCGAGCAGGTCCATCAGCCGCCCGGCGCGGGCGTAGCCCACCTGGAGCTTGCGCTGCAGCATCGAGGTCGAACCGTGCTGCGACAGGACCACGATCTCGCGGGCGCGCTCGAAGAGGGGATCCGATTCCAGCTCCACCTCGGTGTCCGAGCCGCGCTCCTCCTCCAGCTCGATGTGACGGGTGGTGTCGGCGTATTCCTGCCAGTGCCCGGCTATGGCCTCGCATTCGACCACGTCGAGGAAGGCGCCGTGCAGCCGCTTGGGCTGGGCGCGTCCCGGTTCCAGATACAGCATGTCGCCCCGGCCCAGCAGCTTCTCGGCGCCGTTGGCGTCGAGGATGGTGCGGGAGTCGTTCTTCTGGATCACCCGGAAGGCGATACGGCAGGGCACGTTGGCCTTGATGACGCCCGTCAGCACGTCCACGCTGGGCCGCTGCGTGGCCAGCACCAGGTGGATGCCCACCGCCCGGGCCTTCTGGGCGATACGCGTGATGGGCAGCTCGATCTCCTGCCCGAGCTGCACCATCAGGTCGGCCAGCTCGTCCACGATGCACACGTAGTAGGGCATGGGCTCGACCACCGGCTCGCCGTCGTCGCCGACCACCTGGCCCGCCGCGACCTTGCGATTGTAGCCCTCGATGTTGCGGACGCTGTGCCGCGAGAGGCGCCGGTAGCGGAAGTCCATCTGCGCCTCCAGCCACTTCAGGGAGCGCAGGGCCTCCTTGGGGTCGGTCACCACCGGGGTCAGCAGATGGGGCACGTCGTTGTAGACGTTGAGCTCCAGCATCTTGGGATCGATCAGCAGCAGCCGCACGATCGTCGGATCGCAACGCAGGAGCAGGGAGCAGATCATGGCGTTGATGCAGACGCTCTTGCCGCTGCCGGTCGAACCCGCCACCAGCAGGTGGGGCTGGGCGGCCAGGTCGATCACCACGGGATCGCCGAAGACGTCGCGGCCGAGCACCACGCTCAGCGGGTCCCGCATGTGGTCTTCGGCGAGGGTGAAGACCTCCTTCATGAAGACGATCTCCTGCTCCGGATTGGGGATCTCGATCCCCACGGCCGCCTTGCCGGGAATGGGCGCTTCCATGCGGATCGAGCGCGCCTTCATGGCCAGGGCCAGATCGTCGGATCGCTGCACGATGGCGTTGACCTTGATGCCCGTGGCGGGCTGGTACTCGAAGGTCGTCACCACCGGCCCGGGCCGCACGTCCTTGACCGTCCCCTCCACTCCGAAGGAACGCAACGTCGACTCGAGCAGATCGGCCGACGCGTTGAGCGCCTCGGCCGTGATGCGGCTCTTGCGGGCGGGCGGCTCGGCGAGCAGGGAGACGTCCGGCAGGGGAATGTCGACGCCGGGGTCCACCAGGCCACCGGCGGCCTCGGCGAAGCCGTCCGCGCCGCCGCCCGTCGTCGCGGTACTGACCGAGCCGCCGCGGGCGGTGCGCCGGGTGGCCACGGGCGCAGGCTCGGCCTCGGAGGCCGCGGGCGTCTCGACCGGGATCTCGGGTTCGTCGGCCTGCGGTTCGGGATCCTGCATGTGCACCTTGCGCGGGGCGACGGTGATGGTCTCCACCGTGCGCGGCGCGTCGCCGCCTCCGACGGAAGCCACGACGGGGTCAGCCGTCTCGACATGCCGCTCGCGGCGGCCGTCGCGCCAGCGCGCCATGTCCTGGCCGGTCCCGCGCCACAGGGCCCAGACGGACCGGACGCCGCGCACCGGCAAACCCAGCAGCCACCAGGCGCCCCGGCCCACCGCGGCGAAGCCCGCGCCCAGGGCCGAGATGAAGGGGGCGAAGACGTCGAGCAGCGAACCGAGCCAGGGTCGGGCGACCAGCAGGATCGCCGTCAGCAACAGGAAGCTCAGGAAGATGAGACCGCCCCAGCGGCCGAAGAGGGTGTGGAAGCCCAGGGCGAGATAGGCGCCGGCCGCTCCGCCCCAGCGGGCGGCGGCGTCGCTCGCCAGGGGCCAGGCGGGCTGGGCGAGCCAGGCCGCCGAGGCGAGCCACAGGGGGATCAGACGGCCGCCCAGGGGCAGCACCCGGCTCTCGCCGCGGAACGTCAGGCCCAGTCCCCGCCACAGCAGCCACAGGGGCAGGCCCCAGCACCACAAGGCGCCGAAGACGGCCCGGCCGGCGAAGGCCAGAGCCGACCCGACCGGGCCGCCCGGATGATCGGGGCGGAACAGGTCGGGCGCGGGGCCGCCGTCCAGGACGTGTCCCCAGTGCGGGCCGCCGCCGGTGAGGGCCAGCGCGACGTAGAGTCCCAGCGCCAGATGGAGCAGGCCGCCGAAACGCGGCGAGGCCCACCAGCCGCCGGAGGATTTCTTTTTCCGTCTAGGCTTCTTCCGCGATGACACGAGCTTCGATCGCCTCCTTGAGATCGTCCATCTCGCGGTCCAGGAATTTCGTGGTGGCCCGTCCGCTCCGGAAGGTCTCGTTGCGGAGAACCTCCAGGTGGAAGGGGATCGACGTGGGTACGCCCTCGATCACGCATTCCTCGAGCGCACGCCGCATGCGCAGCATGGCCTCGTCCCGGTCCCGTCCGTGGGTGATGATCTTGGCCAGCAGGGAGTCGTAGTAGGGTGGGATGCTGTACTCGGAGTAGACATGGCTGTCCACACGCACGCCGGGGCCGCCCGGGGCGTGGAAGAAGAAGACGCGGCCGGGACAGGGCATGAAGTCCCGCGCCGGGTTCTCGGCGGTGATGCGGCATTCCACGGCATGGCCTTCCAGGCTCACGTCGTCCTGGGTGAAGTCCAGGGGCTCGCCCGCCGCCACCGCGATCTGGTACTTGAGCAGGTCCAGGCCGGTGACCATCTCGGTCACGGGGTGCTCCACCTGGATCCGGGTGTTCATCTCCATGAAGTAGAAGGAGCCGTCCTCGTCCAGCAGGAACTCCACCGTGCCGGCGGAATCGTAGCCCACCGCGGCCGCCAGCTTGGTCGCGGCCTCTCCCATCCGCGTCCGCAGCTCGGGCGTGACGGCCGGGCTCGGGGCCTCCTCGATGAGCTTCTGGAGCCGACGCTGGACCGAGCAGTCCCGCTCGCCCAGGTGCACCACGTTGCCGTGCTTGTCGCCGAGGATCTGCACCTCGACGTGCCTCGGGTTCTGCAGGAACTTTTCCACGTAGACGCCGTCGTTGCCGAAGGATGCGCCGGCCTCGGCGCGCGCCATCTGATAGCCGGAGCGGAGTTCCTCGACGTCGCGCGCCACGCGCAGGCCCTTGCCGCCGCCGCCGGCGGTGGCCTTGATGATCACCGGATAGCCGATCTCCTCGGCGAAGGCCTCGGCCTCCTCCACCGTCTCGATCAGGCCGGGGCTGCCGGGCACCGTGGGCACGTCGGCCTCGCGGGCGGTCTTGCGCGCCACGGCCTTGTCGCCCATGCGGCTGATGACCTCGCCCGGGGGGCCGATCCAGGTGAAGCCGGCCTCGGCGCAGATGTCGGCGAACTCGGCGTTCTCGGCCAGGAAGCCGTAGCCGGGGTGGATGGCGTCCGCGCCTGTGATCTCCGCGGCCGCGATGATGTTCGGCACGTTCAGGTAGCTGTCCGCGCTCAGCTTGGGTCCCACGCAGACCGACTCGTCCGCGTACTTCACGTGCAGGGACTCGGCGTCGGGCGTCGAGTGGACCGCCACGCAGGCCACGCCCAGTTCCCGGCAGGCCCGCATGATGCGCAGGGCGATTTCGCCACGGTTGGCGATGAGGATCTTCTGGAACATCAATATCTCCCGTGTCACGGCAAGTCCGTCGCGGCTCGCGGTCGAATCTGCATTGTCCCGCCGGGGGACGGAAATGGCAAGCCCGGATCGGCCGGAAACACCGATCGGCCCGGGCGCCTAGACCGACGCGCTCCCCCGTCGGGAGAGCGCGTCCAGATCGTTCGGAGCCCGGGTCAGGCGGGGTCGACCAGGAAGAGCACGGCCTCGGCCTCCACCGGATTGCCGTCCGCCACCGTGATCTCCTTGATGACGCCGCCGAACTCGGCCTCGATCTCGTTCATGACCTTCATGGCCTCCACGATGCAGAGGGTATCGCCCTGCTTGACCGTGTCGCCGACGCTCACGAAGGAGGGCGACTCCGGCGAGGGCGAGCTGTAGAAGGTGCCCACGATGGGTGAACGGATCTCCTTCCACTTGGCCCGCTCGGGATTCTCGGCGGGTGCGGCCGCGGGCGCGGCCACCGCCTCGCCCGTGCCGTCGTCGATGGTCA
>CAZSNA010000073.1:0-18120 GCA_964607825.1 uncultured Fibrobacteraceae bacterium | reverse complement strand
AGCAGCTTGCCGAGCCGGATCAGGGTGAGGATCATGGCCGCGGTGGGGAAGTGGAGGGGGCCGTCGACGCCCGGCAGCACCAGCACCGCCAGCGAGGCGACGTAGGCCACCGTGCTGCCCAGGGCCACCAGCACGTCCATGTTGGCGCCGCCGGCGCGCAGGCTGCGCGCGCCGCCCAGGTAGAAGGCGCGGCCCACCACGATCTGCACGGGCGTGGCCAGGGCCCACATCAGCCAGCCGAAGGCGGCCGTGTCGGACCAGTCGCCCCACCAGCCGGCGCCGCGGCCCAGGCCGAGCGCCGCCAGGGGGATCGTGCAGACCAGGCCGAGGATCAGCTCGCGCCGGTGGCCGGCGATCTCGCGCTCCTGGGCCTCCTCCTGGGCCAGCACGGCCGAACGGCCGGGGTCGGGCAGCACCAGCGTGAAGCCGATGGCGGCGACCGCGTCGGCCAGGCCGTCCAGGTCGATGCGCGCCGGGTCGTAGTCGATCGTCGCCTGCTCTAGGGCCAGGTTGACGCCGGCCTCGACCACGCCGTCGGTGCGTTCGTTCAGGGTGCGTTCCACGTTGGAGCTGCAGCCGGCGCAGTGCATGCCCAGCACGGGCAGGGTGACGCGTCTGGTCTCGTCGGTCATGGTTGTCTCCCGTCGACCGCGACAGGATAGCGCAGGGTCGCGGTCCCGCCCAGCGCGGCCTTGACTTGCCGCTCTCCGGTGCGGAAACTGGCCCCGGTCGAGCTTCCATCACACCACGAGGAACAGGACGACGACATGAGCGACATACCCGCCTGCTTCAAGGCCTACGACATCCGCGGCCGCGTGCCCGAGGACCTGGATCCCGACCTGGCCCGCAACATCGGCCGCGCCTTCGCCGTCCGCACCGGCGCCCGCTCGGTCTGCGTGGGCCGCGACGTGCGCGACAGCAGCGAGACCCTGGCCGCCGCCGTCGCCGAGGGTCTCAACGCCGGCGGCGCCGACGTGCTGGACATCGGCCTCTGCGGCACCGAGCAGATCTACTACACCACCTTCGCGCGGGAGCTGGACGGCGGCCTGATGATCACCGCCAGCCACAATCCCCTCGGCTACAACGGCCTGAAGCTGGTGCGCGAGAAGTCCATGCCCATCAGCGGCGACACCGGCCTGCACGAGATCGGGCGCATGGCGGCGGCGGGCGAGTTCCCCGCGGCCGGGCGCACGGGCGAGACCCGCGCCGAGAGCACCGCCGCCGAGTACGTGGACTACCTGATGGGCTACGTCGACACGGGGCGGCTGAAGCCCCTGAAGGTGGTCGTCAACGCGGGCAACGGCTGCGCGGGACCCATCGTCGACCTGCTGGAGCCGCGCCTGCCCTTCGAGCTGATCAAGGTGCATCACGAGCCCGACGGGACCTTCCCCAACGGCATTCCCAACCCGCTGCTGCCGGAGAACCGCGCCTCGACCGCCGAGGCCGTCCGCGCCCACGGCGCCGACGTGGGCCTGGCCTGGGACGGCGACTTCGACCGCTGCTTCTTCTTCGACGAGACCGGCGGCTTCGTGGAGGGCTACTACCTGGTCGGCCTGCTGGCCCGCGCGGCCCTGCGCCGCGAGCCGGGCGCGGCCATCGTCCACGACCCGCGCCTGACCTGGAACACCATCGAGGTGGTGGAGGCCGCGGGCGGCCGTCCCGTCATGAACAAGACCGGCCACGCCTTCATCAAGGAGCGCATGCGCGCCGAGGACGCGGCCTACGGCGGCGAGATGTCCGCCCACCACTACTTCCGCGACTTCGCCTACTGCGACAGCGGCATGATCCCCTGGCTGCTGGTGCTGCAGGAGATGTGCGTCTCCGGACAGCCGCTCTCGGAGCTGGTGGGCGACATGCAGACCGCGTATCCGGCCAGCGGCGAGATCAACCGCGAGATCGCCGATCCCAAGGCCGTGCTGGCCGCGGCCGAGACCCGCTACGCCCCCGGCGCGGCCGCCGTGCACCACGTGGACGGCCTGTCGGTGGACTTCGCCGACTGGCGCTTCAACCTGCGCATGTCCAACACCGAGCCGGTGGTGCGGCTGAACGTGGAATCGCGCGGGGATCCGGCGCTGATGCGGGAGAAGACCGACGAGCTGCTGGCCCTGATGGACGGCGACGCCTGATCCGGCTGTCGCCGGCGGCCCGGCGATGGTATCATGACGGTATGCATCGCCTGTCGCACATCCTGATCCCGATGGCCCTGCTCTGCGCTCTCGCGGGAGCCGCTCACGCAGCGTCCTGGCAGGAGCTGGCGCCCGGCCTGGAGCTGGCCGAGCTCAAGTCCCCCGTGAAGGCCCGTTCGGGCGACTCCACCATCCGCGTCGTCCGCGTCGACCCTGCCCGCTTCGAGCTGGTGCTGCTCAACACCTCAGCCCCGGGCGAGGGGGAATTGCGCACCGCCCGCGAGTGGTGCGAGCGCTCCGGCTGCGTGGCGGCAGTCAACGCCAGCATGTACCAGACCGACTACCGCCGCAGCGTCTCGCTCATGCGCACCCGCGACCACGTCAACAACAGCTACGTCTCCAAGGACAACACCATCCTGGCCTTCGACGCCCTGGTCGACACGCTGCCCCCGGTGCAGATCATCGACCGCACCTGCCAGGACTTCGAGGCCCTCGCGCCGAGCTACGGCACCCTGGTCCAGAGCATCCGCATGGTGTCCTGCCGGGGGAACAACGTGTGGGCGCAGCAGAAGCGGCGGTACAGCACCGCGGCGGTGGCCATGGACCGGAGCGGCCGCTTCCTCATGATCCACTGCCGGTCGCCCTACACCACCCACGACTTCATCGAGATCCTGCTGGGGCTGGACCTGGACCTGCGCAACGTGATGTACACCGAGGGCGGACCGGAGTCGCAGCTCTGCGTGACCGCGGGCGGGAAGACGCGGGAATGGGTGGGCAGCTTCGAGAGCGGGTTCATCGAGAGCGACCTGAACCGGCGGGCGTGGCCGGTGCCGAACGTGATCGCGGTCAGGCCCCGTTAGAGCTCCCACACGATCCGGAAACATATCGATGCCGTATGTCCGCGGATGAGCGGCGCCTGGTCCACTATTTGACTCGGGCGCTGCAGGTTACCTAGTCTAAGTGAATATATCGACCCCATGCTCGTACGAGGGAGGTCTCCTCATGAAGACGATGCTCACGATCCTTATCAGCGCCTTGCTTCTGCCCGGGCTCGCGTCCGCGCAGTTGGGGGTGGAAAACATCAGCCGCTCGGTTTCGGTCTTCATCGGCAGTGACGCCTGCGACGCCTATGAAGAAGTGGAGTCCGGGGCGCTCGACATGTTCGAGGCCGAATCGCCCCTGTCCTGCGGCGACTACTACGGCCTCTCGCGGCAGGTATCGCTCCTGAACCACGGTGAGGACTATCTCCTGTTCAGCGCCTTGTACGAAGCCGAGTACGAGCGGTTGTCCATGTCCGAACCCAACGCCGGGATCATCCTCCACTCCTACTCGTTGGTGCGGTTCTCGGCACGAGCCGGCAGCGGCTTCAGGGTCGACATGCTCCGGCCGGACGGTCTGGGCCGGGTCGAGCTCATCGACCTCACGGACATGTCGGTCATCCTGCGGGAAGAGGACGGCGTCGGCGACGTGCACCTGGAGGGGACCCTCGCACATACGGGTTCCTACGTGGCCACGATGCATCTCAGCCATGTGAACACGAGTGCGACGTCTCATCGCTCGACTTGCGTGGGATTCCTCGATGTGACGGCTCCCGGCGGCGTGGCCAACCGGAGCTCCAGCTGGGGTCAGGTGAAGTCCCTGTACCGTTGACGAGTCGGACGGCGGCTCGTTTCCGATGCTTCGGGGCCCATCTGAAATCCCGACGACGGCTCGGCGATGGCCGGGCCGTCGTCGGTTCAGAGGCCGCGTCGCCCCCGCGGCACCAGCCGGGAGGGATCGCGGAGCTCCAGGGCCTCGCGCAGACGGGCCAGCCCGTGTTGCCGATCGGCGGGAAGGTTCAGTCTCAGGGGCAGGGCGTTGCTCGCGTGATTGGCGTGGAAGGCGCAGCGGGTGAAGCGGGCGCGGTCCACCATGGCCTCCAGTTCCTCCAGCAGGCCCCAGTCGTCGGGAACGCGGAATTGCGGATCGGCGGCCAGGGGCGTGCCCGGCACGAGCGTGGTCATCAGGGCGCCCACGTAGGGCGGGTCGAGCCGGGTCAGCAGGTCGGCGGTCGCCCGCGCGTGCTCGCGGCTCCGCTCCACGCCCCCGATGCCCAGCATGACGATCACCGAATGACGGATTCCCGCCGCGCGCAGCCGGTCGGCGGCGCGGACCGCGTCCTCGGCGGTGCTGCCCTTGTCGATGCGGCGCAGGGTCTCCTCGTCGCCGCTCTCCACGCCGTGATAGACGATGCCCAGGCCCAGCTCGCGCAACCGCACGAGCTCGTCGACGGACTTGCGCAGGACGGTGCGCGCGTCGCCGTAGATCCCCACGCGCCGCACCGAGGGGATCCGCTCGCGCAGCCGTTCGAGGATGCGGGCCAGCTTGTTCGTGGAGAGAACCAGCGCGTCGCCGTCGCAGAGGAACACGCGGGGGATGGGTCGCCTGATGGTCGCGGCCTCGTCGATGTCGGCGGCCACCGTCTCGAAGGACTTGGCCCGGAAGCGCTGCTCCGGGTCGCGGTACATGGCGCAGTAGGTGCATCGGTTCCAGCTGCAGCCCACGGTCACCTGCAGCAGCAGGCTGCGGGCCTCGCTGGGCGGCCGGAAGATGTTCCCGACGTAATCCACGTGTGCTCCTTCGGCATTGAGATCGAGGGTCAGGAGGCCGACAAGCAGCCATCTGCCGCGTTACACTCGCTTGAATTAGCTACGGCTAGTCCTGCGCTCGCGTGCCTTGCATCTGTCCGCTTGTCGGCCTCCTGACCCTCGATCTCAATACAGAAGGAACACTAGAAGACGCCCGTCCAGTCCCCGTCGCGCATGATCTCGCGCGGGCCGCCGGGCAGGTCCAGGGTCAGGGACGCCACCCGCACGTCGGGCTGCATCTCGGGGATGTAGACCCGGTCGATGTGGACCACCGCGTCGGGCGAGCTGAAGTCCGACGGCGCCACGCTGCCGCCGAAGTGGTCGCTGCGGCCGAAGGCCACGTGCACGCCCAGCTTCTCGTCCAGCAGGACGGTGCCCGCGGGCTTCAGTCCGAAGTCGCCGAGCACGCCCAGGCCCAGCTCGGAGATGTTGGCGTAGGCCGGCTCGTCGGCGATGCGCGCCGCCTCGCGCTCGCTGTGCGGCCCCTCGCTGAGCACTTCGACGGCCTTGTTGCCCTCGATGCGGTAGAGCACCACCTCGTCCTCGAACTGCACGGGCAGCTCGCCGGCGGTCAGGCTCGGGTCGCCGTCGAGATTGCCCTCGTAGGGCACCACGTAGGTCTCGCCCGAGGGGAGGTTGCCCGCGGCGCCGTTGGTGGGGAACAGGCCGCCCGACGCGTGGGCCGGATTGTGGCGCAGGTCCATGTGGAACGCGTGCTCGCGGTCGCCCACGCGGGTGACCAGCGTGGCGCCGGTGGCCTCGTCGACGAGGTCCTTCAGCAGGTCCACGCGACGGTTGATCTCGCCGTAGTCCAGGCGCAGAGCGGGGATCATGGCGGGCAGGAACCCGGGCATGGTGGCCGCGCGCAGGGCGTGGCCGCGGACGGCCACCTTCAGCGGCGCGGTGGCCGAGAGCTCGGTGGGCGCCAGGGCCAGGCTGTGGTCCGCGAAGAGCGCCTCGAAGGTCAGGGCCGGCCGGCCGTCCAGCTCGTCGGCGTGGTCCAGGACCTCGCCGGCGACGGGCGCGCAGTCGGCGGGCAGGTCGGCGTTGTTGCCCCCGGCGTTGCGGTACCAGGCGACGGTCACGCGGTCGAGGCCCAGCTCGGCCTTCGCGTCGTCGAGCTTGGCGCCCCAGTCGGCGGCCATGGCGCGGCGGGCGGCCCAGTCGGGGTTGTCGGCCAGGCGGTCGTCGGGCAGGTCGACCAGGATGGCCAGGCCCTTGTCCTCGGAGGTGGGACGGAAGACGCGCTGGATGAGGCGCACGAGTTCGGCGGCGGCGAGTGTTTCGGGCATGTCGGGTCCTTCGGCTGGGATGGGCGTGACGTCGGACAGTATAGCAACGCGACCGCCCCCGCCCAAGAAACCTGTGGCTCCCATGCCCGTGCGCGGTCTATCTTGGCCACGACGCCCGAACCCGGCCCCCCACGGGCCAAGGAGACCCCATGAGCCGCAACCGCGACACGAACCTCGCCCTGTTCCTGGACTTCGACAACGTGGCCATCGGCGCCCGCGACGCGCGCCAGCGCTTCGACATCCGCGCCGTGCTCGAACGCCTGCTCGAGAAGGGCAAGGTCGTGGTCAAGAAGGCCTACGCCGACTGGAGCTACTACCACCAGTACATGACCGACCTCCACGCCGAGGCCATCGAGCTGATCGAGATCCCCACCCCGCGCCAGGGCGGCAAGAACAGCGCCGACATCCGCATGGTCGTCGACGCCATCGACCTCTGCTACAGCAACGAGCACATCGACGTCTTCGTGCTGGTCTCGGGCGACAGCGACTTCTCGCCCCTGGTGTCGAAGCTGCGCGAGCGCAACAAGGAGGTGATCGGCGTCGGCATGAAGGGCTCGAGCTCCAAGCTGCTCATCTCCAACTGCGACGAGTTCATCTTCTACGAGGATCTCGTGCGCGGCCCCGTCACCGTGGAGTCGGTCAACCTCGACGCGGTGCCCGGCGACAAGAAGAAGCTCTACAACCTGCTGGTGACGACCATCGAGGGCCTCGTCCGCGAGCACAAGGGCCCCCTCTATTCCTCGCTGATCAAGGACACCATGAAGCGCAAGAAGCCCGACTTCAACGAGCGCTCCTGGGGCTTCTCCTCGTTCAGCGTGCTGCTGGAGGAGGCGGCGGCCTTCGGTCTGGTGACCATCCAGCGGGACGAGAAGGCCGGCGGGACCTTCGTGGTGACGGCCCTGGGCGGCGAGCGCTCCGTGGCGCCCCCGGCCAACGGCTCGAGGCGGTCCTCGCGCCGACGCGGACGGCGTCGGGGCGGGCGCGGCCGGGGCGAGGCGCCGACGCCGGAGGCGGCGGCCCAGGAGACGGCGGCCCCGAAGACCGAGGCGGCGCCCGTCGATGAGAAGAAGGCCGAGCCGAAGCCCAAGGACGAGGCGAAGCCCAAGACCGAGCCCAAGCCCGCCAGGAAGAAGGCGACCAAGAAGGCCGCCGCCAAGAAGACCGCCAAGAAGAAGACGACGACCAAGAAGGCCCCCGCCAAGAAGGCCGCCAAGAAGAAGACGGCGACCAAGAAGACGACCAAGAAGAAGGCGACGACCAAGAAGACCGCGAAGAAGAAGACCACCAGGAAGAAGGCCGCGACCAAGAAGACCACCAAGAAGGCCGCGGCCAAGAAGTCCGACGCCTGATCCGGAAGGCCCCCATGGACCGAGACCACCCCGCACGGCCCGAGGGCGTCGACTGGCGCGAACGCCTCGACCATTACCGCCTCAACGAGCCGGTGATCTACGAGCAGGTCATCCGCCACTTCCTGCTGGTGCTGCTCGACGAGGGCCTGATGGACATGGAGACCCTCGAGGCCGAGGTCGCGCAGCTCGCCGGGGATCCGAGCTTCCTCCACTGGTCCAACCCCAACCGCCCCGAGCCCTCCCTGTCCGAGGACGCGGTGGCCGCCCTGCGCGGCATCGTCCGCGAGAAGGCCGCCCACCAGTGGGACGACGAGAAGATCACCGACCTGATCTTCATGGCCCTCAAGAAGGACATGGCCCTGCACCTGACCGAACTGGCCGACGACCCCTTCTCGTCGTGGAAGGAGATCGCGGAGGAGGCCCTGGCCTTCAGCGAGATGCCCGTCGGCGGCAGCACCCTGTCCCTGTCCGACGCCATGGGCACCCGCGTGGCCCTGATCCGCCGCCTGTTGTCGGACCAGCTCGAGTTCCTGAACGTCGCCAAGCACAGCCTGACGATCCGCGACTTCGCCGGCATCATCTCGCGCGTGATCGGCCCCGAGCGCGGCCTCGGCCGCCTCGGCGGCAAGGCCGCGGGCTTCATCCTGGCCCACGACGTCCTGGACAAGGCCCGCGCCGAGGGCCGCCCGGTGGGCGACATCACCACGCCGCCCACCTGGTACATCCGCTCCGACGTCATCATGGACTTCCTCAAGGCCAACGGCCTGAGCGACCTCGCCAACATCAAGTACCGCGAGGGCGAGGACCTGCGGCGCGAGTACCGCATCCTCAACCGCCTCTACCGCACCGGCCGCTTCCCGCCCTACGTGATCCGCCGCCTGACCGAGATGCTCAAGACCCTCGGCAAGGTCCCCCTGGTCGTGCGCTCCAGCAGCCTCCTGGAGGACCGCTACGGCTCCGCCTTCAGCGGCAAGTACAACAGCTACTTCGTGGCCAACCAGGGCACCATGAAGGAGCGCATGCGGGAACTGCTGATGGCCGTCACCCAGGTCTACGCCAGCATCTTCAACCCCGACGCCATCATGTACCGCAAGGAGCGCGGCCTGCTCGACTACCACGAGGAGATGGCCTGCATCATCCAGCCGGTGGTGGGCGTGCGGATGGGCCGCTACTGGGTGCCGGCCTTCGCCGGCGTGGCGTTCGGCTCGAACGACTACACCTGGACCCCGCGGCTGCGTCGCGAGGACGGCATGTGCCGCGTGGTGCTCGGCCTGGGCACCCGCGCCGTCGACCGCGTCGGCGAGGACTACGCGCGCCTGTTCGCGCCGGGCCAGCCGAGTCTGCGCACCGCCGTCGCCCCCGAGGAGGTGCTGCGCTATTCCCAGAAGTTCGTGGACGTGATCGACCTGGAGGCGAACAAGTTCGAGACCATCGGCGTGGCCGAACTGATGCGGGTGGCCGGCTCGCGCTTCCCCCAGGCCCAGCAGATCTTCTCCATCTGGCGCGACGGGCAGCTCGTGCCGCCCATGGGCGTGCTGATGAACGTCGATCCGGAGGATCTGGTGGTGACGTTCGACGGGCTGATCGAGCGCACCGGGTTCGCCAAGCAGATGAAGGAAGTGCTCGACGTGCTGGAGGAGACGTGGGGCGCGCCGGTGGACGTGGAGTTCGCCCACGACGGACAGCAGCTGCACCTGCTGCAGTGCCGGCCGCAGAGCCGGGGGGAGGACTACGTCCGGGTGACGGTGCCCAAGGACGTGCCGGCGGAGGATGTGGTGTTCACGGCGCACAAGTACGTGCAGACGGGGCAGGCGACCGGGATCGAGTACGTCGTCTACATCCCCGACGAGGCCTATGCGGCGGTGGAGGACTATCAGACGCTGGTCGACGTGGGGCGGACGGTCGGGGAGCTCAACCGCATCCTGCCCCATCGCAAGTTCATCCTGATCGGCCCCGGACGCTGGGGCAGCCGGGGCGACATCAAGCTCGGCGTGCGGGTGGACTATGCGGACATCAACCATGCCCGGATGCTGATCGAGGTGGCGCGGCGCAAGGGGGACTACGTGCCGGACGTGTCGTTCGGGACGCACTTCTTCCAGGATCTGATGGAGGCGGACATCTCGTACCTGCCGCTTTATCCGGACGACGAGGGGGAGGCGTTCAGCGAGGCGTTCCTGGCGGGATCGTCGAACGTGCTGGGGGAGATGCTGCCGGAGCGGGCCGGGTTGGACGAGGTGGTGCGCGTGATCCGCGTCGCGGAATCGACGAGGGGACGGGCGCTGGACGTGATCATGGACGGCGAGGAGGGAGAGGCGCTGGGGTACGTCGTCGATACGGGCGAGTGACTCGGATCCGAATTCCTATCGCAAGCGAGGTCATGCCATGGCGTATTCGTTCGTCGGCCTGCACGAGGCCGGAAAAGGCATCTACCTGTACGACGAGAGCCAGAAGAAGGTCAGGCAGGTCCTCTGGGGCGACTGGTTGTGGATCGACGAGGACTACGACGGCCCCGCTCCCATCGGCGACTGGACGGCCGTCACCTGGAAGCCGGAAAGCCCGGACTTCCGCACCCTGTTCATTCCCACGGATCACCTCACGGACTTCCGTCCGCTGGAGATCATATTCCTCGACGTCGGCCAGGGGGACGGCGCGGTGCTCATCACCCCGGAGGGGGAGCCCTACGAGCGGGTCATGGTCATCGACGCCGGCGAGGGCGACAACATGCACGAGTTCCTGAGGTCACGCTTCACGTCGTACCGCGAGGACCTCGACTTCGACGCCGCGATCATCACCCACCCCGACCAGGGCCACTATCTCGGCTTCGAGGGGATCTTCGACGATCACGAGATCGGGTTCGGCACCGTCTACCAGAACGGCCTCGTGGAACGGCCGGTCTCCGGCGACTGGGAGAAGGTGGGCGGCAAGACCGAGGACCCGGACAACGGCTTCGACTACGTCGAGAACCTGGCCACGAGCCGGGCGGACATCGAGGAGCACTTCGCCGACGAGGACCAGCTCGGGGACTACGTGTTCCCGCCGGTCATGCACGCCGCCCTGAACAACCCGAAGATCGGCGACTTCGCGATGCTGTCCAACCTCCACGGCACGGTCGAAGACGGCCGCACCTACCTGCCGGGGTACGCCCCGAGCGACGAGCGCGGCTACACCATCGAGGTGCTCGGTCCGGTCGTGGAGTCCGACGCCGACGGCAACCCCCGGCTCCGACGCGTCACCGGGAACGGCTACGCGGAGACCAAGAACGGCCACTCCATCATCCTGCGGCTGCACTACGGGGACTTCAAGATCCTGATGGGCGGCGACCTCAACGAGCGGGCCGAGAAGTTCCTCCTGCAGCATTACGCCGGGATCCCGGACTTCCCCGAGACGGGATCCGCCGCATACGACGCCATGATAGCCGAGGCCTCGAAGCGGTTCGGCGCCGACGTCATGAAGGCCTGCCACCACGGCTCGGAGAAGGTCACCGACGCCTTCCTCGCCACGGTCAACCCGGCCTGCTTCGTCATCTCGTCCGGCGAAGACGGAGGCCACGTCCATCCCCGCCCGGACCTGCTGGGACGCCTCGGCAAGCAGGGCCGCGGCGACTCGCCGGTGCTCCTGTCGACCGAACTGCAGCGATTCACCCGCGAGAAGGAGGACCGCGAACTCGTCGACGAGCTGGTCGCGGACATCGACGGACTCGACGGCGAGCCCACGGCCGCCTGGAAGGAATCGGTCCGGAAGCGGATCGAGGAGCTGGGCCGGACCAACGTCTCCGTCTACGGCACGATCTACGTGAAGACGGACGGCAAGCGGCTCATCGCCGCGTTCAAGAAGGAGACGGACTCGGAGAAGGACATGTGGTTCTATTTCCAGTACGTGTTCGACGCGGAGGGGCGGTTGGTGCGGGAGTATCCGGAGGATTGAGTCGGGGCGCGGTGATCTGCGCGCACCATCCGCGCGGGGCGGCCCGGGGTGGTTTACACGTGTATACGCCCCCTACACCCGCCCCCTCATCCGACACCCCTCCGCCACCCTCTGAATAGCGATCATGTAAGCCGCGTCCCGCATGTGCACATCCTGCCCCTCGGCCAGATCCGCCACCGACTGGAACGCCTTGGTCATGATCGCATCCAACCGCTCCAGCACCTCGTCCTTCGGCCAGAAGAAGTTCATGTTGCACTGCACCTGCTCGAAGTACGAGCACGTCACCCCGCCCGCGTTGCACAGGAAGTCGGGGATCACGAACACGCCCTTCTCGCCGAGGATCTCGTCGGCCTCCGGAGTGGTGGGGCCGTTGGCGCCCTCCGCCACGAACGACACCCGGTCGCTGATCTTCACGGCCGTCTCGGCGTTGATCTGGTTCTCCAGCGCGCAGGGCAGCAGCACGTCCACGTCCTGCTCGATCCACGCGCCGCCGTCGAGCACCTCGTAGCCGGCGGCCTTGGCCCTGTCCTTGTCGATCCCGCCGAACCGGTCGGTCATGCCGCGCAGTTCCTCGAGGCCGATGCCGCTCTCGCGCACGAAGCTGTAGCTGGTCTGGTCGGCCTGGTCCCAGCAGGACACGCACGTCACCTTGCCGCCCATCTTGCGGAACAGCTCGATGGCGTACTGGGCCACGTTGCCGAAGCCCTGGAAGCTGGCCGAGGTCTGGTCGGGGTCGATGCCCTTGCGCTTCAGCGCCTCGCGCAGGGTGTAGATGACGCCGTAGCCGGTGGCCTCGACGCGGCCCTCGCTGCCGCCCATGCCGAGGGGCTTGCCGGTGATCATGCCGGGATAGTGGCCGCGGTGGATCTGCTCGTACTCGTCCATCATCCACAGCATGTGCTGGCCGCTGGTCATCACGTCGGGGGCGGGGACGTCCTGCACGGGACCCACGTTGCCGGCCACCTGGCGCACCCAGCCGCGGCACAGGGCCTCCTGCTCGCGCATGGACAGGTGGTGCGGATCGCAGATCACGCCGCCCTTGCCGCCGCCCAGGGGGATGTCCACCACCGCGCATTTCCAGGTCATCCACGTGGCCAGGGCGCGGACCGTGTCGACGGTCTCCTGGGGGTGGAAGCGGATGCCGCCCTTGCAGGGGCCGCGCGCGTCGTTGTGCTGGACGCGGAAGCCGCGGAAGATCTTCATCGTCCCGTCGTCCATGCGGACCGGGATGTTGAAGTGGAACTCGCGGTCCGGGTTGCGGAGCAGGTCGCGCGTGCCATCGTCGAGACCGAGCATCTCGGCGACGCGGTCGAACTGCTGCTGGGCCATGGCGAAGGCGTTGAAGGATTTGTCGGCCATGTCGGGGGCTCCTCGAAAAACGCGTATCAGTGCGGGACGCCGTAAATCTACACGGTCGCGACGCCGGGACCAAGGAAAACGGAGCCGCCCGGTCGCGTTGACCGGGCGGCTCCGTGGGTCGTGGAGGAGCGGCTACTCGTTCTCGACGATGACGAACTCGGGCTCGGCCTCGATCTCGGCCACGGTCAGCACCTCCGGCTCCGGGCGCGTCGTGAACGCGGCGGCCAGGGCCACCAGGTCCAGGGGCGCGGCGTCGGTCTGCGCGGCGGCGACCGGCTCGATGCGGGCGAGGCTCGCGAAGGCCTTCCCGTAGGCCGAGTCGATCTCCAGGGCGGCGGCGTAGGCCTCGGCGGCCTGGCCGTAGTGGCCGCTGCGCTCGAGCGCCATGCCCAGGTTGTTGCGGAACACGGCCTCGTCGTCCATCAGGCCGACGGCGCGGGCCAGGGGCGCCACGGCCTCGTCGCACCTGTCGGTCTCGATCAGCAGCAGGCCGAGGTTGTTCAGGGCCCAGGCGTCGTCGGGATCGATGGCCAGCGCCATCCGGTAGGCGGTCACGGCCTCGTCGCGACGGTCGAGGTTGTGCAGCACGCGGCCGGTCATCCGCTTGATGCCCGCGTCGCCGGGCTGCAGGGCGGCGGCGGCCTCGATCACCGGCAGCGCGTCGGCGGGCCGTTCCTGCACGAGCAGGCAGCGCGCCAGGTTGGTCAGGCTCTTCACGTGTTCGGGCGACAGGGCCAGCGCCTCGCGCAGCGACAGCTCGGCCTCCTCGGCGGCGCCGGCCTTCATCAGGCTCAGGCCGTGCATGTAGTGACCCCAGGCGTTCGCGGGCTTGCGCTCGATGTAGACGGCGAACGCGTCGGTGGCCATGTCGTAGTCGCGGGCGTGGTAGGCCGCCTCGCCTTCGCGGTAGATCTCGCCGGCGGGGGTGTCGGCGGCGAAGAGGGGCTCGGGTTCGACGGGCTCGGGCTCGGCCTCGACGATGGCCTCGACGGGGTCGGGCTCCACGACGGGCTCGATGGCGACGGGCTCGGGCTCCACGACCTCGGCCACCACGACGGGCGCCTCCTCCGGCGAGCGCGAGTTCACGCTCACGCCCACGGCCACGGTCACGCCGAGGATCAGGACGAACAGGACGAGGCCTTCGGCCAGCTTCAGCTTGCGGGGATCGTGGGTCTTCTCCTTGCGGGTGCTCATGGCGTTTCCTTTCGCTGTTGAACCGGTTGACGGTCGGATGTCTGACCGGGCCAGCGCAAGGGGGGGGCCGTTTACACGTGTAAACCCGGAAGGGTTCCCAACGCATTTAGATTCAGTCAGATAAGTGGATGCAATCGTCCAGGGCCTCGTCGGGGATGGCGATGGATCGTGTCCCGGGGAACACAGCGCGGAGTGTCCTCCGCGACATGAGAACGGGGCCGAGGATACCCCCGGCCCCATCCGTCGTCTCCCGTTCGGGATCTACTCGTACAGCGTCTTCACATCTCCCCAGCTCATGTCGTCGTTGGGAATGATGGTGTACTCGAGACCGCAGATCTCGAGGCAGTAGTTGAACTCGAGCGGACCGGTGATCCACTCGGCCGGCGCCACGAAGACCCAGTAGGTCGCGCCCGGCGTGGTGGGCACGGTCCACTCCATCTCCTGGCAGTCGGCGATGGCGCTGGTCTCGAAGGAGTAGGAGTAGCCGGTGCAGTCCGGGTTCGCCGTGGTCATCATGCAACGGGTCGGCGTGAGCTCGTTGTCGGTGATGATCCGCACGGTGACCTCGGTGTCCATGGCGACGATCTCGAACCAGTCGGTGTCGCGGTAGTCGAGGCCCTCGAAGGGGTACCAGCCGCTCACGCCGTTCAGGTTCATGCAGCCGGTCTCCCAGTCGATCCAGTTGGGGGCCTGGAAGATGTAGTCGGGATCGCCGTTGCAGCCGGGGTTGAGCACGTCATCGTACTCCGCCACCAGGGGCGGCTCGCCCTCGGGCTGGGCCAGGTCGTGGCACGTGATGTCGCAGGGGATGTAGATGTACTCCTCCATCTCGAGGACGTATTCGCCGCAGTCGCTGCCGTAGCCGTCGACCACGATGTAGTACGTCGCGTAGGCGTTCATGGAGACCTGGAGGAACGACGAGTAGGTCCAGCATTCGGGCGTGTCGCTGTACCAGAAATCGTCGTTGCAGCCGACCAGGGTCATCAAGGCGTCGTACACGTAGATCTTGGTGTCGTAGGAGGACAGGCAGAGGTCCATGTTGACGATCATGCCCGCCGACGGCGTGAAGCTGTACACCACGTCCGGTGAAAGGGAGCCGGTGTAAGAGCAGGCCTCGTCGTAGTCGTGGACGTTGTCGCAGGTGTTGCCGGTATCGGTGTAGGGCAGGCCGGGGATCACGACGGCGTCCGCGATGGTCTCGCCGCCTTCGCGCGGGCCGGCCGGAGCGAACTGGAGGCCGGGCGTGCCCGGTCCCTTCGTGGGCAGATCGCGCGAGGCGCGGTCGAGGTCGCTGGCGACGGCGGTGGTCACCAGACCGAGAAGCAGGAGTGCGATAAGAATTCGTGCCATGGCGGGTTTCTCCCTTCTGAGGTGTGTGCAATGCAGGGAGCGTAGGCGGGCGATGCCGACGGGTGGCCGCCTCCCCACGGCCACGATTCGAACCATATCACATCAAGTCCACTCTGATGGTTTTTGAGAATTGATATTCCACCAGGTCGGCGCTATTTAGTTGTGTGATAATCGGTTATCGATTCACGTCCGACGCGGTCTTTTGAGCCCGTGGCGCTTCATCACCTTGCTCAGACTGGCGTGATCCGCCAGCCCCAGCTCGCGGGCGGTGTTGGTCAGGTGCCAGCCGTTGCGCTCGAGGGCCGCCACGACGATCCGCCGCTCGGCCTCGGCGCGCAGCTCCTGCAGGGTGCCGCCGCTCAGACGGAGGTCGCCGCCGGCGGTCGGGGCGGCGTCGGGGGCGGGGGGGACGTGGCCGGCCTCGATCGTGTCGCCGTCGGCCGCCATGACCATCTGCTCGACCACGTTGCGCAGCTCGCGCACGTTGTTGCGACGCCAGTCGCGGGCCTGCAGGGCCGCCAGCGCGTCCTCGCCGACGGTCTTGTGGCGGATGCGGAATCGCTCGCAGGTCAGACGCAGGAAGTGGTCGACCAGGGCGGGCACGTCGCCGAGGCGTTCGACCAGGGGCGGCACCGGCAACACGTGCACGTTGAGGCGGTAGAGCAGGTCCTCGCGGAAGCGGCCTTCGGCCACCTCGCGGTCGAGGTCGCGGTTGGTGGCGGCGATCACGCGGGCGTCTGTCCTGCGCGGGGCGGCCGCGCCGAGACGGGTCACCTCGCCCAGCTCCAGCACGCGCAGCAGGGTGGCCTGGGCGGCGGCGGGCAGCTCGCCGATCTCGTCCAGGAACAGGGTGCCGCCGTTGGCCCGCTCGAAGGCGCCCAGGCGCAAACGGTCGGCGCCCGTGAACGCGCCGCGCTCGTGGCCGAAGAGCTCGCTCTCGACCAGGGTGTCGGGCAGGGCCGCGCAGTTGACCGCCACGAACGGGCCCTTGGGCGCCGCGCCCAGGCGGTGCAGCTCCCGCGCCACCAGCTCCTTGCCGGTGCCGCTCTCGCCGAGCACCAGCACGGGGCTGGGGATGGGCGCCAGCTTGGCCAGCCGCTCCTTCAGTCCGGCCATGGCGGGGCTGCGGCCCACCAGGCCCGAGTCGTCGGCCAGGCGGCGCTTCAGGGCGGCGATCTCGCGGGCCATGCGCCCGTGGGCCAGCGCGTTCTCCACCTCGCGGGCCACGCGCTCGACGGGCTCGTCCTTGTCCACGAAGCCGTAGGCGCCCAGCTTCACCGCCTGCACGCAGCGCTGATAGCTGCCTGTGCCCGTGTAGACGATCACCGGCGCATCGAGGTCCTTCTCCTGCATCCCGCGCAGCACGCCGAAGCCGTCCAGCCGGGGCATCTCCAGGTCCAGCACCACGCAGTCGACGGGCTCGGCGGCCAGCAGGTCGAGGGCTTCCACGCCGTCGGCGGCCGTCAGGATCTCGTGGCCGCACTCGCGGTGCAGGTCGTAGGCGTACTGCTCGCGCAGGGCGGCGTTGTCGTCGACGATCAGGACGCGGCTCATGGGCGGACCTCCGGTCCGGCGAGGGGAAAGACCAGGGTGAAGACGCTGCCGCGCCCCGGCGCGCTGTCGACCTCCACGCGGCCGCCCGCGTCGGCCATCAGCCGGCGCACGACGCTCAGGCCCAGGCCGCTGCCCTCGGGCTTGGTGGTGACGAAGGGCTCGAACACGCGCTCGAGCTGCTCGGGGGCCAGGCCGCAGCCTTCGTCGGCCACGTCGATGCGGATGTCGGCGTCCTCGCGGCGGACGGACACGCGCACCGCGCCGTCCCCCTCCAGGCTCTCGAGCGCGTTGCGCAGCAGGTTGCCCAGCACGCGGCGCAGGGCGTCGGGGTTGACCGAGACCGGGGGCAGGACGCCGTCGGCCGGGGCGTCCACGTCCACCGGGTAGCCCGCGCAGGCGGCGCGCACCAGCGGCGCCGGGTCCACAGGTTCCGGCGGCTGCTCGCCGGCCAGGCGGCGGTAGTCGCCGGCCAGGCCTTCCAGGTGCCGCAGGCCGGCGTCCAGGGTCGACTCGCGCTCGAGGAACACGCCGGGCAGGCGGTCGGGCTCCTCGCGGGCCACGCGTCCCAGATGGCGCACCACGTTGCGGATGGGCAGGAAGCCGTTGCGCACGTCGTGGTTCACCTGGCGGGCCAGGTCGCCCAGGGTGGCGCGCCGCTCGGCCCCGCGCAGACGGTCCACGCCGGCGCGCAGGCGGCGCACCATGTCGTCCATGAAGCGGGCCAGGACACCCACCTCGTCGCGGCGATCCACGGGGAAGTCGGCGTCGAGCCGGTCGAGGTCGAGGGTCGCGGTGGTCTCGGTCAGCCGCGCCAGGGGACGGGTCACCCGCGCCGCGGCGACGGCCGAGGCCAGCACCGCGCCCAGCAGCGTCAGGGCCAGCGCGCCGATCAGCCACAGGTCGAGCCCGCGCAGGGCGGCGAACCAGGCGTCGCGGCGGTGGGTCAGCACCAGGGTGGCGGACACCAGCGGCTCGGGCGGACGCCGGGGCGCGCCGCGGCGCTCCAGGGTGGCGGGGAAGGGCACGTCGCGGGCCAGCCAGCGGTCCCCGGGCACCACCGAGGCGGGGGCCGGCAGGTCCTGTTCGCCGGCGCGGGTCAGCCAGACGTCCAGGTCGGGGTCCGCCGCGAGGGCGCCTCCGTCGTAGACGAGCGAGGCGCGCACCTCGTCGCCGCCCGAGAGGCCGGCCACGAAGACCAGGTCCACGGCGCGGCCGCCCAGCAGGTACAGGCGGCCGGCGTCGGTCGCCAGGGAGTCGACCCGCGCCAGGGCGAGGCCCGCGCCGGGCAGTCGTTCGTCGCGCATCAGCCCAGGGGCGCCGCCGCCGGCGGCCAGGCCCACCGGCA
>CAZSNA010000072.1:0-18310 GCA_964607825.1 uncultured Fibrobacteraceae bacterium | reverse complement strand
TCCAGCAGGGGGCGCACCCGGTCCAGGGCGTCGCGGCGGGTGATGCGCCGGTAGGTCTCGCGGTCCAGGGAGTCGAGGCTCAGGTTCACGCGGCGCACGCCCGCGGCGCGCAGCTCGTCCAGGCGGCCGGTCAGACCCAGGCCGTTGGTCGTCAGCCGCACCTCGGTCCCGCCGCCCACCCGGCCCAGGCGCCGCAGGAACCGGATCACGTCCCGCCGCACCAGCGGCTCGCCCCCGGTGACCCGGAACGTGCGCACGCCCAGGTCCGCGAACACCCGCGCCAGCCTCATCAGCTCCTCGTAGCGCAGCACGTCCCGGTGACGCACCAGGGGACGGCCCGCGGCGGGCATGCAGTAGGTGCAGCGCAGGTCGCAGCGATCGGTGACGGACACGCGCAGGTACCTGAGCGGCCGGCCCAGGGGGTCGATCAGGGCGTCGTGGGGTGTATGCGGCGTCGATCCGCGCGCCGAGGCGGCGGACCAGTCGTCCGGGGTGCGCATGCCTTCCTTCCAAGCACGGGAGCGGTTCGCGCCGTTTCCCGCGCGACCGTATCGGCCCTTCGCCGTGCCCCGGATCGGAACGACACCGGGGGTTAGGCAGCCGGGCTGGGAAAACACGTCTCCATGGGAACCATCAAAGCACGTGGACGGGGTCGTGTCCAGCCGCCGGGTGGCCGATGCGGACGCGCGCGTGTACTATGGCGATCGGTATCCGGATACAGAAGCTCCCGATTTCAAGGAGACCGCCATGATCCCGCGTCTGCTCGCCGTGCTGTTCGCCGTCTCGCTCGCCGCTCCGCTCCTCGCCGCGGACGACGCCCGCCCGCTCCCCCGCACCCACGACCCCGACCCGCGGGAGCGCCACTTCTCCGAGCTGACCATGCTCACCGACGGCGGCGAGAACGCCGAGGCCTACTTCAGCTACGATTCGCAGCGCCTGGTCTTCCAGGCCACGCGCCCGCCCTTCGAATGCGACCAGATCTTGGTGATGCCCGTCGGCGGCGGGAACCCGGAGCTGCTCAGCAGCGGCACCGGCCGCACCACCTGCGCCTACTTCACGAAGGACGACCGCTACGTGGTCTACGCGAGCACCCACCTGGCGAGCCCCGACTGCCCCGAGCCGCCCGACATGAGCCAGGGCTACGTGTGGGGCCTCTTCGCGAGCTACGACATCTTCCGCCTGGAGCTCGCCACCGGCGAGCTGGTCCGCCTGACCGACACCCCCGGCTACGACGCCGAGGCCACCGTCTCCCCCGACGGCGAGACCATCGTCTTCACCTCGGCCCGCGACGGCGACCTGGACATCTACACCATGGATCTCGACGGCGGGAACGTGACGCGCCTGACCGACACCCCGGGCTACGACGGCGGCCCCTTCTTCTCCCCCGACGGCTCGAAGATCTGCTACCGCAGCCACCACCCCGAGCCGGGCCCCGAGCTGGACGAGTTCCGCGCCCTGCTCGCCGACGAGAAGGTGCGTCCCTCGCGCATGGAGATCTTCGTGATGAACGCCGACGGCAGCGACCAGCGCCGGATCACCGACCTGGGCTGCGCCTCCTTCGGGCCCTTCTTCCACCCCTCGGGCGAGAAGATCATCTTCTCGAGCAACCACCCTCTGCCCCGCGGCCGCGAGTTCGAGCTGTGGCTGGTGGACCTGGACGGCGCGAACCTGGAGCAGGTCACCTACAGCGAGGGCTTCGACGGCTTCCCCATGTGGGCGCCCGACGGCGAGACCTTCGTGTTCGGCAGCAACCGGCACAACAGCAGGTCGGGGGACACGAACATCTGGGTGACGAGGTGGGTGGACTGACGCGACGTCCCCCGGCTCCGGCCCGGTTGCGATTCCGGTTTACCGTCATTCGATAATCCGGTACCATGAAATCCGTTGCTTCGCACTCCCGCGAAAGGAGCGGACATGATCCGGATCCTACTCCTGCCGCTGCTGATCCTCCTGACCGTCGCCGCCTGCAGTCCCCTCGATGAGCCCAACGAGGGCCTGGTCCCCTTCGAGGAGATCCCGGCCGCCTGGGGCGAGCTGATCGAGATCACCAAGTACGAGGACTCGGGCTACTACGAGCTGTGGTTCTTCAACGAGGACACCGGCGCGCTGACGCACGTCCCCCTGCAGCGCCGGTCCTGGAAGATCAAGCTGGAGAAGGTGCGCACCATACCCGGAGGACCGGGCTGGTCCGCCCGGGCCGAGGAAGGAGGGGCGTCATGAGGTTCGAGACGTTTCTGAGCGCCTTCAGCCGCACCCTCTTCGTGGTGGCGCTGCTGCTCTTCGTGCTCGCGGCGTTCGAGAAGGCCGCCAACCTCAACGGCCAGACCCTGGCGTTCCTGGACTACACGCCGGGCCGGCTGCTGGAGTTCGCGGGCATCATGCTGCTGTTCGTGATCGCGGTGACGCTGCGGCGGATCCGCAAGGGGCTGAACAAGAGCTAGGATTTGGCTGGGACCCACGCCGGTCTGGCGGGCGCTAGTCCCAGATCCCGAGCTCGGCCTTCACGTCGTCCGTCGCGTCCGTGCGCGGATCCCACGGCGGACTCCACACCAGATCCACGAAACAAGACCGCACGCCCGGGACGCCCATCGCGGCGTCCCGCGTCGCCTGCACGATCTGCGGCGCCATGGGGCACATGGGACTGGTCAGGGTGAGATCGACCTGCACGTTGCCGTCGTCGGGATCGATCTCCACGCCGCGCAGCAGGCCCAGGTCCACGATGGAGAGGTTCAGCTCGGGGTCGATCACCGACCGCAGGGCTTCGATGAGAACGGTCTGGCTCGGTGGGGTCACGCGTTCACCTCGGTGGTCGAGACGCCGGCGTCGCGGCCCTCGGCGCGGGCGCCGACGGCCTCCAGGACGGTCATCCAGGGCAGCAGGGCGCACTTGATGCGCGCGGGGAACCGGCGCACGCCGGTCAGCACGTCCAGGTCGCCCGGGTCGAGGTCGTCGGACAGCTCCGCGTCGTCGGCGTGCATGTGGGCGCGGAAGGCCTCGGCCAGTCGCCGCACCTCGTCGAGGGTGCGGCCCCCGATCAGCTCGGCCAGGATCGACCCGCTGGCCGTGGCGATGGCGCAGCCGCGGGTGTCGGCCTGGACGGCGGCCACGCGGTCGCCGTCGAGCTTCAGGCGCAGGACGAGCTCGTCGCCGCAGGAGGGGTTCCTGCCCTCGGCCTCCAGGTCGGCGTCGGGCAGCGCGTCGGCGCCGCGCGGACTGCGGTGGTGATCGAGGATCACCTCGCGGTAGAGGGCGTCCATCCCGTCGCTCACAGGAACACCTCCCGGGCGTGGCGCAGGGCGTCGACCAGGGCGTCGACATCGTCGTGCGAGTTGTAGAGGCCGAAGGAGGCGCGGGCGGTGGCGACCACCCCGAGCCGGCGGTGCAGGGGCTGGGCGCAGTGGTGCCCGGCGCGCACGGCCACGCCGCGGGCGTCGAGCAGCTGGGCGAGGTCGTGGGGATGGACCGCGTCGTCGTGGAAGGCGACCAGGCCGCCGCGAGCGGCGGGATCGTCGGGCCCGAAGATGCGCAGGCCGCCGAGGTCGGACAGCCGCTCCAGGGCGTAGGCGTTGAGCTCGATCTCGTGGGTGCGGATGCGCTCGAGCGTGGCCTCGTCCAGCAGATCCAGGGCCGAGGGGAAGGCCGCGGCCGCGGCCACGTTCGGCGTGCCGGCCTCGAACCGGTGGGGCACGTCGGCCCAGGTGGCCTCGTCCAGCGTGACCGTCTCGATCATCTCGCCGCCGAAGCGCACGGGCTCCAGGTCGGCGAGGGCCTCCGGCGTGCCCGCCAGGAAGCCCAGCCCCATGGGCCCGTAGGCCTTGTGGGCCGAGAAGGCCAGCAGGTCGGCGCCGAGCGCCGCGAAATCCACCGGCAGGTGTCCCACGCTCTGGGCCGCGTCCACGATCACCACCGCACCGCGGCGATGGGCGGCGTCGGCGATCTCGGCCACCGGGTTGACGGTGCCCAGCACGTTGGAGACGTGGGTCAGCGAGACCACGCGCGTGCGGTCGCTCAGCAGCTCCGGCAGCCGGTCCAGGTCGAGCGCGCCGTCGTCGCGCACGGGGATGTGACGCAGGCGCAGTCCCACCTCGCGGGCCAGGCGGATCCAGGGCACGAGGTTGGCGTGGTGCTCCATCTCGGTCAGCAGGATCTCGTCGCCCGGATCCAGGCGGTGGCGCAGGCCGAAGGCCGCCAGGTTCAGGGCGTCGGTGGTGCCGCCGGTGATCACCACCTGCTCGGGCCGGGACACCCCCAGGAAGCGGGCGACACGGCCGCGGCAGGACTCGTAGAGGTCGGTGGCCTCGGCCGCCAGGGTGTGCATGCCCCGGTGGACGTTGGCGTTGTGGCGGCGGTAGTAGCCGGCCTCGGCGGCGATGACCGCCTCGGGCTTCTGGGCGGTGGCCGCGCTGTCCAGGTAGGTCAGCGGCCGGCCGTTCACCGTGCGCCTCAGGGCCGGAAAGCGCTCGGCGAGGATCGCGCCGCAGCGCTCGCAGTCGCCCGCCTGGCCGGAACAGGTCTCCGCGCCGGCCGGCCCCTTGAGGAAATGCAGGTCGGTCTTCATGCCGCCCTCCCCCGCAGGTCGTCGAGCCGGGCGGCCACCAGGTCCGCCACGGTCTCGCGGACGGTGTCGGGCAGACGGTCCAGCGTGTCGGCGAGGAAGCCGCGCACCGCCAGGCGCAGGGCGGCGTCGGGGTCCAGGCCGCGGCTCTGCAGGTAGAAGAGCTGTTCCCGGTCGATCGGCGCCACCGTGGCGCCGTGGCTGCAGGATACCTCCTCGTTGAGGATCTCCAGCTCGGGGATCGAGTCGGCGCGCGCGGCGTCGTCCAGCAACAGGTTGCGGTTCTCCTGGAAGGCCTCGCAGCCGGTCGCCGTCTCCTCGATGCGGATCAGGCCGGTGTAGCTGCTGCGGGCGGCGCCGTCGGCCACGGCCTTGAAGTCGATGTCGCTGGTGGTGCGTTCGCTCAGATGCCGGTGGCGCGTGTGATGGTCGAAGCGCTGGAGACCGCCGCCGAGAGCCACGCCGTGCATGGCGCTGTGCGCGCCGGGGCCGCCCAGGTCGGTGACGAACTCAGCCTTGACGCGCTCGCCGCCGAGGGTGGCGAAGACGGTTCGCAGCGCGGCGTCGCGACCGGCCCAGCCGCGGGCGGTGAGATGCCCGTGCACGCCGGCCTCCCAGCGCTGCACCAGCACGTGGGTCAGTCGAGAAGCCTCGCGGGCGTGCAGTTCGGTGCGCCCCACCACGCGGGTGTCGACCAGGCCGCCGACGTGCTCCTCCACCACGGCCAGTTCCGCCCCCTCGCCGACCTCGACGACCAGGCGCGGCAGGACGGCCGCCGTATCGGCGCGCACGGTCACCAGGACGGGACCGTCCAGGCGGACGCCGGCGGGCAGCGCCAGCCGCACGCCGCAGTTCCAGAGCGCGTCGTTCAGCGCGTGGAAGAAGGGCGACGGATCGCTCCCGGTCGGCTCGACCGGATGGCTCACGTCCATGAACCCCGCGAGAGACGTCGCGGTCAGGCCGGCCTCGCGGGCCGTCCGCGACAGCGTCACCGCGGGGACGGCGCCGGGACGCAGCACCACGCGGGCGGCCACGCCGTCGGGCCGGGCGAACTCGGCCGGACCGGGACGCACGGGCGTCTCGTCGGCGGGCAGCAGCTGCGTCGGATCGCTGAACGACCAGACGTGCCGGACCCGGTCGGGCCACGGCGCGGACCGCAGCCGCGCGTAGGCGGCGCGGCGCTCGGCCAGCAGGGGCTCGTCCTCGCGCAGCAGGCGGGACAGGCGGTCGACGCTCGCGGGGGCGGGCAGGCCCTCGATCGCGGCGTCGCGGACGGCGGCGCTATCCAACGGATCCCTCCATCTCCAGCTCGATCAGCCGGTTCAGTTCCACGGCGTATTCCATGGGCAGCTCCTTGACGAACGGCTCGATGAAGCCGTTGACGATCATCAGGCGGGCCTGGTCCTCGTCGAGGCCGCGGCTCTGCAGGTAGAAGAGCTGTTCCTCGCCCACCTTCGAGACCCGCGCCTCGTGCTCCACGCGCACGTCGCGCTCGGCGACGTCCATGGTCGGGTAGGTGTCCGAGCGCGCCCGCTCGCCGATCAGCAGCGCGTCGCATTCCACGCTGGTGCGGCAGCCCGTGCAGTTGCGGCCCACCTTGACCAGGCCGCGGTACGAGGAACGGCCGTCGTCCTTGCTGACGCTCTTGCTGACGATGCGCGAGCTGGTGTCGGGCGCGGCGTGGATCATCTTGGCGCCGGCGTCCTGGTGCTGGCCGTCGCCGGCGAAGGCGATCGAGAGCACCTCCCCGTGGGCCCGCGGCCCCTTGAGCACGATGGCCGGGTACTTCATGGTCAGCTTCGAACCGAGGTTGCCGTCGACCCACTCCACCACGGCGTCCTCGTGGGCGTGGGCCCGCTTGGTCACCAGGTTGTAGACGTTGGTCGACCAGTTCTGGATGGTCGTGTAGCGGATGTGCGCGCCCTTGAGCGCCACCAGCTCCACCACCGCCGAGTGCAGCGAGTCCGAGGAGTAGGTCGGGGCCGTGCAGCCCTCGATGTAGTGCACGCTGCTGCCCTCGTCGGCGATGATCAGCGTGCGCTCGAACTGGCCCATGTTCTCGGCGTTGATGCGGAAGTAGGCCTGCAGCGGGATC
The DNA here is from genome assembly GCA_964607825.1 of uncultured Fibrobacteraceae bacterium. Lineage (GTDB taxonomy): Bacteria > Krumholzibacteriota > Krumholzibacteriia > LZORAL124-64-63 > LZORAL124-64-63 > JAHIYU01. Next base: position 11,660 of record CAZSNA010000072.1, on the reverse strand, counting down.
TCCACCTTCGTGTTCTTCGGCACGTAGATGAACGAGCCGCCCGACCACACCGCGGAGTTCAGGGCCGAGAACTTGTTGTCGCGGGTGGGGATGACCGTCCCGAAGTACTTGCGCACGATCTCGGGGTGCTCGCGCAGGGCCGAATCCATGTCCATGAACAGGACGCCCTGCTCCGCCAGGGATTCCTCGATGGAATGGTAGACGACCTCGCTCTCGTACTGGGCGGTCACCCCCGCGAGGAACTTGCGCTCGGCCTCGGGCACGCCCAGGCGGTCGAAGGTGTTCTTGATGCCCTCGGGCACGTCGTCCCAGTCGCGGGCCTGCTCGCCCTTGGGCTTGATGTAGTAGTGGATGTCGTCGAAGTCGATGTCGGCGAGCATCTCCGTGTTGCCCCAGCGGGGCATGGGCTTGTCGAAGAAGATGTCGAGGGCCTTGTGGCGCAGCGCGCGCATCCACTCGGGCTCGCCCTTCTTGCGGGAGATCATCTCCACGACCTCGTGGTCGACGCCCTTGGGCGCCTTGAGGAAGTAGTCCTCGGGATCGTGGAAACCGTAGCGCTCGGCGTAGTCCTGGTTGAGACGGCTGAGCTGGGCCTCGGCGCTCATGCGGCGCTCCCCTCGTCGACGGCGCGTCCGGCGATCCAGTCGTAGCCCCGCGCCTCCAGCTCCAGCGCCAGCTCCGGGCCGCCCGAGCGCACGATGGCGCCGTCCATGAAGACGTGCACGTGGTCGGGCTTCACGTAGTCGAGGATGCGCTGGTAATGGGTGACCAGCAGCACGCCGGCCTCGCCGCCGGCCGCCTCGACCACGCCGTCGGAGACGACCTTCAGGGCGTCGATGTCCAGGCCCGAGTCGGTCTCGTCCAGCAGGGCGAAGGACGGCTGCAGCATGAGCATCTGCAGGATCTCCAGGCGCTTCTTCTCGCCGCCGCTGAAGCCGTCGTTGAGGTAGCGGGACGCGAAGTCGCGCTTCACGCCGAGCTGCGAAAAGGCCGCCTCCATCTCCTTGCGGAACGCCCGCACGGGCACGTCCTCGCCGCGGCGGGCCGACAGGGCCGCGCGCAGGAAGTTGGCGACCGAGACGCCGGGCACGGCCACCGGATACTGGAAGCCCAGGAACAGGCCCAGGCGGGCGCGCTCGTGGGGCGGCAGCTCGTCGACGCGACGGCCGTCGAGCCGGATCTCGCCGCTGACCTCGTAGGCCGGATGGCCCATCAGCGCCGACGCCAGGGTCGACTTGCCCGACCCGTTGGGACCCATCAGGGCGTGGGTCTCGCCGGCGCGGATCTCCAGGTCCACGCCGCGCACGATCTCCTTGCCGTCGATGCTCGCCCGCAGATCGCGGCAGGCGAAGACCACCCGGTCCTTGTTCGTCATGTCCATCTCCTCGGGCCGCCCCGGGGGCGGCCGGTCGAAGGCGCCGGGGCGCCCGTCCGGTTCAACTCTTCATCTCGAGCAGCCGGAGCTCCACCAGCTGCTCGCGACCGGTCAGATCGGCGAGGCTGGTGTTCTCCAGTACGGCGGCGATGCGGTCGGCGACTACGCCCCAGACCGGGCGCAGGCCGCAGTCCTCCGCGTGGGGGCACACCTCGTCCAGGGGCGCTTCGGGCGTGCAGCCGGCCCCCTCCAGCAGGGGCTTGCCCAGCGCGCGCAGCACGTCGGCCACGCTGATGCGGTCGGACGGACGGGCCAGCTCGTAGCCGCCGTTCCGACCGCGGATCGTCCGCACCACGCCGCCTCGACGCAGGCGGACCAGCAGCTTGGTCACCATGGGCTGGGGCAGGCGTTCCGCCTCGGCGATCCCGGCCAGGGTCATCTGCTCCCCGCGTCGCGCCAGGCACGCCGCGATGCGCAGGGCCTGCTCGTCCGCCTTCATGATCTTCATGGCTCGCTCCAATCAGGACTAAATCAATCGCGTACAAGCTAGATACATATATAGTTTTGTCAACATTTTGCGCGCAAAATATCTCATGATGCGTATCTCGTTGTCGTGATTACAAATGACGCAGTTCGCGCCTAGTCGCCCGGCCCGTATTCTGGGACCTGGCCGCGGGCGTGGTGGTACTTGGGATGATCCAGCTCCTGCACCCGCGTCTGGAATTCCGCTCGGGTGATCCCGGTCTCCCAGCGGTCGATCCACTTGGCCACGCCGATCCCCCCGAAGAACAGCAGGACCACGGAGACGGCGAAGACCGCCGGGCGCACTCGCCCGCGCCAGCCGACGACAGGACGCACTTCCAGCGCGCCGGGGGCCGGGCAGCCGGCCACGCATTCGAGGCAGCCGGTGCATTCGGGATCGTCGACGCGGTCCTTGCGGTCCACGTCCAGGAACGAGGGGCAGACCGCGGCGCACTGGCCGCAGTCGGTGCAGTCCGGCGCGCGGCGCACCACCTTCAGGGGGGACAGGGTCGACAGCACGCCCAGCAGGGCGCCGTAGGGACAGAGGAAGCGGCACCAGAAATAGGGCACCACCACCGACAGGATCACCAGCGCGCCGAGGACCTGGGCGGTGAGCGTCGACATGCGGGTGAAGAAGTGGAGCATCTTCACGTCGGCCACCTTGTTGTAGGGCGAGCCGAGGAAGACGGCGATCTCGCGGGCGTCCATCTGCACGAAGACCGCCCACACGAAGTAGGCCGCCAGCAGGTACTTCAGCCCGCGCAGGGGCACGTCCAGCCAGGACGGCAGCTTGATGCGCCGCCGGAAGAGGCGATGCGACAGCCGCGCCAGCCCCTCGGCCAGCAGGCCCACCGGACAGAGCCAGGCGCAGAAGGCCTTCTTGAGCAGCAGCGCCGTGAGGCAGGCCAGCCCGAAGATGACCAGACCGGCCGGATGGATCATGGAGAACTCGCCGCTCTCGAACCAGTGCCGCAGGCTGATCATGGCGGAGATGGGCAGGAAACCCTCGACGCCCGGCGGGCGCACCCCGCCCGCCTCGAGCCGTTCGAGGCGCCCGACCCAGTCGGCGAAGCGGTAGCCGATCAGCAGGACCACGACCGTGGTCGCGAGCTGGACGGCGCGGCGGGCGCGCAGGGCCGAGCGGGGCCGCGAGCGGAAGACCAGGGCCTTGCGCTTGGCGCGGGCGAAACGCTCGGCGGCGTCAGGCCTGCGGAAAATCATCGTTCCCCTCCACGCGGAGTTCGAGGTCGACGGTGCCGTCGGCCATCTCGCGCACGGTGCGCGCGTCGAGCATGTCCAGGATGCGGGTGCGGAGCTGGAGCCAGGCGGGATGCAGGGCGCAGGGATTGGCGTCGTCGCACTGGGGCAGACCCATCAGGCAGCCCTCTCCCCAGGCCGCCCCCTCGGTGGGCGCCACCACCTCGCGCAGGCGGATCTCCTCGGCCGGCCGGGCCAGGGCGTAGCCGCCGCCGGGGCCGCGACGACCGGTCACCAGCCCCGCCTGGACCAGGCGGTTGAGGATCTTGGCGACCATGGGCAGGGACAGCTCGAGCCGGGCGGACAGGTCGCCGTTGGAGACCAGGCCGTCGGCGCGGGCCAGGACGGTCACGGCGTGGAGGGCGTAGCGGGTCTCGGTCTTGAACACGTCATTCCCCGATCCGCGGAGGATATGGACTTGATAATTACATACCTGTAGATAATCTTCTTGGCGGACCCCGTCAAGCTCAGAGCGGTCTTGTCTTGTTCATGGACCGATATACCTTATGATGGTCGTTCGGCCCTCGACCCGAGTCACCGCCGGCCGCCCGCATGGCCGGCGCCTCTCCACTCCCGCACGGACGGTGACCGTGAATTCAATCCTGCGTCTGCCCCCGATCCGGGCCCTGGCCTCCCTGCGCCTGAGCATCGTGCTGCTGGTGATCTTCGCGATCGCCATCGCCAAGGCCACCTTCATCGAGAACCAGTACGGCGCCGAGGGCGCCCGGGACCTGGTCTACAACGCCCGCTGGTTCGAGATCGTGCTCGGATTGATGATCCTGAATCTCCTGATCACCCTCTTCGCCCGCGCGCCCTACAAGCCGCGCCAGTACGGCTCGGTGGTGGTCCACGCATCGGTCATCTGGATCCTGGTGGCCGCGGCGATCACCCGCTACGGGGGCTTCGAGGGCGTGATGCCCATCCGCGAGGGCAAGTCGTCCGACTTCATGTACTCGCGGGAGACCCACGTGCAGCTCGAGGTGGACGGCGAGAACGTCACCTTCCCGGTGCGTCTCTACAAGCCGGGCCCCGCGGGCATCGAGCGGACGCTCGAGGCCGGCGGCGCGCGCTGGACCGTGTCGGTGGACGAGTACTGGCCCCGCTTCGCCGAGCGCCTGCAGCCCGCCGACTCCGGCCCCGCGGCCCTGCGGTTGGCGCTGAGCGACGAGGCGGGCGTCGAGGAGGTCTTCCTGCTCGAGGACGAGCGCCGGACCTTCGGCGGCCTGGCCATGCGCTACCTGGACGCCCCGTTGCCCGAGTCGTCGGGCCTGGCCCCCTGGGGCCGCGTGCGGGTCCGCGCCGACGGGGACGCCGCGAGCTTCGACGTGCCCGACGCCCTGCCGGCCGAGTTCACCGCCGGCGACTGGCGCTTCACCCTGACCGAGTTCCAGTCCGACTTCCGCGTGGGCGCCGGCACCGACTACCACGGCGAGCTGCGCAACCCCATGATCCGCGTGGGCGTGACGGCGCCGGACGGCCGCACCGGCGAGAAGGTCCTCTTCGCCTACCACCCCGAGTTCTCCATGGGCCACAGCGGCGGCGAGGAGGCCTTCCCCGAGCTCGACATCCTCTACCAGTTCGAGCGGGGCGTGACCTTCGGCCGGGACGCGGACGGCGCCCTGGTGGCCCGCGCCTCGCTGCCCCTGGCCGCCATGGACATGGCCGATGACTCGGCGCAGCAGGACCTGCCGGCCGGCGAGGTCTTCGCGATCGGAGCCGAGACCGTGTACCGCGGCGGAGGCGACGGCCCGGCCTTCCTGGTGCGCGAGGCCCTGGACCACGTCCAGGCCCAGCCCGCCCTGAGCCAGGACGAGCGCGCCCCCGCAGCCGCGCGCCTGGCGGTGACCGGCCCCGACGGCGACCGCGCCGAGGCCATCGTGATCGAGAACGTCGAACGCGGCGAGCGGGTGGAAGTCGGCGGACACAGCGCCCGGCTCCGCCTCGCCCCCATCGTCATCGACCTGCCCTACTCGATCCACCTGGACGACTTCCTGCTGCTCAACTACCCGGGCAGCCGCAACCCCGCGAGCTACGAGAGCCACGTGCGGCTCCACGATCCCGAGCTGGGGGTCGAGGGCCGTCCGGCGCGCATCTGGATGAACCATCCCCTGACCCACCGCGGCTACAAGCACTTCCAGTCCTCCTACGACCCGGACGAGCTGGGCACGGTGCTGTCGGTCAACTACGACCCCGGCAAGCTGCCCACCTACCTGGGCTACGGGCTGCTGACCCTGGGCTTCCTGCTGATCCTGCTGCGCGACCTGATCTGGCCGTCCCGACGGACCGCCGACGAAGGGAGGGCGTCATGAGCCGCCTGACGATCCGGACGATCATCTCGACGCTCCTGCTGCTCGCCCTGGCCGCCGCGCCCGCCGCCGCCCAGCAGGCCGAGCACCATCCCGGCGACGGCCACGACCACGGCCCCGCGGCCCCGCGCTTCAACTTCCTGGACGACGCCAACCGCGACGCGGCCCGCGACCTGGCCCTGCAGGACTTCCGCGGCCGCATGAAACCCATGGACACCCACGCCCGCGAAGTGGTGATGAAGGTCGCCAAGCGCGAGCACTTCGAGGGCTGGGATCCCATCGACCTGTACCTGAGCTGGCAGGCCCACCCGAGCTTCTGGTACGGGTACCCCTGCATCTACGTGAAGCACCCGGGCGTCAAGGACATGCTCGGCATCGACCCCGACCGTGGCGAGGCCCACTTCGGCTCCTCGGGCAAGGCGGTCTGGGTCAGCGCGGCCAGCCTGATCGACGGCCAGTCCTACGTGCTGGCCGACCAGGTCCGCGAGGCCCTGCGCACCCCCGACGGCCGCCGCACCAAGGTGCAGCGCAAGCTCCTGAAGATGGACGAGCGCTTCAACATCTTCTGGAACGTGATCAACGGGGGCGGGATGAAGGTCTTCCCCATCCCCGGCGACGCGGCGGACGCCTGGACGGACCTGGCCGGGGTCAGGTCCGACGACCTGCCCGTGGAGATCCGCGCGGCCGCCGACGACCTGGCCTTGGCCCTGCGCGACATGGACAACATCCGCCTGCGGACGGCCCTGGCGCAGGTGCGCTCCCTGCAGACGACCCACGGCGCCGACGTGCTGCCCGGCGGCCCGGCCCTCGACGCGGAGCTGTGGCTGAACCGCAACCATCCCTTCCGCAACGTGACCCTGCCCTACCTGGTGGCCTTCCTGCTGCTGCTGACCGCCTTCTTCTGGGGCCTGGGCCGGCGCGGCGGGGAGCCCTACCCCTGGCGTCATCCCCTCTACGCGGTGGGCCTGCTGGTCTACTACGCGGCGACCGCCTACCACCTGTACGCCTTCGTGCTGCGCTGGATCGCCTCGGGGCGCGCGCCCCTGAGCAACGGCTACGAGTCGCTGATCTTCATCGCCCTGGCCACGGCCATCGCCGGCGTGATCTTCGAGCTGCGCGACCGGCGCGGCTCGGCGGCGGGCGTCTCGGCCCTGCTGACCACGGTGGTCCTGTCGGTGGCCATGCTGTCGACCTTCGACCCGGCCATCGGGCCGCTGGTCCCGGTGCTGGCCTCCTACTGGCTGATCATCCACGTGACGGTGATCACCGGCAGCTACGGTTTCCTGGGTCTGGGCTCGCTGCTGGGCGGGCTGATCCTGATCCTGCACCTGCTCAAGAGCCCGGCGCGGCCCCACGTGCACGACGCCGTCCTCAAGCTGGACCGTCTCCAGTTCCGGGTGCTGGTGACCGGGCTCGGGCTGCTGAGCATCGGCACCTTCCTGGGCGGCATCTGGGCCAACGAGTCCTGGGGCCGCTACTGGGGCTGGGATCCCAAGGAGACCTGGAGCCTGGTCACGATCCTGGTCTACGCCGTCGCCATCCATTTCCGCTGGATCCCCGCCCTGAACCGGCCGCTGGTGCTGGCGACGGCGGGCTTCGCCGGCATCGCCTCGGTGGTCATGACCTATTTCGGGGTGAACTACTTCCTCAGCGGGTTGCACAGCTACGCCCAGGGCGACGCCGCCCGGGTGCCCGACTGGGTCTACATCGGCAGCCTGCTGATGCTGGCGCTGATCACGGCGGCCTGGATCACGGACCGCCTGCGGAGCTGGCCGGCGAAGACCGGCTGAGCCGCATCCTCTTGTCGGACAAGGGCCTCCCGCCATGGGCGGGGGGCCTTTTCACGTCCGGGAGGTGTGAAATACCTGTATGGTGCCGCGAGTTCGTGTGGTAGAGTCGGACGGTTCGCGGAAAAACCACATTCGAAACCGTCTCACTCCCCACCCCCCTACCGGACGGCGTCCCGTCCGGCGGCGCAAGTCAAAGGAGGCGCGATGGAAGGTATCAAGAGACTGCTCCTGCTGGCGGGCGTGCTGTGCCTGCTCGGAGCCGGAGCCGCGCAAGGCGCTGGCTTCAACATCTACGAGGCCGGCGCGCGGGCCACCGCCCTCGGCGGCGCGTTCACCGCCACGGCGGACGACGGCTCGGCCATCTTCTACAATCCGGCCGGCCTGGCCTTCCTCGAGGGCTCGGCCCTGGACCTGAACCTGATGCCCATCATTCCGGCGGCGGAATTCACGGGCGCCATGCCCACGGACGGGAGCGATCCCGCCCAGGGCAAGACCGCGGACCAGACCTTCCCCATCCCGGGCGCCTACTACTACCAGAACCTGGGCGACCTGACCTGGGGCATCGGCCTCTACGCCCCCTTCGGGCTGGGCGTCAAGTGGGACGACCCGGACAACTGGGTCGGCCGCGCCGTGAGCTACAACGTCGATCTGGCCACCGTCTACGTCACCCCGGCGGTGGCCTGGAAGGTGGACGAGGACGTGGCCCTGAGCTTCGGCGTCGACATCGCCCACACGGCCATCGAGCTGAACCGGCGCATGCTGACGGACTTCGGCGGCAACAACGCCAGCTACGACGTGGTGGACGTGACCATCGAGGGCCACAGCGACTTCAACTTCACGCCCTCGGCGGGCGCCCTGATCAAGGCCAGCGACAAGCTGAGCTTCGGCGTCATGTACCACGGCAAGAAGTCGATGCAGATCCCCGAGGGCACCCTGACGCTGGAGAACATCGCGCCGGCGGCGCTGGAGGCCAACGTGGACGCCCTGATCGCGGGCCTCGGCGGCGACGAACACACCGGCAGCACCGAGCTGCGCCTGCCGCACATGCTGAGCCTGGGCGCGTCCTACAGCTTCACCGATCAGCTCCGCCTGGAATTCAACGCGGTCCACTTCGGCTGGGGCCACTTCGACGAGCTGGCCCTGGACTTCGGCAACGAGCTGCTGAACGAGACCATCCCCGAGGCCTACGAGGACGTCTGGCAGCTCCGCATCGGCGCCGAGTACAAGGTCAACGAGGACCTGCTCCTGATGGGCGGCTACGTGCGCGACAAGTCGCCGCAGCCGGTGGAGTCCATGAGCCCGCTGCTCCCCGACTCCAACCGCGACGACTTCAGCTTCGGCGTGCAGTACGCCGTCAACGACCGCATCACCGTGACCGGCTGCTACATGGGCGTGAACTTCGAGGAGCGGACCAACGTGGTGGACGGCCGCCAGCAGGTCTTCCCTCACGAGATGGAGGAGTACGGGCTCGGTCCGTATCCGAACCCGGCCGGTTCCTACGATTCGTACGCCGACATCTTCGGCGTGGGCATCAGCTACCACTTCTAGGAAGGGAGGACTGCCATGACCAAGCTCAACAAGATCCTGATCGGCGTGGCCCTGACGGCCCTCCTGTTCTCGGGCTGCTCCCAGGACACGCCTCAATCCGTCACGCTCGACTACACCCTGTACGGGGCCGAGCACTTCCAGGACTTCGCCTGCATCGGCAACAGCCTGACCGCGGGCTACATGGACGGCGGCCTGGTGATGAACGGACAGGTCAACAGCTTCCCGCAGCTGCTGGCGGCGTCGTTCGGCTTCACCCAGGAGAACTGGATGCAGCCGATGATCAACTTCCCGGGCATCGGCACCAGCGACACGGGCGACCCGTCGCTGGTGGCCGGCGTGCTGCGCTTCGACGGCGCGAGCGTCAGCCTGGCCGGCGTCACGCCCCTGGCCGACGTGCAGGCGACCCTGCTGGCGGCCGCCCTGTGGCCGGTCCCCTACAACAACCTGGGCGTGCCCGGCGCGACCACCCTGGACGTCACCAACGCCCTGGACTCGTCCACCAGCCAGGTGCCCGGCAACAGCTACTTCGACTTCATCCTGCGCAACCCGACCTTCGGCAACGTGAACATGGCGGACCAGGCCATCGCCCTGGGACCCAAGATCATGACCTGCTGGATCGGCAACAACGACATCCTCGGCGGCGCCACCTCGGGCACGCCCGTGATCGGCGTCACCATCACGCCGCCGGCCGCCTTCGCGGTCATGTACACGGCCCTGCTCGATCGGTTGACCGACGGCGTCGAGACGCGGCACGGCTACACGCCGCTGATCGTGGTCGGCAACGTCCCGAGCATCGCCAACGCGCCGTACTTCGTGCCCAAGGCCCTGTTCGACGTGATGGCCGGCGGGGCCATCCCCACCGTGGAAGAGGCCGTCTACGTGCGCTTCCCGGCCCTGAGCTACCTGGGAGCCGGCGGCCCCCTGCCGCTCCCCGCGGAGTACACGCTCACCCAGGCCGAGGTCGACGAGGTCGGCACGGCGGTGACGGAGTACAACGCCGCCATCGCCGCCGAGGTGGCCGCCCGCGACAACGTGGTGCTCTACGACGCCAACGCCGTGCTGGCGGGGCTCGACCCGAACACCGAGGGCGCCCACTTCCTGGCGCTGCTCGGCGGCGGTCTGGACGTGGCCACGGCCGCGGCCACGACCTACTTCTCGCTCGACGGCATCCACCCCAACAACCGCGGCTACGCCCTGGTGGCCAACGGCATGATCGACGTGATCAACGCCGAGCTGGGCACCGACGTGCCGCAGATCCCGCTCGCGGCCATCACCTGGGATCCGTTCTACGGAATCGCCCCGACGAAGGCCCTGGGCGACGGTCCGCTGCTGACCCCCGAGGCGGCCGCGGCCATGGACGCCGTCTTCCGCTAGGCGGACGGACACGCGACCGACGAGGGCGGGGACTCCGGTCCCCGCCCTTTTTTCCGACACGAATGGGGCGGGGACCGGAGTCTCCGCCCTTTATTTTACCCTGAATTCCCGCGTGCCAAGGCCGATGATCTCCTGTAGGTTGGCCGGGAACGACCCCACCCCCGAGGAGGCTCCCGTTGCGCCAGGGTTTCGGCACCAGAGTGGGCGGCTTCGGCCCGCCCATGTCCCAGACCGTCAAGCTGCTGCTGATCGCGAACGTCGTCGTTTACGTCCTGCAATCCCTGATGGGCCACAGCGACGCGCGGATCTGGTTCGACCGCTTCTTCGGCCTGGTCCCCAGCAAGGCCGTGGCGGGGCTGCACGTGTGGCAGTTCGCCACCTACATGTTCCTGCACGGCGGCTTCTTCCACATGTTCTGGAACATGTTCATCCTGTGGATGTTCGGCTCGGAGCTGTCCTCGCTCTGGGGCCGTCGCGGCTTCCTGCAGTACTACTTCACCACCGGGATCGGCGCGGGCCTCGTCTACGTGCTGCTGATGCCCCTGATCGAGGCGCGGACGGCGTACATCCCCCTGGTCGGCGCCTCGGGCGCCTGCTTCGGCGTGCTGCTGGCCTACGGTCTGCTGTTCCCCGACCGGCGGATCATTCTGTACTTCCTGTTCCCGGTGAAGGCCAAGTGGTTCGTGCTGGGTATCGGCGTCTTCGAGCTGCTGTCCATCTGGCAGGCCGACAGCGTCGGGCACCTGGCCCACCTGGGCGGGCTGCTCTTCGGCTACCTCTACCTGCGCGGTGGCCGCAAGTGGATCGACGGGCTGGTGCGGGGCGTCCGCAGGCGCCGGGCGGGCTCGCGCTTCCGCGTCGTCAAGGACCGCAAGCCCGGCAACGGCTCCGCGGACACGGGCGGCCCGGTGAACCGCGACGAGGTGGACCGCATCCTGGAGAAGATCTCCCGCGAGGGACTGGACAGCCTCACGCCCGCGGAACAGGACGCCCTGCGGCGCGCCAGCCGCAAGTAGCATGTGCGACCTCTCGGTCATCGTCGTCAGCTGGAACACGCGCGAGCTGCTGCGCGACTGCCTCGCCGCGGTGCCGGCCGGCTGCGGCGACCTCTCCCACGAGATCCTGGTGGCGGACAACGCCTCGGCGGACGGTTCGGCCGACATGGTGCGGGACGAGTTCCCCGCCGTGCGCCTGATCGAGACGGGCGCCAACCTGGGCTTCGCGCGGGCCAACAACCGGGCGCTGGCCGAGGCCCGCGGACGCCACCTGCTGCTGCTGAACCCCGACACCGTCTGCGAGCCCGGCGCCCTGGCCGCCCTGAGCGCGTTCCTGGACGACACGCCGGGCGCCGGCGCCTGCGGCCCGACGCTGGTCGACGCCGACGGACGGCCGACCCTGTCCTGGGGCGAGGCGCCCCGGCCGAGCCACCACCTGCTGTCCATCGTGGATCCAGGCCGGCGCTGGCTGCCGGCCGACCTGCGCGAGCGG
>CAZSNA010000071.1:0-18485 GCA_964607825.1 uncultured Fibrobacteraceae bacterium | reverse complement strand
CTCGGCCGCCGGCCCGGCCAGGGCCGTCAGCGCGCAGAGCAGCAGGACGTGGCGGAGACCACGCAGGTGTCGGATCGAGGTGTCGTTGCTGTGGCGTGCCATGGCCATCTCCTATTTCACCACCGCGATCTTGCGGCGGAGGTCGAAGCCCGGGCCGGTCACCCGGCAGATGTAGCCCCCGTTGCCCACCACGTATCCGGCGTCGTTGCGGCCGTCCCACTCGAGGAAGGTCTCCACGCCGGCGGTCACGTCCATCTGTTCGATCATCACCACGGACCCGTAGAGGTCGTAGATGGTGATCGTCGCCGTACCGCTGCCGGTCGGCGCGAACATGATCCGCGTGGTGCCCTGGCCCGCGCGGAACGGGTTCGGACGGTTGGTGATGGGCTGTTCGAGATCGAGGCTCTGCGACGTGTAGACGTTCACGGTGCGGAGCAGCTCCCGGGTTCCCCCGTCCTCTTCGGCATAGAAGCGGAGAACATGAACGCCGGGTTCCTCGGCGACGAGATCGCCCAGGGTGAAGGGATCCTCGTACGGCGTGTACGGCGCGGCGCCGTCCTGGCCGTCGATGTCGAAGTAGACGGTGCACTCCATCTCGGGGACGCCGGCGACGGCGTCCAGGGCGATCAGGGTGTCGAAGGTGAGGTACCAGCCGTCGAGATGCGCGTCGGCGACGCCCGTGTAGGACGGCGTGGTGACGGGCGGTCCGGCCACGTCGACCAGGATCTCCTCGTAGGGCAGGTCGTCCACCTGCACGCGCAGCATCACGCTGTGCTCGCCGTATTCGGTGGTCTGCAGGGTCATCCCGGCCAGGCCGTAGAGATCGGTGACGGACTCGTCCGACCCGGAGCGGCTCGGGCCGAGGGAGGCGTCGCCGCTCATCACCGAGAACGTCACCTGGGCGCCGGGCGAGGGATTGCCGCCCTGGTCCACGGCGAGGACCACGGCGCGGACCTGCTGGTCCGGGCGCAGGACCCGGTCCAGGGCCGTGCCGTCGAGCTCCTCCATGGCCACCGAGAAGCTCTGGGCCGCGGCGGCGCGCACGGTGATGACGTGGCTCAGCACGTCGCCGCCGGTCTCGTCGGTCACCCTCAGGTAGATGGACTCGGCGCGGTCGTAGCTCTGGTCGCTCAGGACCAGGGCGCCGCCGATGGTCGTGCCGTAGGTGTAGCGCAGCAGGCCCGACGGCGTGAGGCCGGCGTCGGGGCGCGGCGCGCCGGACCAGGCGTTGATGGCGGTGACGTCGAAGATCTCGTCGTAGCCCACCACCAGGCGGCCGGTGATGGTGTCCACCCGGCGCACCTCCAGCGGCCAGGGCTCGCCGGCGGTCACCGTGTCGGGGGCGACGATCTCGTAGGTCACGCCCATCGGCACCACGCTGATGACGGAGCTGTGGGCCTCGCGGCCGCGCTCGTCCTCGATGCGGATGACGATCTCCTCGGCCACGCTGTAGGTCTGGTCGGTGACGACGGCCTCGCCGAGCAGCAGGGACGCGTCGACGACGCCGAGCTCGTCGGTGGCCGGCGACCAGTCCTGCTTCAGGGCCGACATGGTGAAGTCGCTGCCCGCGGGCACCGTCTCGCCGGTGCCCAGGTTGATCAGCCGCACCTCCACCGGGAAGGTCGAGGGCGGGCCGGCGAAGACCGTGTCGGGCACGACGATCTCGTAGGCGGCCTCGGCCACCGGGATCGTCACCTGGCCGCTGCCGGCCGACGGGGTCTGGCCGTCCGCGCCGTAGAGGGACAGGCTGCCCACCGCGTCCAGGATCACGCCGACGGTGCGGCGGCCGTTGACGAACGCGGAGTGGTAGTCGCCCAGGTTCTGCCACTCGAAGGCCTCGGGCTCGGAGCAGGTGAGCTCGATGGCGCCCTGGTTGAAATCCTCGACGACGTTCCAGAACTGGTCCACCGCGCGCAGCTCCACCGGGAAGGGCTCGCCGGCGGACTGGACCAGCGGCTCGCCGATCTTGCCGTCGCCCTCCTCGTCGCCGGGCGAGGGCGTCTCGCCGGGCGCCACGAGCTGCACCTGCTTGAAGCCGTCGGGCAGCATGCGGCAGGCGTTGCTGACGCCGTCGTCCTCGTTCACGTCGAAGACGCGGAAGTAGATCTCCTCGGCCAGGCTGTAGGTCTCGTTCACCAGGGCGTAGCCGTCGGTCATGGTCTGCTGGATGGCGCCCAGCACGCCGCCGCCCGGCTCGCCGGTCGAGGCGTTGAAGACCTCGATGTTGATCACGCCGTCGTGGCCGACCACGCGCTCGCCGGTGTTGCTGTCGATCAGCTCCACCTCCAGGTCGAACGACGAGGGGCCGCCGACGGTGGCGGTGGCCGGCGCGACGACCGAGTAGTACAGGCCGCCGGTCTCCATCACGATGGGCGGCGAGCTGAAGGCGTTGCGGCCGAAGTCGTCGCTCACCTGGACGACGAGGTCCTCCAGGGCGCTGTAGCTCTGGTCGTTGATCACCGAGACGCCGCCCACCAGGTAGACCTCGTCGATGCCCAGCACGCCGGTGCCCGGCGAGTGGTCGGCCCGCAGCGGGGTCAGGTCCACGCGGTTGTAGGCCGTGTCGATGAGGGAGCCGTCGTCGGGGTGCACCAGGCGCACGATCATGGAGAAGCCCGGGATGCCGCCGGTCTGGGCGGTGGGCGGGACCGTGATCTCGTAGACGTAGGGCGCCAGCACGGGCACGTGGACGGTCTGGCCGGGCAGGCCCGGCGCGTCCAGGTCGCTCGCGGTGACGCCGACCTCGCCCTCGGCCACCAGGAAGGCCTGGATCACGCGCTGGCCGGCGACCAGCGGCACGTCGTTGTCCGCGGGGTTGTCGGGCAGCGAGAAGGAGCCGTCGGTGGCGGCCAGGTTCACGGTGCCGGTGTCGGCCGTGGCCACCAGGTTCCAGAACTGGTCCACGGCGCGCACGGTCAGGGGGAACGACTCGCCCGAGCGCTGCGCCGCGGGCGCGCCGGACTTGCCCGTCCCGGCGAAGCCGGCGTGGCCGGGCTCGGGGGTCTCGCCGGGCGCCAGCAGCTGGAGCTGCTTGTAGCCGTCGGGCAGGATCTCGAACAGGGCGCTCTGGCCGCTGAGACCGGTGCTGTCGGCCACCTGCACGGCGAAGAGGCCGGCCTCGGTGCAGCTCTGGTCGAAGCTCACCTCGCCGTCGGCCAGGCGCTGCAGGTTGTAGCCCAGCCCGCCCGTGCCGGGCGCGCCGAACTCGTCCACCATGGTGATGTCGAAGAAGCGGTCGTCGTCGACCACCGAGCCGGTGGCGGTGTCCAGCAGGCGGACGGTCACCGGGAAGATCGCGGGCGGACCGGCCACGGGCGGCGTCGCGGTGTCGACGGTCACCTCGTAGACCAGGCCGTTGGGCAGCATCTGGATCAGGCCGCTGTAGCCGACGCGGCCCGAGGCGTCGCTGACCTCGAGGATGATCTGGCCCACGGTGTCGTAGGCCTCGGCGGCGATGGACACCGTGCCCTCGTCGAGGGTCTCGTCGGTGATCAGCAGCACGCCCGGCGCCGGTTCCAGCGTGGGCTTCATGGCGCGGATCTGGATGTCGTTGAAGGCGTTGGTCATGACCACGTCGAACTCGTCCACGAGCTCGATGGTCAGGGGGAAGCTGCTGGGCGGCCCCACGTAGGCCGTGTCGGGCGCGGAGATGTTGTAGTGCGCCCCCTCCTCCACCAGCACGATGACCTCGTCGCCGAGCACCGACGGATCGGTGGTGTCGTTCACCGTCAGGGTGGCGTAGCCCAGGCTGTTCAGGGCGATCGGGAACACGATCTCGCCGCCCGCCAGGGTCATGCCGTTGTTCAGGGGGTTGCCCGGGCCCACGGAGCCCTCGTCGCTGTCCATCAGGATGTGGTGGCTGTTGTTGTCGACCAGGTTGAAGTACTGGTCCACCGACCGCACGGTCAGCGGGAACTGCAGGGTGGGGATCTGGACGGCGGGCGCGCCGGTCTTGCCGTCCGGCTCGGGACCGCCGGGCTGGTGGGTCTCGCCGGGGGCGATCATCAGCAGCCGGTACAGCTCGCCGGGGTTGACGTCGACGGTGCTGGTGTCGACGAGCGCCGGCTGGCCCAGGTCGGTCGCCGTCACCAGGTGGGTCTCGGCGGCGCGGAACAGGATGTCGTAGTCGCTGCTGCCGTCGGGCTCGAGCGCCACGTCGTTGGGGTCGAGCAGGTCGGCGAAGCCGCTGGTCTCCAGGTGCACCACGCGCTGCTCGGGCACCGGGTTCCACCAGTCGTCGAGAGCGGTCACGGTGGCGGTCGCGGTGTCGCCGGCGGTCAGGGGCCAGGGCGAACCGAACTTGCCGGGCGCCTCGCCGGGCGTGGCGACCTCGCCGGGCAGCAGGATCTGGATGCCCGTGTAGACGCCGGGGAACACGGTGAACGTGTTGCTGACGCCGGTGCGGCCGTAGACGTCGTCGGTGGCGGTGAGGGTCACGTCCGTGCCCGCCCGCGTGATGCGGGTGCTGCCGCGCCACACGCCCTCGAAGCCGCCGACGCCGTAGCCGTCCTGCAGGCTGACCCGCAGGGGCGTGAGCACGTTCCCGTCCATGTTCACGGACAGGGAGACCGAGTCGTTGAAGGCGTTGATGTGGTTGCCGAAGGCGTCGCGGGCGATGACGGTCAGGTTGGGCAGCCAGGAACCGGCCTGGTGGTCCGGGACCGGGTCGAGCACGTCGCCGGGCAGGGGGTTGGTGTTGTCGTTGACGCCCACTTCGAAGTGGTCGAGCGGACCGGGCTCCAGCGGGATCACCACGTCGCCGGGCTCGCCGGCGCCGAGGTCCGTGACGGTGATCACCTGCACGTTGGGATCCTCGAGGGTGCGCAGGGTCACGCCGTAGGTGGCGGCGCCGATGTTCAGGGTCTGGGGGTTGGCGGGCAGCACGGCGGCCGCGTCGCTGCTGGAGAAGTCGAAGCTGACCGGCAGCGCCGGGTCGGTCTCCTCCACCGGATTGTAGAAGTAGTCGGTGGCGTAGACGTCCACGTTGAAGGGCGTTCCCGCGTCCTGCGTGGCGGCGTCGCCGATCTTGCCCGGGGGCTCGATGGCGCCCGGATCGAGATCCTCGCCCGGCGCCACGACCATCATGCGGTAGTAGGGCGCGGGCGTGACGGTCACCTCGTCGGAGACGCTCGGGTCCAGCCCGCTGACGATGGCCTCCAGGATGTTGTCGGTCGCGGTGGTGAAGCCCACCTTCACCTCGAGGGTGCCGTCGAGCGTGACCGTCCGCTCCTCGTTCACGCTGCCGTCCGCGTTGGCCAGCATGAAGTAGCCCGTGGGGCAGTCGATGCTCACGGTGCGCGTTCCGGAAACCAGGTTCCCGTAGGGGTCGACGGCGCGCAGCATCACCGGCTGGATGACCGTGCCCGCCACGTAGTCGTTGGGGAAGCCGATGTTGCCGTTGAACACGGGATCGCTCAGCCCCGGCGTCCAGGTCTGGCCCGGGAACGTGAACAGCACCTTGTCCATGGGGCCGGCGTTGACCTGGAAGGTGCCGGATTCGGCGACCACGCCGGTGTTGCTGTCGATGATCAGCCGCACGCTGAAGGCGCGCTTGGTGACCTGGACGTTGGCGTTGAGCACGCCGTCCACGAAGATGTTCGAGGTCGTGATCAGGTAGTCGGCGCTCTCGTCGGTCGCGCCGATGCGCACGCGCATGGACACCGGTCCGTTGTACTCGAAGATGTTGTCGAAGGCGTCGTAGGCGCGGACGCGGATCTGGAAGGGGTTGGTGGTGGCCTGCACCGTGTTGGTGTCGAAGACGGCGTAGTCGAATTCGAAGCGGTCGAGTCCCGCGGGGTTGACGAAGACGTTGCTGGTGTTGGAGGCGGCGATCGGCCCGGTGGCCTGGACGGTCACCTGCCGCAGGCCCGAGGTCACCAGCGTGATGGCCTGGTCGAGCTCGGCGTTGCTGCTCATGGCGCCGCCGGCGGGCAGGGAGACGCCGGGCGCCCCGTCGTCGACGGACCAGCCCAGGGTCGGGTAGGGGCCCCCGTCGACCGGGTTCCAGTACTGGTCGGTGGCGTAGACGTCGACGCCGTTGAAGGGGAAGCTGGAGATCTGGGGGATGGGCGTGCCGCTCTTGCCCGGGCTGATGCCCGGCGTCAGCGTCTCGCCCGGCAGCAGCAGGACGACCTTGTCCAGGGCGCCCGGATACAGCGGCGCCACCAGCGCGGATCCCGTCGCGGGCCCCGACTGGAGCGGGTAGGTCACGCTGTTCTCGAGGTCGATGGTGTTCTGGCTGAGGGCCTCGTCGGTGCCCTGCAGCACCACGTCGACGCTGGCCACGCCGAGGGTGAACTGGCCGCCCAGCACCGTGATGGTCGGTCCGGCGGTGAAGTGGCCGATGTCGGGGGTCATCGTCACGTCGTCCGCGAAGTTCTTGACCTCGGTGTTGGAGATGTCCCGCGCGGTGATCGTCAGGTTCAGGACCTGGCCGACGTACTTGTCTCCGGGGGGGACCGTGATGTCGAAGTGGTCCACGTGGTCGTAGCAGTTCATCTCCACCGTGGCGACGGGCACCGAGCCGTCGTCCAGGTCCTCCACCTGCAGACGCACGGGCTGGCCGTGGTCCAGGAAGGAGACGTCGGTGAAGATGCGCTCGCCGCTGGAGAGGTAGCCCGACAGGGGCAGCACGGCGGGGACGTCCGGCGAGATCAGGCTCGCGTTGATGAAGTCCGCGCTGGTGTCGGTCGATCCGTCGCCGTTCACCGCCCGCACGTAGACGTCGAACTGCTCGTAGATCGTCACCGAGGGCCGACCCTCGACGATGTCGGGGTTGATGACCGTGATCTCGAGGTGATCGAAGGCCAGGGCCGTCCCCGGAACGAGGAGCAGCGCCGCGGCGCCGACGGTGAGCAGGGTGGCCAGGTTAACGCGCTGGGTCATGTCTATCCTGCCGCGAGAGTGACGAAAATGAGGGGATCGACCCCACGAATCCATCCGTGCAGATTGCACAGGCAAGGGCCTGTCGAATGGGGGCTTACACGGACCGCTCCGGGAGCGTGCAAGCGATATGCCATGACGCCCTCCCGCCGCCGGAATGGTAACTCGTTCTATTTCAGCAGGTTATGGGATGCGAGAAACGATGAGCCCTCTTCGGCCCGCGGGAACCGCGATGGGCGTCGTGCAGAAACCACGTTTGCCGGTCGATGGATATCCGATCTTGTGCTACCTTCAGGTAGCAATTATAATCGTCCAAGAGCCGTCGCATTATTCAAAACCCCCGGTCGGAGGTCTTCAAACATGAAGTCCACAATGATTTTAGCGGCCCTGACGCTGCTGGCGTTCGGGGCGACCGCGCCGTCCGCCCTGGCCCTCCCCTCGCCCTGCGAGGATTGCCACCGCGAGATCACGCCGATGCTCGTGAAGGACTTCAACCGCGGCGCCATGTCCAAGGAGATGACCTGCGTCGAGTGCCACGGCGAGACCCACCAGGACGAGACGGACGTCCACCTGGCCAAGCTGCCCACCATCGCCACCTGCGCCGAGTGCCACGAGGAGCAGGCCTCGCAGTACCTGAGCGGCAAGCACGCCCTCGGCCGGGTCGCCATGGAGGCCATGCCCTACACCCACCATCAGCCCGACGCCTTCATCGAAGGCCAGAAGGGCTGCGGCGGCTGCCACACCCTGGGGCTGACCGACGACGAGGCCCGCGAGGCCGAGAACCGCCAGTACTACAAGTACGGCATGGACTGCCAGAACTGTCACACGCGCCACGCCTTCTCCAAGGCCGAGGCCCGCGAGCCCGAGGCCTGCCAGACCTGCCACATGGGCTTCGACCATCCCCAGTGGGAGATGTGGAGCGGCAGCAAGCACGGCGTCACCTACCTGATGAACCGCGCCATCGACCCGGAGAACCGCGACCGCGCCCCCACCTGCCAGGACTGCCACATGCAGGACGGCGACCACCGGGTCTACTCGGCCTGGGGCTTCCTGGCCGTGCGCCTGCCCGAAGAGGACGCCGAGTGGATGGGCTACCGGGCCTCGATCCTCAAGGGCCTGGGCGTCCTGGACGCCGCCGGCGAGCCCACCGGACGCCTGGACGTGGTCGTGGCCGGCCAGGTGGCCCGCCTCGACAAGGAGTCCTTCGACGCCGAGCGCGCCCGCTACGTGACCGCCTGCGAGAAGTGCCACACCCCCAACTTCGTGGCCGAGAACTTCAAGAACGCCGATCTGATGGTGAAGGAGGCCGACAAGCTCATGGCCGAGGCCATCGAGATCGTGGCCGGGCTCTACCAGGACGGCGTCATCGAGCGCGACGGCGCCGAGTACCCCGACCTGCTCGCCTTCTACGACGTGGACACGGCCATCGAACAGATCCTCTACGAGATGTTCATGGACCACCGCATGAAGGCCTTCCAGGGCGGGTTCCACAACAACCCCGACTACAGCACCTGGTACGGCTACGCCAAGATGAAGAAGGATCTGGTGGAGATCCGGGAGCTGGCCGAGACCATGCGCGCCGCGCACGGGGGCTAGCCCGGAAGATCCGACGGGGCGAGACGCGCGGTTCCTGCGGGACCGCGCGTCTTCTTCTTTGATTTGAAGGGACTCAGGCCTTTCATTTGAAGCGTCGCCCAGAGATCCGCGTCGTATACGGATCCAACCGCACCCTCCGCATCCGAGGCCATCGACATGAAACAGGTTCTCGTTCTCGGCGCCGGCAAGAGCGCCCCCTACCTGATCGCCCGCCTGCTGGAATTCGCCGACCGCGACGACTGGCGGGTCGTCGTGGGCGACCTGGACCGCGACACCGCCGCTGCGCGCATCGCCGGCCACCCCCGGGGCGAGGCCGTGGCCTTCGACGTGAACGACTCCGACCAGCGCGACGCGCTCGTCACCCGGTCGGACCTGGTCGTCAACTTCCTGGCGCCGACCTTCCAGTCCCTGATCGCCTGGGACTGCGTCAACCACGGCAAGCCCATGATCTCGGCCTCGTACCGCTCGCCCGAGCTGCGGGCCCTCGACGCCGACGCCCGGCGCCACGGCGTGCTGATCCTGTCGGAGATGGGTCTCGACCCGGGCATCGACAACATGTCGGCCGCGGCGATCATCGACCGCGTGCGCCGCGACAACGGCCGCATCGCCAGCTTCCGCTCCTACGGCAGCGGCATCCCGTCCAACGACCAGCCGCACACCCCCCTGCGCTACGTGGTCACCTGGAACCCCCGCAACGTGGTGATGGCCGGCGAGAACGGCGCGCAGTACATGGAGAGCGGCCTGATCAAGATCGTGCCCTACGCCCAGGTCTTCCGCCGCACCTGGCCGGTGGACGTGGCCGGCGTCGGCGTGCTCGAGGCCTACGCCAACCGCGACTCGCTGTCCTACATGGAGGCCTTCGGGCTGGAGCACGTGCACACCATGATCCGCGGCACCCTGCGCTACCCCGGCTGGAGCGAACTGTGGTCGAGCCTGGTCCGCCTGGGCCTGCCCAACGAGCAGCTGCGCATCCCGCGTCTGGCCGAACGGACCTATGCCGAGGTCGTGGAGATGTTCCTGCCCCAGGTCGTGGCGGGCCCCGACCTCGTCGACCGCGTGGCGCGCCACCTCCGCGTGAGCCCCACCGGCACGGTGATCGACAAGATGCGCTGGCTGGGCCTGTTCGACGACGAGCCCACCGGCTGCGCCGGCGACACCGCGGCGTCCATGATGACCGAGCTGCTCGAGCGCAAGCTGCCCCTGGAGGCCGGCCAGCGCGACATGGTGGTGCTGCTGCACGACATGGACGTGCTCTACGACGACAGGCCGGCAGAGCGCATCGTCTCGACCCTGGTCGCCCGCGGCGAGCCCGACGGCTTCACGGCCATGTCGCGAACCGTCGGCGGGCCGGCGGCCCTGGCGGCGCGGATGGTGCTGCGGGGGGAGCTGGACCTGAACGGGTGCCTGATCCCGACAGAGCCGGCGATCTACGAGCCGGTGCTGGCGGCGCTGGCCGAGGAGGGGATCGCCTTCGAGGAAGCCGTCACGGAACTGTAGCCGCGACCGCTTGATCGACGCCCGCGCCCGGCACCGCCCGGCGCGGGCGTCGTCGTCCACAGGCCCCCGTTGACGAACCGCCCCCGCTCCGGAATAATACCGCGACGCCGAGCGACACCCCGGTCCCGACGAACGGATTTCCATGGACGCCCTCAGCACCTTCGCGGAGAACCTCAGCGGCACCGTCTGGGGCTGGCCCGACCGCTTCCCCCTGATGGTCGCGGTCCTGCTCGTCACCGGGCTGGTCACCACCGTCAGCCTGCGCTTCATCCAGCTGCGGCGGCTGAAGCACAGCCTCGACGTGGTGCGGGGCAAGTACGACGACCCGAAGCACGCCGGCGACCTCTCCCACTTCCAGGCCCTGACCACCGCGCTGTCGGCGACCGTCGGCATCGGCAACATCGCCGGCGTGGCCACGGCCATCCACTACGGCGGTCCGGGCGCCCTGTTCTGGATGTGGGTGACGGCGGTCTTCGGCATGGCGCTCAAGTACGCCGAGTGCACCCTGAGCATGCGCTTCCGCACCATCCTGCCCGACGGCACCGCCTCGGGCGGACCCATGTACTACATCGAGAAGGGGCTGGGCCGGAACTGGAAGCCCCTGGCCGTCTTCTTCGCCGTCTGCGCGGTGATCTCCAGCTTCGGCTCGGGCAACTCCATCCAGTCCTTCACCGTCGCCGACCAGCTCCGCAGCGACCTGGGCGTGCCGACCTGGGTCACGGGCCTGGTGCTGGCGTCGCTGGTGGCCGCGGTGATCATCGGCGGCATCCGGCGCATCGGGACGGTCACCAGTAAGCTGGTGCCCTACATGGCGGCCATCTACATCGCCGGCGGGCTGCTGGTGCTGGTCATGAACATCGGCCAGGTGCCCGGCGTGCTGGCGGACATCGTGGCCTCGGCCTTCCGGCCCGCCGCGCAGGTGGGCGGCTTCGCCGGCGGCACCTTCGTGTTCATGCTGACCTGGGGCGTCAAGCGGGGCCTGTTCTCCAACGAGTCCGGCCAGGGCTCGGCGCCCATCGCCCACGCCGCGGCCAAGACCGACGAGCCGGTGCGCGAGGGCGTGGTGGCCATGATGGGACCGCTGATCGACACGCTGATCATCTGCACCATCACCGGCCTGGTGATCCTGACCACCGGCGTGTGGCACGAGCGCCACACCGACCGTCTCGAGGTGAACGCCCAGTCGGACTTGACCGTGATCCTCGGCGACGCCCACGTGCTGGTCGACGGCGAGATCGACGACGCCCACCTCTTCGACGGCGAGGTCGAGGTCGTGCACGGCGAACCGATCGGCGTCTCCTTCGTGCGCCACCACTCGCTGGTCATGGACCCCGTGCTGGCCGACGGCGACGGTACGCCCTGGACGGGCCCGCTGCCGGTGATCGAGGGCACCGTCGACTTCGACGCGGCCCCCGGCCTGTGGCTCAGCGGCCGCATGGCCCTGAACGGCTCGCCCCTGACCGCGGCCGCCTTCAAGCGGGGCCTCTCGCCCCTCGGCGGCTGGGGCCACTACATCATCACCCTGGGCGTGCTGCTCTTCGGCCTGTCCACGGCCATCAGCTGGAGCTACTACGGCGACCGCGCCGTGGTCTACCTCTTCGGTCCGCAGTACGTCACCGCCTACAAGTTCGTGTTCTGCCTCATGCACTTCCTGGGGGCGATCTTCTCGCTGGAGATCGTGTGGAACTTCGGCGACAGCGCCCTGGGCCTGATGGCGCTGCCGAACCTGCTCGGGCTGGTGCTGCTGATGCGGGTGACGCGGGGGATGACGTCGGAGTACTTCTCGAAGAAGCATCGACCGCTGCGGTAGGCCGGAACCCCCTTGTCACCGGCCCCCGAAACTGCTATCTACCCTCTGTCGCCCGGAGACCGAGGACACCAGCTGCAGAAGGACACGACCTCCATGCCCAAGACCAGGATGCAGAAGAAGGCCGCGGCGCGCCTGACCGCCGCCAACGCCGACAAGCACCGGCTCTACGAGATGTCCGTGCAGAACCCCGAGGCCGAGGTCGAGTTCATCGACCGCGTCTTCGGCGAGGTCTTCGGACGCCGGCCGCGCGACCTGCGCGAGGACTTCTGCGGCACTTTGAACCTGGGCTCCGCCTGGGTGCGCGAGCGCGACGACAACACCGTCGTCGGCGTCGACTACGACGGCTCGACCCTCGACTGGGGCCGCGAGCACAACGTGGCCCCCCTGGGCGACGGCGCCGAGCGCGTCACCCTGGTCCAGGACGACGTGCGCAACGTCCGCAGCCCGCAGGTGGACGTGCTGGCCGCCACCAACTTCTCCTGGTGGGGCTTCCACACCCGCGAGGAGCTGCTGGACTATTTCCGCAACTGCCGCCGCTCCCTGCGCGAGGACGGCATGCTCCTGCTCGACATCTACGGCGGCCCCGAGGCCCAGGTGCTCCAGTTCGAGGAACGCGAGTGCGAGGGCTTCACCTACGTCTGGGACCAGGACGTCTTCAACCCCATCACCCACGAGTACCGCTGCAAGATCCACTTCCGCTTCGAGGACGGCAGCGAGCTCACCGACGCCTACGAATACCACTGGCGGCTGTGGTCGGTGCCCGAGACCCGCGAGCTCCTGCGCGAGGCGGGCTTTCAGGGGGTTGAAGTTTTCTGGGAAGGAGCCGATGATGACGGGGAACCTGATGGTGATTTCCAGCCGAGCGAGGAGGGCGACTCCTCACCGGCCTGGGTGGCATACATCGTAGCCTTTCGTTGACCGGTTGAATTGGAGACGATGATGGATGTCAGCGAGTGCTCCTGGTGCAGCGCCGAGATCGAGGACGGCGGCATCCCCCACAAGGGACAGATGTTCTGCTCCGACGATTGCAAGGCCGACTGGGAAGACGACAACGTGGACGTCGACAGCCTCGACCTGGACGACTTCGAGGAACGCGACGTGCTCTCGGACGAGCTCGAGGATTTCGAGGGTGAACTGCCCATCGAGGACGAACTGGACTACTGACCCTCCCCCGACCCGCCAGAACGAACGAAGGGGAGAGCCTTCAGGCTCTCCCCTCGCGTGGTCCGGTCTCGGGCCTGATCAGCAGCAGCCGCTGTCGCCGCCGTCGCCGCAGCTCCCGCAGTCGGCGCCCACCTGGCTGGCCAGCTTGAGCATGTAGCCCTTCCGCATGCCGTCATCCACGAAATCGATGACCAGGCCGCCGTTCTGGTCCACGATGGACTTCACGTCGGGGGCCATGAGGAAGGTCATGTTGCCGGATTCGATGGTCAGATCGTCGTCTTTAGGCTCGTCCAGAGCCATGCCCAGGGAGGGCCCGCCTCAGCCGACGCCCTGGAAGAAGAACCGCACGGCCTGGGGGCCGTCCGCCGGCAGCTCGACGGCGTCGAGGGCGGCCGAAGCGGTGTCGGAGATTTTCAGCAGATCGTTCACGTCTACCTTCCTGATCATGTGTTGTCGTTCAGAACCTGGCCCCCAAGGTAAGTCGGAACGGCCGCGTATGCAAACTTCCGCAACTACCCCCGCACCCTCCCCTTCAGGTCCTCCAGCACCAGGTAGCTCACCGGCACCAGCACCAGCGTGATGAAGGTCGCGAACAGCACGCCGAACCCCAGGCTGATGGCCATGGGGATCAGGAACTTGGCCTGCAGGCTCTTCTCCAGCAGCATCGGCGTCAGGCCCGCGAAGGTGGTCAGCGAGGTGAGCACGATGGGTCGGAAGCGCCGCACGCCGCTGTCGGTGACGGCCTCGACCAGCGAGCCGCTGTCGCGCCGGCGTCGGTTGATGAAGTCGATCATGATCAGCGAGTCGTTGACCACCACGCCGGTCAGGGCCACCACGCCGAACAGGCTCAGCAGGGTCAGGTCCCAGCCCATGAGCACGTGGCCCAGCACCGCGCCCAGGAACCCGAAGGGGATCGCCGACATGATGATCAGCGGCTGGGCGTAGGAGCGGAAGAGCACCGCCAGCAGGGCGTAGATGGCCAGCAGCGCCACCACGAAGCCGCTGAACAGGCTGCTCATGGACTCGGCGCGGTCGGCCTCCTCCCCCTCGAAGGAGACGCGCAGGCCCGGGTAGTCGGCCAGCAGGCCGGGGAGCACCTCGGCCTGGAGGTCGGTCAGCACCTCGCCGGCGTTGGTCACGTCCTGGTCCACGTCCGCCTCGACGCTGACGATGCGGCGGCGGTCGCGGCGGTCGATGGTGGCGTAGCCGCGGCCGGTCCGCACCTCGGCGACGGTGGCGAAGGGCACCTCGTCGCCCGCGGGCGTGCGGATCATCATGGACTCGATGTCGCCCAGGGAGCGGCGGGCCGCCTCGGGGTAGCGCACCATGACGCGCACGTCGTCGCGGCCTCGCTGGATGCGGGCGGCCTCGTCGCCGTAGAAGCCCTGGCGCACCTGGCGGGCCAGGTCGCTCAGGGTCAGGCCCAGGGTGCTGGCGGCGGGCTTGAGGTCGAGCTTGAGCTCCTGCTTGCCCTCCTCGTAGCTGTCGGCGATGTCCTGCACGCCCGGGTAGCCGGCCAGGGCGTCCTTGAGGCGGTCGGAGGCCTCGGTCAGCTGCGCCACGTCGGACGAGGAGAGCTGCAGTTCGAGGGCCGCGCCCGACCCGAAGAGGTTCGACGTGAAGCTCACCGACTTGGCGCCCGGCACCGGACCCACCAGCTCACGCCAGCGGGTCACCAGCGCCTTGCTCCCGATCTGGCGTTCCTCGCCGGCCTGCAGCTCCACGTTGATCTCGGCCTTGTGGGCGCCCAGGAAGGTGGAGGCGCCGCCGCCGATGGGCGGACCATGCGAGGCGCTGCTGCGGGGCTGCGAACCGATGGTCACGTACTGGTGGAGGAACAGGTCGGGATCGTCGTGCTCGGCCTTGAGCTCGGCCAGGCCGTCCATGACCTGGTCGATGGCGGCCTCGGTCTCGGCCAGGGTCGTGCCGGCGGGCATGTCCAGCACGCAGAGCATGTTGTCGGCGTCGATGACCGGCATGAAGGTGAAGCGGATGTGACCGCCGCCCACGAAGCCGATCATCAGCGCCAGGCCGGCGATCGACGCGGCCACCACCAACGCGCGGTGCGAGAGGGCGTAGCTCAGCGTCGGGCGGTAGCTGTGGTCGATGAAGTACTCGAAGGAGCGCGCGAAGGAGCGCTGCCACTTCAGCGGGTTCCAGCGCGAACGGGCGGCGTTGCGTGCGGGGTCGCGGGCCAGGCTGGCGTCGGAGACCGTGGACAGGTGCGCCGGCAGGATCAGCAGCGACTCCACCAGCGAGACCAGCAGCACCGCGATCACCACCACCGGGATCACGCCCATGAACTTGCCCATCATGCCCTCGACCTGCGAGAGCGGGAAGAAGGCGAACACGGTGGTCAGGATGGCGATGACCACCGGTGCGGCCACCTCCAGGGCGCCCTCGCGGGCGCCGCGGCCGGGCCCCTTGCCCATCTGCCGGTGGGAGTAGATGTTCTCGCCGACCACGATGGCGTCGTCCACCACCAGGCCCAGCACCACGATGAACGCGAACATAGAGATCATGTTGAGCGAGCCGTCGAACCAGGGCAGCATCCACATGCCGCCGAGGAACGAGATGGGGATGCCCATCGACACCCAGAACGCCAGCCGCGGCTGCAGGAACAGCGCCAGGGTCAGGAACACCAGCACCAGGCCGATGCCGCCGTTCTTGAGCATGAGGTTCATGCGGCCGCGGTAGATGTCGGAGCGGTCCTGCCAGACGTCCATGGTCAGGCCGGCGGGCAGGGCGTCGCGGTGCTCCGCCACGTAGGCCTTCACGGCGTCGGTCACGTCCAGGATGGCCTGGTCGGCCACGCGGTACACGGTGACCATGGCGGCGGGCTTGCCGTTGAAGTAGGAGCGCTTGTCGACGTCCTCGAAGGTGTCGCGCACGTCGGCGATCCGGTCCAGCGTCACGCGGGCGCCGCCCGGGTCGGACATCACCACCAGCTTGCCGTACTCCTCGCCCGTGTAGCGCTGGCCCTTGGTGCGCACCAGGATCTCGCCGGCCTCGGTCTTGACGCTGCCGCCGGGCAGGTCGAGGCTGCCCGCGCGAACCCGGCGCGAGACCTCGTCGAAGGTCAGGCCGTGGCGCCGCAGCGCCGTCTCGCTCACCTCGATGGAGATCTCGTAGGGCCGGGTGCCCACGATCTGGATCTGGGTCAGCTCCGGCAGGGCCAGCAGCTCGTCGCGCACGCGCTCGGCCGCGGCCTTCAGGGCCTTCTCGTCCACGTCGCCGTAGATCACCACGTCGATGGCCTGCTCCTGCGACTCCAGGAGCTGGATGACGGGCTTCTCGGTCTCGGTGGGGAAGGTGATGATGCGGTCGACGGCCTGCTTGATGTCGTCGAGCACCTGCTCGGGGTCGGCCTCGAGCTCGATCTCGGCCATGACCGAGCCCGAGTTCTCCACCGCCGTCGAGGTGATCCGCTTGATGCCGTCGATGCCCTGGATGGCCTCCTCCACCCGCACGCAGACCGCCTCCTCGACCTCGGCCGGGCTGGCGCCCAGGTAGGGCACCTGCACCGAGACCATGTCCAGGTCGATCTGGGGGAAGACCTCCTGCTTGATGGTCATGGCGGCGATCACGCCGGACAGCATGAGGAAGGCCATCAGCAGGTTGGCGGCCACGTGGTTGCCGGCGAACCAGTCGATCAGACCCTTCACGGCCGCTCACCTCCGCCCGCCGGATCCGGAAGACCCGCGACGCGGACTTCCATGCCGTCGGTCACGATCTCCAGGTTGGAGACGATCACCGCGTCGCCCGGCGCGACGCCCGACGACAGCAGCACCGTGTCGTGGTCGCGGCGCACGACGGCCGCCGGCCGGATCGACACCGCGCCGTCCTCGACCACCCAGACCACGCCGCCCTCGCGCAGGGCGGCCCGCGGGATCTCCACCGCGCCGGGCACGGCGGCGCCGACCAGGCGCACCTCCACGAAGAGGCCCTCCAGCAGGGCGGGACGGTCGGCCGAGGCGTCGGTGTCGTCGTCCACCGCGACCACCACGTCGACCATGCGCGTGCGCGGGTCGAGGGCGCTGGAGACCCGCGTCACGTGGCCGCGCCAGACGTGCTCCACGCCGGCGAATTCCGCGACGATCTCGGCCGGGGCGCCGGCGCCGCCGCTGTCGGGACCGGCGAGGAAGGCCAGGTCCGCGTCGTCCAGGGGCACCGTCACCTCGGGCGCGCCGGCGGCGTAGATCTCGGCCACCGGCGTGCCGGCCCGCACGTACTGGCCCACGTCCACCGACTCGGCGACCACGCGGCCCGCGAAGGGCGCGCTCAGGGTGCAGCGCTCGAGGTCGAGCCGGGCCTTGGCCAGCGAGGCCTCCGCCGAGGCCAGGTTCGCCCGGGCCAGCTTGAGCTGGGGACCGTGCAGGACCAGCGGGTTGGGCCGCGCGCGGCGATCGTCCCCCTCGGCCTCCTGCAGCTCCGTCCACTCGCGGCGGGCGATCTCGGCCTCCTGCTCGGCCCGCGCCAGCTCGTACTCGGCGCGGGCGACCGCGGCGTCGGCCACGTCCACGGCCAGCCGGTAGTCGGCGTCCTCGATGCGCAGCAGGGCGTCCCCCTCGGCGAAGGCGCCGCCTGTCTCCAGGGACGCGCTCTTTTCCACGGCGATGCCCGACACCTGGGGCGTCAGCTGCACCCGCCGGCGCGAGGCCACGGTGCCGTAGCCGCTCACGCCGACCGCGCCCGCCGTCTCCTCCACCACGTGCACCCGCACCATCGGCCGCAGGGCCAGGACCGGGCGCTTGGGCGGTTCGGGGCGCAGCCGGAGCATGATCACCGCGCCGAGCACGCCCACGATCAGGATCGCCAGCGGCAGCAGTCCCCTGGGCAGTTTTAGTCCGTTCATCGAGGTCTCCCCTTTATCGTTCGTCCGGCCCGGAGCCGGTTCCCGTGTCCACATCGTCGGAGGGCCGGTCCCAGTCGCCGCCGAGGGCCTGGACCAGGTCGACGCGGGCGGCGCGCCAGGCGCGCTCCGCGGCGAGCCGGTCCCCCTCGGCCTGCAGCAGGCGGCGCTGGGACTCGAGCACCGTCTGGTAGCCGTCGAGACCCTGGCGGTAGCGGTCCTCCGCCAGGGACAGGGCGCGGCGGGCGTGACCGACGCCGTCGCGCAGGGCGTCGCGCCGCTCGCGCTGGCGATGGTCGGCGCTCAGGGCCGACTCCACCTCGCGGAACCCGTTGAGCACGATCTTGACGTAGGCGGCCTCGGCCTCGGCCGCGTCGCCGCGCGCGGTGTCGACCCGGCCGGTGGTCGCGCCGCGGTTGAGCAGCGGCATGGTCAGGCCGCCGGCGAGGCTCCAGACCTGCGAGGCGTCCTTCAGCAGCTCCTCCAGCACCGAGGCGTTGTAGCCGGCCTCGCCGGTCAGGGCCAGGCGCGGGAAGAGCTCAGCCTTGGTGGCGCCGACGGTCTCGACCGCGGCGAGCAGGCGCAGCTCGGCGGCCCGGATGTCGGGCCGGCGCTCCAGCAGCGACGCGGGCATCCCCGCGGGCACCGCGGGCAGGGCCGGAAGCTCGGCCAGGCCGGGCGTCC
>CAZSNA010000070.1:0-19100 GCA_964607825.1 uncultured Fibrobacteraceae bacterium | reverse complement strand
GGCATCCAGCTCGCGGTCGACGCCTACGGCCCCATCGCCGACAACGCCGGCGGCATCAGCGAGATGGCCGAGCTCGGCCCCGAGGTCCGCGAGCGCACCGACAAGCTGGACGCCGTGGGCAACACGACGGCCGCCATCGGCAAGGGCTTCGCCATCGGTTCCGCCGCGTTGACCGCGCTGGCCCTGTTCAGCGCCTACCGCGTGGCGGTCGGCCTGGAGAGCATCGACCTGCTCAAGCCGACGGTGCTCGTCGGTCTGCTGCTGGGCTCCATGCTGCCCTTCCTGTTCAGCTCCTTCGCCATGAACGCCGTGGGCCGCGCCGCCTTCAAGATGATCGAGGAGGTGCGGCGCCAGTTCCGCACCATCGACGGTCTGATGGAAGGCAAGGCCAAGGCCGACTTCCGCCGTTGCGTGGACATCTCCACCGCGGCCGCGATCAAGGAGATGATCGTGCCCGGCCTGATCGCCGTGGTGACGCCCGTCGCGGTCGGCTTCATCGGCGGCACCGAGATGCTGGGCGGCCTGCTGTCCGGCGTCACCGCCTGCGGCGTGCTGATGGCCCTGTTCCAGTCCAACGCCGGCGGCGCCTGGGACAACGCCAAGAAGCACATCGAGGGCGGCCACTTCGGCGGCAAGGGCAGCGAGGCCCACAAGGCCGCCGTGGTCGGCGACACCGTGGGCGATCCCTTCAAGGACACCTCCGGTCCCAGCCTGAACATCCTGATCAAGCTGATGTCCGTGATCAGCCTGGTGATCGCGCCGATGCTGATGGGCTAGGCCGCGATTCCGAGCGAGAGAGGAAGGCCCGCCCCCTCGGGGGCGGGCCTTTCGTCTGCCCACTATGATGCGGCGTCCGGACGCGGTATGCTCGGGTCGTGAGGAGGACCCCCATGACCACCGGCCGCATCCTGCTGATCGTCGCCGTCGTGCTGATCGCGATCCAGATCGTCGTGGCCGTCGGCGTCCAGGGCGTCGCGCGCTGGGAGGTGGTCTCCGTCCGCGATCCCGTCCGCATCGACTTCGCCAGGGGCCGACCCCGCATGGACGGTCCCGCGCCGGACGACCCCCTGCGCCCCGGTCTGGTCATCACCGGCCCCGACAGCGAGCTGACCGTGCGGCTCGGCGACCGGCTGCGCCTGCACTACGCCCCCAACACCGCCCTGGTCCTGCCGCCCCCGCCCGCCCGCTGGTTCGGACGGCAGCGCTGGCTGACGCTGCAGGGCGGCGAGATCTGGCTGGCCTGCGACGAGGGGCTCGACGAGTCGCTCCGGCTGGACGCGGGCCAGGCCCGGCTCCGGATGGACGGGGGCGAATGGGTCGTCCGCCGCCAGGGCGACGCGGTGACGGTGATGCAGCTCCGGGGACGGATGTTCGTGCGGCGTCTCGACGGCGGCGTCAACGCGCTCGAGGGGGAGGTGGGCCTGGAGCTCGCGGCGGGGGTCGAGGCCCGGACGGTGCCCCTGGACGAGGCGGCCCGGGCGCTGGCGGCGCGGCTCGCCGCACCGCCCACACCCTGAGGACATCGGCTCAGAAGGCGATGTCCACGCCCGCGCTCAGCAGGCCCTTGTAGCCCAGCCCCAGGGCCAGGTCCAGGGCCACGCCCTTGCCCACCCGCAAGCCGAGCGGCGTCACCTGCCAGGCCAGCAGCGTGGCGTTCTCGGTCTCCATCTCGTCGATGTCCGAGGATTCGCGCAGCATGCAGACGCCGCCCATCAGATCGATGTACAGCCCGAACGAGTCGCTCCGCACGTAGTAGCGCTTCACGCCCAGCATGAGCGTGTAGAACTCGTCGGTCAGCGCGCCGGCCTCGGCGCCCGAGCCGCTGATCGTGAAGGTCTTCTCGTAGCGGTTGTAGTTCGCGTGCACGATCAGGCTGGACCTGTCGTTCAGCGGCCGCGTCCATTCGGCGAAGAGGGCGGCGTTCTCGCTCTCGGTCGAGGACTCGATGGTGCCGAACGACAACGTGGCGAGGGTGATGTCGGTGAAGAACTCGAGCAGGGTCTGGACGGGGGCGGCGCCCACGCCCACGCGCAGCTCGGAACGGTCGGCCTGGCCGTCGGTCGTCGCCGCGGCGGTCGCCGGCAACGCCAGCGCGAGCAGGAGGATGGCGATCAGGGGGCGGGTCATGTCGGTCTCCCGGTTGAAGACTGGGGTGCAGGTTGACGGGGACCGAGCATATTTCGCGCCTCCGGAAGCGCGCCTGGTGCAATTCATGAAGTCGCAATAGGATACAAGAATCGCACCGTGCGACGGCACCGCCATGACCTGCCTGCACTGCAGCGGTATTTCACACCCTGCGGCCGGATCGCAGCATGAATGAACATGGTCGTTCAGAGTGTACACGTGTACACTTTTGCGGTATCGACGCGCTTCCGGCTCATACTTCAGGAGCTGCCTTGCGACTCATCATCTCGGCCTTGCTGCTCTCCGTCACGGTCGCCCAGGCCGCCGCGCCGGACCACGTCCCGCGCCGGCCGCGGGTCGTGCGCGACCTGGACATCGAGCAGGTCTGCACGGGCGTCTGGTACGGCATCGCCAGCATCCCCGGCCGCAGCTCCCGGGACTGCGCCTGCTGCCCCGAGACCCGGTTCGTCCTGGTGTCGGACGACGAGATCCGCATGGCCAATCGCTGCCTGCAGGCCGACGGGGAGCCCAAGACCTTCGAGGCCGACGTCGAGATCGTCGACGCCCGCACCCGGGCGCGCTGGAAGATGGCGCCCTTCAAGATCCTCGGCTTGAAGCCGGTGAAGGCCGACATGTGGATCATCGGCTTGGGGGAGGGGCACGCCTGGATGGTGATCGGCGACCCCGACCGCGAGCGCGGCTGGATCCTGGCCCGCGAAACGGCCCTCGCGCCGGAGACCCGCGCGGAGATCGACGCGCTGCTGGTGCGGCAGGGGTACGAGCCGGAGCGGTTCGTGGATGATTGATCCGGACTAGAGCAGCCGCCCCACCGTGAGGGTCCAGGCCGTGATCCCGGAGTCGCGATCGACCTGCGCGCTCGCCACCCAGCGTCCCCGGGCGCCCGCGAGCCCGGCGTGCACCGGCTGGGACGATCCCGACAGGGTCTGGGTCCAGTCCTCGTACTCCGTCTTGATCTCCAGGTCGATGTAGGAGATCCCGAAGTAGAAATAGACCTCCCGCTCGGGATCGAGACGGCCGTAGAGACGGGCGGTGCCCATCAGGCTCCGGTACGTCGAGTCCTCCATCTGTATGACGGGGTGGCCGGGCGCGTAGAGACTGTCATGCTCGCCGCCGGTGATCTTCCCGAACTCCGCCGCCACCGCCACCGCCAGCTGCAGCGTTCCCCGGCCGCGGCTCAGGTCGGCCGCGAAGAGCTCCACGCCCGTCGTCACGCCGTTCGAGACGCGGTCGGCTGCCGTCCAGACGCGGTTGAACTGGACGGCCAGGTCCACTTCGCCCTCGAGGGAGATCCCGTAGTAGGCCAGGGCGCCGTCGGTGCCTTCCGAGTGGCTGTATCCGCCCATCAGCAAGCTGCCCGCCTCGCCCTTGTCGAGGAAGAGGCTCTGGGCGGGGGCGGCGGATGCGAGCAGGGCGACGAGCAGCAGCGGGACGAGCTTGCGCATGGCGTGTCTCCTCGAGACGGTCCAGGATAGGGATTTCGGTTCGGCAGAGGGTGCCAGCCCCGCGATCGGCCCGCAAGACCCATTCGATTCCGGTAAACATTCCATTCCCCTGTGGCATACTGCTCCCGACGGCGGACCTCGACCCGAGAACGGAGCTGCGATGGACGAGCGTCGGATCGACAACCTGGCCGCAGACGCCGCGCGGGGCGACCGCCGGGCCTTCCGCGAGCTGGTGGAGGGGGAGGCGCGGCGCCTGCTGGCGCTGGCCTTCCGCTATTGCGGCGACTGGGACACCGCGGCGGATCTCTGCCAGGAGACCTGGCTGCGGGTCCACGACCGTTTCGCCGATTACGATCCGCGCCGCCCCTTCCGGCCCTGGCTGAACACCCTGCACCGCCGCATCTGCCTGCAGCACCTGCGCCGGGCGGCGACCCGCCGCGAACGGGCCGCCCCGGACGAGGTGCTCGCGGGCCTGGCCGCCCCGGATCCCGGCCCGGATCCGCTGACCCGCCTGGCGGCCGACGATTTCATGGACCACGTCCGCCGCGGCGTGGCCGCCCTGCCCGAACGGCAGCAGGCCGTGCTGGCCGCCGTCGACCTGGACCAGGACGACCCGGCCGGCGCCGCCGAACGCCTGGGCATGAGCTGGACGACCCTGCGCACCACCCTGCACTTCGCCCGCAAGCGGCTGGCGGAGACGTTGCGCCGACTGGAGATGGGAACATGATCGACGAACGCGACTGGCTGGACTTCCACGACGGTCTCGACGCGCTGGCCCGCGGCGACGCCGACGACGCCCTGCAGCGCCGGCTCGAGACCCTGGCCCCGCGGGTGCCCGACGGCGAGACCATGCTCGCCCTGGCCCGCCGTCTCGGCGAGGACCGGCTCGCGGACCTCGCGTCCCGGGCGCCCGACCATCTGGTGGACGCGACCTGGTCGCGTCTCGAGGCGGCCCTGCCGTCCGCGGCGGAGTCGTCGCCTTCCACGCCGCGGCCCGTCCGTCGCGTCTGGTCGACGGCCCGCACCTGGACCGGCCTGGCCGCCGCCGCGGTGGTCGCTCTGGTCTTCCTGACCGGCTACCTGACCGGCGAGCGGCGTCAGCTGCGACAACGCCTGGCGGCCTGGGAGGACGTCGGCTCACCCGTGGCGGGCGATCGCGAGGCGACCCTGTCCCCGGCCGACCGCGCCTGGACCGTCGCCGAGCTGAGCGCCCTGCTGGATCGTCTGCCCGACGGGGCCGTCCTGGCCGACGCCGAGGACCTGGACCGTCTCCTGGTCGCCGGCCCCCTGCTGCGGCGCGCCCCGGCCCGCCGCCTGCTCGACCGGCACGCCGCCGCCGACGGCCTGACCGTCGCCGAGGCCCGTCGCCTGCTCGCCGAGCTGGCCGCCGGCCGCGACACCGAACTCGACCTGCGGGACCTGCGCCTCGAGGCGCGGGTCCTGTCCTACTGAACCGCGAGGTGAGGACATGGGACGCAAGATCCTGACGACCATCGCCCTGTTGATCCTGGCGTCCGCCCTGGCGGGTTGCCACCAGTACGACGTCGAGGTCGCCGTGAACGAGGACGGTTCCGGCACCCGCCGCACGGTCTTCGGGCCGGACCTCGACGAGAGCTTCACCGAGACGGACCTGCCCCGCGTGTTCGCCCTGCCGTCGGAGCGCGGCTGGACCCGCGGGGAGGGCCGGGGCGAGGATCCCGTCTACACTCGCGAGGCCGCCGCGGCCGTACCCGCCGACTGGCCGGCCCTGGGCGTCGACGTGCGGGTCTTCAGCCGCGGCGACGGCGGCGGGGGCACCCGCGACACGGGGCTGCGCAACGAGGTCTCCCTGGAGACCGGTCGCACCGACGCCGGTCGCACCTACACCTACCGCGAACGCCTGGTCTGGATCGACGCCAAGCGCGACCTGGTCGGGGTCATGGTCGAGGTCTACGGCCTGAGGCTGCGGGAGACGGCGCCGGACCTGCCGGAGGTCGTGGTCGGCGAGGCCTGCGGCCTGTTCGCCGCCCGCGTGCTGCAGATCTGGGAGACCTGCGATCTGACCGGCGACGAGGCGCGCTTCGAGGCGGAGCTGAGCCGCACCCTCCAGGACGACATGACCGGGCTGGTGGAGCGGCACGGCCTCGGCCACGAGCCCCAGCTCCTGGTCGAGCTCGCATTGCTCGTCCTGGACGACGCCGACAACCGTCTCGAGACCGTGATCACCCGCGACCTGGTCGGCGTGGCCCACGCCATGCTCGCCAGCCTGACCCTGTCGGTGAGCATGCCCGGCGAGATCCTCGACACCAACGGCGAGATCGGCGACGACGGCGCCGTCCAGTGGCGGATCGGCCTGCTCGACGCCCTGGACCGCCCCCTGGAGATGTACGTGCGCGCGCTGGTGCGCGACTAGGAGGAACGGCCATGATGGAGAAGACCATCCGCAAGATCCTGCTGTTCAGCGGCGCCCTGCTGCTGGCGGCCTATGCCCTGCCCGTGGTCGATTCGCCCGTGGTGCTGAACCCGGACGGCACCCCGGCCGGCTGGCTGGCCCAGTCCCTGCAACCCGCCTCGGCGGACAAGGCCCACGATTGGGTCCACTGGTGGGACGAGGCGCCGATCTGGCTGGCGGCCGTCTTCGCGGCGCCCCTGGCCCTGGTGCTGCTGCGGCGACGGGTGACGTCGTCGACGCCGGCGACGGTCCTGCGTCTGCTGACGCCCGTGGTCGGTCTCGCCCTGCTGGCGCTGATGGTGGGGCTCGTGTCGGTGGCGGACATGGACATCTTCCCCTTCGCGTACTCGGAGCTGGCCGTCGGGGCCTATACGGCGCTGGCCGCGCTGGGGCTGTTCTGCCTCGTGGCCCTGACGGAGGTCGGCCTCGCCAGGTCGGGAGCCGCCGCCGCGTCCCGACCCTGACCCCCGAAGATCCTTGCGCCCCGGGGCCCGGCTGCCCAGATTTCACGGCGTACCCCAGCAAGGAGCCTCCCCATGCCCGAGCCCAGGATGTCCGCCCTGTTCGAGAGCCGCAAGCCGTCGGTGATCCGCATGGCCCAGATCAAGTTCGACGAGCGCCAGGACGACGTCGAGGCCATCAACGTGGCCATCGGCAACGTGTCCCTGCCCATGTACCCGGCCATGCGAGAGCGCATGAACACGCTGGACGGTCCCGGCAGCCCCTTCGCGGACGGCGTGGTCAAGTACAGCGCCACGAGTGGATATCCGGAGTGCGTCGACGCCTTCCGGAATGTCATCGCCAGCAGCGGCTTCGACGTCTCGAAGGTCCAGGGCCACATCACCGAGGGCGGCAGCCAGGCCATGGAGCTGCTCATCGCCGGCGTGTGCGGCCCCGCCGGCTCGGACGAGAAGCCCCTGCTGCTGATCGACGCCGCCTACACCAACTACAAGACCCTCTGCGAGCGCCTCGGCCGCGGCACCTGCTCCATCCAGCGCACCCTGGGCGACGACGGCACGTTCACCCTGCCCGACGCCGCCGAGATCGAGCGCGTGATCGAGACGCACGACCCCGGCGCCATCATCGTGATCCCCTTCGACAACCCCACCGGCCAGTACTACGACAAGGCCGCCCTCTGCGAGCTGGCCGAGCTGGCGGTGAAGCACAACCTGTGGCTGGTCAGCGACGAGGCCTACCGCGAGCTCTACTACCGCGGCGACGAATGCACGTCGATCTGGGGCGTCACCGACGCGGACGTGCCCGGCATCGAGGGCCGGCGCATCTCCATCGAGACCGCCTCGAAGGTGTGGAACGCCTGCGGCCTGCGCATCGGCGCCCTGATGACCGACAACGCGGACTTCAACCGCCAGGCCGTCGCCGAGCACACGGTCAGCCTGTGCAGCAGCGTGATCGGCCAGTGGATCTTCGGCGCCCTGGCCCACGAGGACCACGAGACCCTGCGCGCCTGGTACGCCCGGCAGCGCGACTACTACCGCGCCATGCTCTTCGACTTCACCGAGGCCATGAAGACCGCCCTGCCCGGCGTGATCGTCTCCAGCCCGGACGCCGCCCTCTACTCGGTGCTCGACGTGCGCGACGTGGCCGCCGAGGGCTTCGACGCCCTGGACTTCGTCATGTGGTGCGCGAGCAAGGGCAGCGTGGAGGTCGACGGCAAGCGTGTCACGGTGCTCTCGGCGCCGATGGCCGGCTTCTACAGCGTGCCGGACGGCGAGCCCAACCCGGGCCGCACCCAGGTGCGTGTGGCCTACGTGGAGTCGCCCGAGCTCATGGCCGCCATCCCGCCGCTGTTCGCGGATCTGTTTCGGCAGTACCAGGCGCTGCGGGCGGGGGAGACGGTCGGGGCCTGAGCCGCATTTACACGTGTAAAGTCGCGAGCCGCCTCCCCTCGGGAAGGCGGCTCGTCCTTCAAGACGTTTCGTATCAGCGATAGAGCGCTTTCACACCACCCCATGCCAGCGATTCGTTCGGGGTCGTGTTCGTGATCTCGAAGGAAGTATGAGGTGTGAAATAGTCCGGTGAGCACTCTTCAACGTAGAACCTGTACTCACCCAACCTGCCGGTGGCGAGAACGAGATCAAGCGCCCTGTATGAATGCGTGGTGAATTCGCCCGGATCGAAGACATACCCCATGAGAACGCCTCCACATCCGTCGAGGCAGACGCTCAATTCGGGGTACACCAAGAACCAGTATGGATTCTGGCAGGTTACAACCATCCCGTTCGTCGGGTTGGTGACCGTGACCTCGATCGTGTCGGCCAGCGCATACACGGGCTTGTCGCTCGTCACCACTAGGCTCTGCGCCGAAGAAATGGAACCCGTCAGCAACAGCAGCACAATACAGATCATCGAGACATAAATTCTCGTCGGATTGGACATGTTCGAGGTCCCTTCCAGGCGACTCAACGATACAACGTCTTGACCCCGCCCCACACCTCCGCCTCGTTCGGCGTCGGATCCACCAGCGTGTAATACGCCCGCGGCGGCTCCGGCAAGGGGAACGACCCGGTCCCCGACTCGTGGACCTTCACGACGTACTCGCCGGCCGGGTCCGGATTGAATCCCGTGTCGTAGCCGTACTCCAGCACGCCGCCGGGGGGGATGTCGATCATCACCGGCAGGCCGGCGCAGCCGAAGTAGCAGGCGGTGCCGTCCTGGCTCAGGACCGCGAAGACGGGCTCCGAGTTGCAGCTGACCGTCTGGCCGGTCGGGTTGGTGACGGTGACGAGGACCGTGTCGCCCATCATGTAGCTGTCGGCGTCGAGCTCCACGACGAGCTCGCCGGCCGGCGCGGCCGCGGCGAACAGGGACAGCAGGCAGATGGCGGTGATCGAAAGGCGTGTCATCATGTCGGTCTCCTCTGCGGACGGATGGGAGTCGCGTCAGGGGAAGATCTAGTCAGGGGATACCATATTATACCCAATCGGCGCGCTCGCCGTCAAAGCCCTCAATCCAGAGGCCGCGCCCCGTTCCTCAGGTACGGCGTCAACCGCTCCACCAGGAAATGCCGCCAGGTGCGCTCGATGATCGTCGGCCAGCGCTCGTCGCTCTCGCCGTCGGCGTGCACCTCCACCGTGATCCGGGTGAACCCCTCGTCGTCGTCCGCGAAGGTCCAGGTGGTGACCATGTGCAGGGCGTTGCCGGCCAGTCCCAGCGGTCCCTCGAAACGCAGCCTCTCGCCGCGTTTCGCGTAGGTGACCACCGCGTGACGCACCCCGTCGCCGCTCTCGTCGAAAATCTCCATGAAGGCGCCGCCGGGCTTCGGCTCGATGTACATGGCGTGGGGATCGCCGGACATGCTGTGATCCCACCAGCCGGTCACGTCGCCGAAGGTCGCGTCGTAGACCTCGACGGGCTGGCCGGGGACGACGGTCTCCATGGTGAAGGAGAAGGCGGCGTCGGTCAGTGTGCGGGGGGCGGCGCAGGCCGCGGCGGCGATCAGGAGCGCGAGGATGACGTACAGCGGGCGGGTCATGTCGGTCTCCGCAGGAAAAAGGGGAGGATCGGCCGGGTCCGAACCTCCCCAGGATAAGCAGGACGGCCGTCGGGCGGCTACGGTTTTCGCGCGGTCAGCAGCGCCACGGCCGGTCCGCCGAAGGGCATGATCACAAGCATCGCGAAGTCCAGGTTCACCGACCAAGGCATGCTCTGCGAGAAGTCCGGCTAGTTCCCGGCTCCGAAGAGCCACCAGACCGGGTAGACCAATCCCGCCAGGCCCGCTGGACGGGGCCAACGGTCAGCCAAGCTAGGACAAGCAGGGATAGCGCCGGAACGAGCATCATCAGGAAACGACCCGGCGACAGGTTTTCACGCACCTGATCGATCGTGAAGATGGAGATCAGCGACACCAGCAGCCAGACGAGGCCGACGAACCCCCAGATCCGGAACGCCGCCTTGCGCGCGCCCCAGTACTGCAACAGCCGACTGAGGTACCAGACCAGCGTCAAGGTGATCAGGACGCTCGAAGCCGGCACCGCGTCCTTGAACTTCAGCTCCGGGTTGTCCGGCCCCCCGAACCCGTTGAATCCCATGACGGCCACCAGCAACACGCCCCCGGCGAGGAAGGCGTGCAGCGCCGCTCGGGTCGCCACGTCGCGCTGGAACTCGTCCTCCCAGCGCATCAGGCCCAGCTCACGTAGCAGGGTGGGG
Organism: uncultured Fibrobacteraceae bacterium; assembly: GCA_964607825.1. Taxonomy (GTDB): domain Bacteria; phylum Krumholzibacteriota; class Krumholzibacteriia; order LZORAL124-64-63; family LZORAL124-64-63; genus JAHIYU01. Next base: position 8,915 of record CAZSNA010000070.1, on the reverse strand, counting down.
CCCAGCAGGCCCGCGCCGAAGACCGCCATCAGCCAGTTCGTCTGCGTCTCGACCGCCGCGAGCAGCCCGCCCCAGATCATCACCGCCGAGACCAGATTGACCGGATTGCGCGCCCACGCGCGCAGGTCGAAGTCATAGCCGCTCATTCCGTTCCCTCCCGTTCATCCGTCAGCGAGAAGAGATCCTCCACCCGCACCTCCAGCACCCGCGCCAGCCGCAGCGCCAGCTCGACCGAAGGCCGGTACTTCCTGTTCTCGATGGAGATGATCGACTGCCGCGACACCCCCGCCGCCTCGGCCAACGCCTGCTGCGTCATATCATCCCGCCGCCGCCGATGCTCCTTGAGCCGATTGCTCAACCCCGCAGGACTCATCCCACTCCCCCCTTCAGCCCTCTCGTATCAATCCTCATCCCCCACCTCCCGGTTTTCGTCCAGATGAGGACATAGTAAAGCACACTTTACATAATGTCAAGCATAATTTACATGGTCGGGAAGTACCTGCTGATATGCGGATGGGAATGGACAGAGCAGCCCTGTGAGGTGAATGCGGATTCGCGGGGGCGTCTGAAGGGGCCTGGAGCCAGGAGGGCGGAAGGCCCCGAAAGTCGAGCGCCCCGGCCACAGGACGTGGCCGGGGCGCGCTCCCCGCGACTCCGCATTCACCTCACAGGGCGGCCCTACTGCCCATCCCCATTCAACACATCCAGCAAGTACTTCTCGAACCAGGCCAGATCCCACTCCATCTTGGCCAATCGATTCTCATAAGTGCTGAGCCCATGCCCCTCATTCGGGTAGACAACCAGTTCCACGGGCACATCGAGGTAATGATACAACGCCCGATACAACGCCCGCGAATGCTCCGGCGGCACCCGCGGATCGTCCCCGCCCACGTGGATCAGCGTCGGCGTGGTCACCTTGTCCAGCCCGTACAGCGGCGAGGCCTGACGGTAATGCTTGGGCCGCTCCCACGGCAGCCCCTGCATGAAGTTGATGACGTGGCCCGGCGTGTCCTCCACGCCCCACTGGATCACCATGTCCAGCACGCCGGCGCCGCTGCTGGCGGCCTTGAACAGGTCGGGACGGGCCACGATGCAGCAGTTGGTCAGGTAGCCGCCGTTGCTCCAGCCCATCACGCCGATGCGGTCGGGGTCGGCGAGGCCGTCGGCGATCATCCGCTCGGTGCCGGTGAGGATGTCGGTCAGCTCGATCTCGTTCTCGCGGTCGATGAGCTTCGCCAGGAACTCGTCGCCGTAGCCCAGCGAGCCGTGGTAGTTGGGGCTGAGCATGGCGTAGCCCTTGGCGGCCAGCAGGGCGCGGCCGTAGATCCACAGGCGGAAGCGGTACTTGGTGGACGAGGTGGGGCCGCCGTGCAGCTCGATGATCGTCGGCAGGGGACCGTCGTCGCGCGTGTAGCCGGCGGGCAGTTCCAGGATGCCGTGGACCTCGTCGCCGTCGCCGCCGGTCCAGGTGTAGTCGAGGATCTGCGGCAGGATCCACGCGGCCATCTGGGGGTTGACGTCGGTCAGCGGCCGCAGCGAACCCTTCTCCACGTTGTAGAGGTCGCCCACGCGGTCCAGCATGTCGACCGAGGCCAGCAGGCGGTCGCCGTCGTCGTCGAAGTCGTAGGCGGTGCAGACCAGGTCGCCCGGGGTCAGGGCGCGGGTCTTGCCCTGGCCGCCGCCGCGCAGGCCGTCCACCTGGTAGATGCGCACCCGGCCTCGGTCCTCGCCCAGGTAGGTCAGGGCGCGGCCCTTGCCGCGCCAGGCGATGTCGCCCTGCAGGCTGACCGGGTGGGGACGCGAGACGCGGGTCAGGCCCGGGCCGTCGTCGGTCCACTCGACGTACCAGAGCTGGGTCGCGAAGCCGTCGTAGGCGATGGCGAAGGCCAGGGCCGCGCCGTCGCGGGCCCAGTCCATCTCGGTGATCCAGCCGTAGGGGGACGGGTGGTCGTCGCGCCAGCCGGGGGGCGTGACGGTCTCCATCTCGCCCGTGCCCAGATCCAGCACGTCGATGCGCGACCAGCCCTCGTTGAAGATGGTCTCCTCGTCGGGGGTGGTCTGCAGGGCGAGACGCGCGCCGTCCGGCGACAGGGTCATGAAGTTGATGACGCGCCCGGCCGGGTGGATCTCGTCGTCGCGCCAGGAGACCATGTCCAGGCAGCGGACGGCGTCGTATTCCACCACGCCGTGCCCGTATTCCAGGTCGCTCCACTTGGTCTTGAGCGCCTTCCAGTCCTCGTCGTGGTGCTGCGAGCCGACGGTGTAGTAGAGCCGCTTGCCGTCGCGCGCCAGCTCGAAGTGGCCGATGCCGCCCTCGACGCGCGTCGACGCGAACAGGCCCGAGCCGTCGGGGCGCACGCGCCATACCTGGTGGCTGCCGTCGTAGGGGGGCGCCTCCTCGCCGCGGTCCCAGCTGCCGCCGAAGTAGATCCACTTGCCGTCGCCGCTCCAGGCCGGAGCGTGGGGGCGGGTCAGGTCGAAGGTCAGCCGGCGGCTCTGGCCGCTGGACAGGTCGGTGATCCACAGCTCGGACTTGCGCCCGCCGCCCGGGCCCTCCCAGCCGCGCTGGATCCAGGCCGCCTGGCGAGCGTCGGGGGAGACGGCGGGGCTGCTCGCGTAGACGAGGGAGAAGTAGTCCTCGGGAACGATCTCGTGGGTGCGCTCGGCCGCGGCGGCGGCGGTCGCGAGGAACAGGGCGCAGAGTATGAGGATCCAGCGGCGCACGGCGACGACCTCCTGCAGGGGTGGGGTCCGGGGAACCGATCCACCCTAGCACGACCGGATCGGGGAGGGAACCGCCCGCAGGATCAGTCGAGGATCTCCACGGGATCGCCCACGGCCACCCGTCCCGCCTCGCGCACGCCCATGAAGACGCCGAACATGGCCCGGCCGTCCACGGCGCGGATCTCCTTCAGGGTGCGCAGGGGCTCGGCGCCCTTGAGGCCCGTGGCCGGGTCGACGGTGGTGTTGGGACAGCGCGGGCAGGGGCCGAGGGCCTCGAAGACGGCCTCGCCGATGCGCAGCGTCCGCCAGCCGTCCTCCTGCCAGGGCGCGCCGCCGGCGACGGCCAGGTTGGCGCGGAAGCGGTCGCGTTTGACCGGGGCGTCGAGCCGCGCGTTGAGCGCCGCGAGGGAGGCGTCGCAGACCAGCAGGTAGGGCGCGTCGCCGGCGAAGCCGATGCGGGCGTCGGGGGCCTTGGGGGCGGCGCGGCTGACGTCGTCGGGCATGTAGCCGAGCCGGACCGGGACGTCCAGCAGCTCCGAGAGCCAGGCGTCGGCCTCGGGCCCGGCCGCGACGGCGGAGACGGGGCGTCGTTTCACGCGCACCTCGATGGGCTCGGCGTCCATCGGGAAGGGGACGACCAGGTCGGGCCGGCCGTCGGCCGCGAGGGCCAGGCCGGCGTCCGTGGCGGTCGCGCGGAGCCGCGTGAGGTCCGGATGGGCGCTGAGCATCACCGGTCCGCCGTCGAGGGTCGTCAGCAGCCAGCGGCGGTCGCCGAAGAAGCCGTCGCGCTCGGCGCGGGCCTCCGCCAGGGGGGTCTCCTGGACGGATTTCAGGGGGTAGACGGCGATGTGGGAGAGGCTCAGGTCGGTCGCGGACATGGGGCGGCTCCTCGGTCTGGCGTCGGGATGAAGGGGTGTCCATCCTGGGCCCCGGGCCGCCCGCGGTCAACCCCCGGCGCGCCGCCGCTTGAAATCCCGGCGGAACCGCCTATCCTGGGACCGTCACATCCACACGCAGACCCAGACCGGGAGGATCCCGTGCCCCGATTGATCACCGCCCTGCTCGTCCTGTCCGCCGCCCTGCTGCTCGCCGGCTGCGGCGAGAAGTCCGACGACGCCCAGGCCTGGAACGACAAGGCCGCCGCGACCGACCCCCACGCCGGCCACGACCACGCCGGCCACGACCACGCCGCGCACGACCATGCCGGCCACGACCACGCCGCCCACGCCGGCCAGCCCGGCGGCAAGGTCCTGGAGGCCTTCGTCTCCGGCGGCTACACCTACGCCCGCCTCGAGACCCCCGAGGGCGAGATCTGGGCCGCGGGCCCCATCGCCGAGCTGCCTGTGGGGGAGCACGTGACCCTGGCCGGAGCCATGGTCATGAAGGGCTTCACCGCCGCGTCCCTGGACCGGACCTTCGACGAGATCTGGTTCGCCTCGGGTTGGGGCGGAGCCGCCGGTGGAGGCGCTGATCCGCATGCCGATCCGCAGGCCGCCGCGCCCGCCGCGTCCGAGCCGACGCCCGTGCCGGTGCTCGCCCCCCCCGCGGACGGCTACACGGTGGCGGCGATCCACGCCGACCGCGCCGAGCTGGACGGCCGGCGCGTCAAGGTGCGCGGCCAGGTCGTCAAGGCCCTGTCGGGCATCATGGGCTGCAACTGGCTGCACCTGCAGGACGGGAGCGGCGACGCCGCCGACGGCACCCACGACCTGACCGTCACCACCGAGCAGACCGCCGCGGTGGGCCAGACCGTCGTGATCGAGGGCGTCGTGGCCGCCGACAAGGATTTCGGCAGCGGCTACTTCTACACCGTCATCGTCGAGGAGGCGAACGTGACGGTGGAGGAGGCGATGTAGGGTGAAGCCGGCGTCCACGTCCCCGCGCACCATCCTGCACGTGGACATGGACGCCTTCTTCGCCTCGGTGGAGGTGCTCGACGATCCGCGCCTGAAGGGCAAGCCCGTCATCGTGGGCGGCACGCCCGAGGGGCGCGGCGTCGTCTGCGCCGCCAGCTACGAGGCCCGGGTCTACGGCGTCCACAGCGCCATGAGCGCCGCCCGCGCCGTGAAGCTCTGTCCCGACGGCGTGTTCCTGCGGCCCCGCGGCGGACGCTACGCCGAGGTCTCCGGCTGGATCTTCGACGTCTTCCACGACTTCACCCCCCTGGTCGAACCCCTCTCGGTGGACGAGGCCTTCCTGGACGTCGGCGGCTGCGGCCGCCTGTTCGGCGGCGGCGAGGACATCGGCCGTCGCATCAAGGCGCGCATCCGCGACGAGATCGGCCTGGTGGCCTCGGTGGGCGTGGCGCCCAACAAGTTCCTGGCCAAGCTCGCGAGCGACCTGGAGAAGCCGGACGGGTTCACTGTAGTCGATCCCGCCCGCGTGCAGGCGTTCCTCGACCCGCTGCCGGTCTCGCGGTTGTGGGGGGTGGGGCCACGCAGCCAGGCCGTGCTGGCGAGTCTCGGCGTGGAGACCGTCCGCGAGCTGCGCCTCTGCGAACCGACCCGTCTGGAGGACCGGCTCGGCCCGGCCCACGCGGCCCACGTCTCGGCCCTGGCCGTCGGCCACGACGAGCGGCCGGTGGTGCCCGACCACGAGGCCAAGAGCATCGGCCACGAGGTGACCTTCGCCGCCGACATCGCCGAGCGCGAGGCGCTGGTGGACATCCTGGACGGCCTGGCCGAGAAGGTGGCCCGCCGACTGCGACGCGCCGGATTCACGTCGCGCACGGTCCAGCTCAAGGCGCGCTACCCGGATTTCTCCACCCGCACCCGCTCTCTGTCCCTGCCGGAGCCCACCGACTCGACCGCCGTCCTGCGCGACGCCGGTCGCGACCTGCTCGACCACCACCTGGGCCGCCGCGGCCGTCCGCTGCGTCTGATCGGCATCACGGCCCAGAACCTGGCGCCGGCCGACGCCCGCCCGGCGGAGCTCTTCCCCGACGTCGCCCGCGAGCGGGAACAGACCCTCGACGCCCTGACCGACGAGGCGGTCGATCGCTTCGGCAAGGGCGCGCTGACCCGCGGCCTGCGCCGTCGCGACCCCGGTTCGCGGGAAGGCCACGAGTGACCCGTCGCCAAGCCCGGCCTTGCGGGTTCACGCCGCTTACCCCATCCTGACCCCGAAACGGAGGATCTCCATGCGAAAAACGGTTATCGGTGTGATGGGCGGCTGCCACGTGGACGAGGCCGTCGCCGACATGGCCTATCAGATGGGCCGCGCCATCGCGGAGAACGGCTGGGTGCTGCTCAACGGCGGCCGTCCCAGCGGCGTGATGGACGCCTCGGCCCGCGGTGCCCGGGAGGTCGGCGGCTTCACCGTCGGCGTGCTCTTCGAGGACGACCGCGACAACGCGAGCGCGCACCTGGACCTGGTCCTGCCCACCGGGCTGGGCTCCGGCCGCAACATCGTCAACGTGCTCAGCAGCGACGTGGTGGTGGCCTGCCCCGGCAGCGGCGGCACCATGTCGGAGATCGCCATGGCCCTGCGCTTCGAACGGCGGGTGGTCGTGCTGGGCTTCGATCCGGGCGCGGCCTTCCTGGACCGCTGCGGCGACGGGGAGTGGAGCCTGGCGGGCTCGCCCGACGAGGCCGTCGAACAGATCAAGGCCTACCTGGATCGGCCGAAAGCAACTTAGATATGTGTGGAATCTGCGGAGTCATCGCGATGGACGGGCGTCTGGAGATGCCCGACGGCGCGGCCGAACGGATGATCGGCGCCATGTCCCACCGGGGTCCCGACGAGTACGGGGCGTGGCGGGACGCGTCGGTGTTCCTCGGACACGCGCGCCTGAGCATCATCGACCTGAGCACAGGCCAGCAGCCGCTGGGCACCGCGGACGACAAGCTCTGGGTCAGCTTCAACGGCGAGATCTTCAACTACATCGAGCTGCGCGAGGAGCTGGCGGCCAAGGGGCACGTCTTCCGCACGCAGTCCGACACCGAGGTCCTCCTGGCCGCCTACCGCGAGTGGGGCGAGGCCTGCGTGGACCGCTTCAACGGGCAGTTCGCCTTCGCCGTCGCCGATCCCGGGCGCCGGCGCGTGTTCCTGGCCCGCGACCGCTTCGGCATCCGCCCCCTGTTCTGGGCGCGCCACGGCGGCGTGCTGCTGTTCGCGTCGGAGGTGAAGGCCCTGGCGGGCTGGCCGGGCTTCGTCCCCGAGCTCGATCCGGCGGCCCTGGGCGAGATCTTCGAGACCTGGGTCAACGTGCCCCCGGCCACGCCCTTCGCCAACGTGAAGCAGCTGCCGGCGGGGCACCGAGCCGTGATCGACCTGGACGCCGGCGCCGATCCCGTCCCCGAGCGCTACTGGCATCCGACCTTCCTGCCGGCCGACGAGGATCACCGCTTCGTCTCGCGCGAGGAGCGCGCCGGCATGGCCCGCGAGGTGCGCGAGGCCCTCACCGACGCCGCCGTCATCCGCCTGCGCGCCGACGTGCCGGTGGGCGCGTACCTGTCGGGCGGGCTGGACAGCTCGGTCACCGCCGCGCTGATCCAGCACACGACCGACCGCCGCATGAAGACCTTCTCGGTGGGCTTCGCCGACGCGGCCTACGACGAGTCGCGCTGGCAGACGTCAATGTCCGAGCACCTGGGCACCGACCACGAGTCGATCACCGTGGGCGACGCCGACATCGCCGGCGCCTTCGCCGACGTGGTCTGGCACGCCGAGACGCCCATCCTGCGCACCGCCCCCGCGCCCCTCTACGCCCTCTCCGGCCTGGTCCGCAGCCAGGACTACAAGGTGGTCCTGACGGGCGAGGGCGCCGACGAGGTGTTCTGCGGCTACAACATCCTGCGCGAGGCCAAGGTGCGGGCGTTCTGGGCCCGCGACCCGGAGTCGCCCCGGCGCCCCAAGCTGCTCACGCGCCTCTACCCGTACCTGCAGCAATCGCCGGCGGCCTTCCTGCAGCGCTTCTACGGCGCGGGACTGGACGAGGCGGGCGTCGATCCGTTCTTCTCCCACCGGCCCCGCTGGACCAACACCAAGGGCATCCTGGCCTTCGCGGATCCGGACGTGGCCGAGGCCGTGGCGGGCCGCCGCCCCCTGGACCGGCTGCGCGACGCCCTGCCCGCCGAGTTCGACGGCTGGGGCCCCGTGGCCCGCGCCCAGTACCTGGAGATGACCCTGTTCATGGCCGGCTACCTGCTGTCGTCCCAGGGCGACCGCATGCTCATGGGGCACACCGTGGAGGGTCGTTTCCCGTTCCTGGACCACAACGTGGCCGAGCTGGCCGGCCGCCTGCCCGCCGCCGCCAAGCTGGCGGGTTTGAACGAAAAGGCTTTATTGAAGGCCGCGGTGGCCGATCTCCTTCCTGCGGAGATCGTTACGCGCCCGAAGCAGCCCTACCGGGCTCCCGACGGCCAGAGCTTCCGCGACGGCCCCGGCCTGGCGCTCGTCGACGACCTGCTCGACGAGGCGTCACTGCGCGACGCGGGCCTCTTCGCGCCCGAGCGCGTGTCGGCCCTGCTGCGAAAGTGGCGGGCGGGCAAGCTGACCGGCGCCCGTGACAACATGGCCTTCGTGGGCGTGTTGAGCGCCCAGGTGCTGGCGCGGCGATTCGGCCCCGAACTGGAGGGGCGCCTCGTCGCCGGCGCCCTCGACCCGCAGGCCATCGCCTGGCGCGGGCTCGAGACGAGAACGAACCCCAGACCCTGACCCGGCGGGAGACCATGCAGACAACCGACCTGAGGAACCAGATTCACGAGTTCGTGGTGGAGAACTTCCTGTTCGGCGACACCGAGCCGCTCAAGGACGACCAGATGTCCCTGCTGGACAACGGCATCATGGACAGCGTGGGCGTCATGGAGCTGGTGGCGTTCCTGGAGGGCGACCTGGGCCTGAGCATCGACGACAGCGAGCTCGTGCCCGAGAACCTCGATTCCATCGCCAATCTCGTCGGCTTCGTGAACCGCAAGCGGGGTTGAGCCGTGGCCGCGGACACCGTCCACGGCCTGCTCGACGCGACGGCCGCCCGCCGTCCCGACGCCGTCGCCCTGACCCACGGCGAGCAGCACCTGACCTACGCCGAACTCGACGCCCGGGCCGCCTGCACGGCGGCCTTCCTCGTCGAGCGCGGCGTGCGCGTCGGCGACCGCGTGGCGCTGCTGATGGACAACTCCTTCGACTACGTGGCCGCCTTCTTCGGCGCCCTGTTCTACGCCCGTGTCATCGCGATGGACTGGCTCGGC
>CAZSNA010000069.1:0-19155 GCA_964607825.1 uncultured Fibrobacteraceae bacterium | reverse complement strand
GATATCCCAGGTACAGACGCACGTACCCGTCCCCGGCCCCGACCAGCAGATCGGGATGTCCGTCGGCGTTCCAGTCGCAGATCGCGGGGCGCGAGCGGGGGGTGCCGGCCAGATCCAGCTCGACGCCGCCGCTGGTGACCGGTCCGAAGTCCGCGAGGCGCGGGTCGGCGGCCGGGCCCACGTTCCGCCACACGAGCACCTGGCCGGCGGTGTTGCCCGCGAGCAGGTCGAGCCGGCCGTCGCCGTCGAAATCCAGGGGAGCGGGCGCGGCGCGGTTGGTCGGCACGACCAGGTCGCCCTCGGGGGTCGCGAGGGGCACGGCGGCGGCGAAGACCGGCGCGTCGTCAGCGCCCGTGTTCAGGCAGAGCTGGACGCGGCCGTCGTAGGCGCCGATCACCAGGTCGCGGCGGCCGTCCCCGTCCCAGTCGAGATGCACGGGGGTGGCGCGGGCGCCGATGTCCAGGGTCGCGCCGCCGGCGTCGAGGATCGTCCCGGCGTCGAAGAGCGGCGCGCCCGGCGCGCCCACGTTCAGGTGCACGGCCACGCGGCCGTCGGCCAGGCCCAGCAGCAGGTCGGGCAGGTCGTCGCCGTTCCACCGCGTCACGCGCGGGGCGAGGCCCAGTCAGCCGGAGCCCGCATAGACGAGCTCACCCTCGGTCGTGGTCGCGGTGAGCGGGGGCTGGGTGAAGGCCGGAGCGCCCGGAGCGCCGGTGTTCAGGTGGACCCGCACACGTCCCGGCAGGGCGCCGCTCCCCTCCCCGACCACCAGGTCGGGCAGGCCGTCGTCGTTCCAGTCGGCCAGAGAGGGGACGGAGTAGCCGAGGGTCTGGACGGGGCCGTCGTGGCCCTGGACCAGAGTCTCGGCGCCGAAGTCGTAGGTGCCGGCGTAGGCCGGGGCGGCGACGAGGCATGCGGCGAGCAGGATGAACGGCGGTAAGCGGAAGGGCATGACGGCTCCGATTCCGATGGTGCGGGGCTGGGTTGTCGGCAGATTATAGCACATCGCGCCGCCGGGCTCAGAACCGCCAGGCGAGCCCGGGTCCGCCCGGGGTCAACGTCACCCGCGGCCCCTCGTGATGCGGCCGCAGTATCCGCGACCGGACCAACGCCGCCGAGAAGTACCCCACCGCCGCCCCCGCCACCAGATCGCTCGCCCAGTGCATGTCGTCGATCAACCGCGCGTAGGCCGAGGCGGCGGCGAGCGTGTAGAGCCCGACGCTCGCCCAGCGCCGGTCGATGTCGTCCGACAGCGACTTCGAGAGCGCGAAGGCCACCGTCGCGTGCCCGGACGGGAAGCTGGAGTGGGTGTCGAAGAAGGCGAAGTCGTACGGGTCCTCGGCCGAGCTCGGGCGGCGGCGGCTGAACGAGTACTTGCCGATCCCCTCGAGCAGGGCCGAAACGGCGATGCTCAGGGCGGCGCGCTCGCCGGCCTTCGTCACGGCCTCGTCGCCGGCGAGCCAACCCGCGGCGGTCAGCCCCACGCCCACCGGCACGTAGACGGGCCACTCGCCCCAGGGCCGGACCACGTCGGCGAAGGCCTCCCAGTCCCCGGTGCGATGTTCGAGGACATGGTCGCGGATCGCCTCGTCCCGGGTCATGGTCAGGCCGAGGGCGCCGCCGATCAGGGCGGTCGTGAGCCACCAGGGCGGGCCGTCGTCGTCGTCGCGGGTTTCGACGGCCGGGGCCGGCGCGACGGTCGACAGGACCAGGGCGATACAGAGAACCGGAGTCAGATATCGACACGGCATGGGCTTACGCTCCTCGTGGCTGGTTTCGGCCAAGTCGACTATACCCGCCGCCCCCGGTCTTTGTCTTGTCCGGATGGGGAACCCCGTCTATGATCCCGGTTATCAGTTTCCCTCGCGCCTGTCACATCCAACCGGGAGATCCGCGATGAGACCCACGAACAGACTGGCGGGCCTGACGATGCTGGCGATGCTGGCGCTGCCCCTGGCCGCCCTGGCGCTGACCGAGCCCAAGACCGGCGTCGATTATCCCGACCAGGTCACCGTGCAGACCGCCGAGGGCGAGGTGGTGCTGAAGGCCACCGGCGTCGGCCTCCGCGAGAAGACCTTCATGAAGGTGGACGTCTACACCATCGTCTCGTACATGTTCGCCGACGCCGAGCTGGCGGGCGACGACGCGGGTCTGGCCCTCTGCGCCCTGAAGGCGCCCAAGCGCATCCAGATGGACCTGCGCCGGGGCTTCAGCCGCGACAAGCTGATCAACGCCTTCATCAAGGGGATCGAGAAGAACGTCGAGGACACCTCGGGCATCGCCGCGGACATGGAGACCTTCCAGGCCTACTTCACCCGCGACGCCGAGGACGGCGACCTGATCATCTTCGACTACTGTCCCGCCAAGGGTCTGACCACGACCCTCAACGGCGAGGTGGCCGGCGTGATCGAGAACTTCGACTTCGTCCAGGCCATGTGGACCGTGTGGTTCGGCGAGAAGCCGGCCAACGGCGGCCTGAAGAAGGCCCTGCTGGCGGCGCTGTAGCCGCCCCGACCGACCGGAGGGGCCCGTCTGGCGCGGACGGGCCCCTTCGTGCTATCATGCCCCATCGCAACCCCGCCCCGTCATGTGAGGCTCCGATGTTCCGTCGTCTCGCCTTTCCGCTGGCCCTCGCGCTGCTGGCCGCCGCCTGCTCGGACGACCCGGGACCGGTGCGGCCGGTCAACCGGGCGCCGGTCATCCTGGACTGCTCCGCCGAGCCGGACACCGTCGCCCTGGACCTGGGCTCGCTGTTGAGCGTGACGGCCGAGGACCCGGACGGCGACGCCCTGAGCGCGACCTGGGCCGCCGACGGCGGCTTCTTCCCCGACGGCGCCGACGGCGACGTGGTCGTCTGGCGTCCGCCTGCGATCCAGGCCTCCTACCGGGCGTGGGTCGAGGTGGACGACGGCGCCGAGACGGTCCGCGACACCGTGACGCTGCACGTGTCGCTGCCCGCGGCGGAGATCGCGCCCACCAGCCTGGATTTCGGGTTCTACGAGACAGAGCACGGCTTCACCATCACCAACACCGGGCTCGATGCGCTGACGTGGAGCGCGGACGCCTCGGCGGCCTGGCTGTCGGCCGACCCGGCGAGCGGCGTGCTGCCGGCCGGCCTCGAGCAGGACGTGGTCGTGTCCGTCGACCGGGACGGCCTCGACCCCGGAGCGCACGCGGGCGCCGTGACCGTCTCCTCGCTCCACGGCGTGGCGGTGGTGAACGTCGCGATGCGGGTGCCGGGCGCGCCCGTGCTCGCATTCTCCCCGGACACGCTCGATTTCGGCCTGGACCTCGAGACGCTGCCGCTGACCGTATCCAACCTGGGCGACCTGGACCTGACCTGGTCGATCGACGCCGGCGAGCCCTGGGTCGCGGCGGAGCCCGCGGCGGGCGTCCTGGCGACGGGGTCGACCGAGCTCGACATCATCGTCCTGCGCTCGGCCATCATGCCGGGCGAGCATCACGCGGAGCTACAACTGAGTTCCGACGGCGGGGCGGGCACCGTGGCCGTGTCGCTGCGCATGCCGGTTCCGCCCCTGCTGGCCGTCTCGCCGCTGACCCTGACCCTCGGCGCCGACGAGGACACGGGCGTGATCGAGATCGCCAACGCCGGCGACGGCGAGCTGGACTGGGAGATCGTCTACACCGGCCCGGCCCTGTCGGCGGACCCGCCGTCGGGCACCGCGGACGAAGCGGCGGACTTGGTGACGATCACCGTCGACCGCGCCGGCCTGCCCGCTGGCCAGCATACCCAGTCCGTCGACATGGAGAGCGACAACGGTGACGAGCGGATAGACGTTTCCTTCACCGTGAACGCCGGACCGACCACCCACGACAACCTCTTCTTCCTGCACCACTCCACCGGCCGCAACCTGATCAACGAGGGAAACGTGCGCGGTCGCCTGGCGCAGATCGACCCGGACCTGGACTTCTGGGACCACGACTACAACCACATCGGCCTGACCGACCCCGACGGCGACGAGACCGGCGACGACTACGCCATCCCCGGCGACAACACCGACCCCGACGGCCTGCACAACCTGTGGACCACCGGCAACTCGGCCCGCGCCGAGATCCTGGCCAACCACGAGGTGATCGCCTTCAAGTCCTGCTACCCGGCCTCGGACATCGGCAGCTCGGCGGAGCTGGCCCAGTACAAGACCTGGTACCTGGAGATCCGCGATTTCCTGGACACGCGGCCCGACCGGGTGTTCGTGATCATGTCCCCCCCGCCGCGCCACCGCCTGGCCACCGACGCCGACGACCCCGCCCGCGCCCGCGCCTTCGCCGACTGGCTGGGCAGCGCCGAGTACCTGGACGGCCATCCGAACCTGGTGTACTTCGACCTCTTCGACGAGCTGGCCAACGACGACGACGTGCTGAAGTACGAATACGAGCGCAGCCACTCGAGCGACGACTCCCATCCCAACGCCACGGCCAATGCCGCGGTGGGACCGCGCTTCGCCGACGCCCTGGCGGCCGCGGCCGGGAGCGTGCGTCGGTGAGGGTGCTCGCCGCGATCCTCCTCCTGACGTTTCTGCCGATCCCGGCCGCCGCCGCTGACGCGTCCGACCGGACGGACGGACGCGCCTTCCCGGTCCTCGCCCTGGCCGGCCTCGCCTCGGCCATCACCTGGCAGCTCGACGAGCGGGACACCTTCGCCGAGGAGTTGAGCCGGGGCTCCCTCGCCGGCCTGATCGACTTCGGCAACACCTGGGGCGACGGCCGCGTGATCGGCGGCGGCGTCCTGGGCGTGATGGCGCTGGGAACGGGACTGCGCGACGACGGTCTCGAGGCCCTCGGCGCCGACCTGACCCGCTCCTTCGCCCTGAGCAGCGCGCTGACCCTCTCGCTCAAGGGCGTCATCGACCGCAGGCGTCCCAGCGGCGGCCGTTTCTCCTTCCCCTCGGGCCACACCTCGGCGGCCTTCTGCGTGGTGCCGGCGCTGCACCGTCACGTGGGCTGGGCGGCCTCCGCCCCCGCCGCCGCCCTGGGCGTGATCACCGCCCTGGGCCGCATGCAGGACGAGCACCACTACCTGTCGGACGTGATCTTCGGCGCCGCCCTGGGCTGGACCGCGGGCGATCTCGCCACGAGGTTCATGACCAGGAGGGGCTTGCGGGGAGGACCGGGATCGGGCAACGTGTTCCTGGGACCCGGCGCCGCGGGCTACTCGGCGTCGTTCTGAACCGTCCGGAGGGATCTTGCTGCGCAGACTGACACTCGCCGCCGCCCTGGCGCTGGCCGCGCCCGCCGCCGCCCTCGACCTGAGCTTCGAGGTCTTCCCCGGCGCCCCCCTGACCCTGTCCTCGAGCCTGGAGATATCCCAGGACGGCCACCCCGACCTGTCCATCGACCCGGACTGGAACAGCGACCCCCTGCAGCCCCCCTGGTACTACGCCCTGCGCCTGTCGACGCCCGTCGGCGACGGCGCCTGGGCCGTGGAGCTGCTTCATCACAAGATGATGCTCGTCAACCGCCCGCCCGAGGTGCAGCTCTTCCACATCACCCACGGCTTCAACGTCTTCACGGTGCAGCGGCACTGGGAGCGTCGCGGCTGGCGGCTGATCGCCGGCGCGGGCTGGGTGGCGGCCCATCCCGAGAACACCGTCCGCGGTCTGGAGCTGGACGAGGCCGCGGGCCTGGGCGACTGGGGCTACCGCCTGGCCGGCCCCGCCCTGACCGGAGGCGCGGGACGGCGTCACCGTCTCGGCGAGCGGGTCTTCCTGGCGGGCGAGCTCCGTCTGGTGGCCTCGTGGACGACGGTGCCGGTGGCCGGCGGCGAGGCGCGGCTGCGCGACCTGACCGCGCACCTGCTCCTGGGGGCCGGCGTACATTTCTGATACGCCCGCAGGCATCCTATTTGCAGTCGACACGTATGGACACGATCACATACCGGAAACCGTAGCGAGGATTCACACGCATGCGCCGTCCGCCCACGCTCCTGATCGCCGCCCTGCTCTGCGCCGCGACCTCCATCGCCGTCCGCGCCGCGGACGCCCCCGCCGACTCGGTCGCCTCCGCCGCGGCCGACACCACGACCGCCGCGGTCGAGGAGCTCGTGGTCATCGACCGTCTGCTGGAACAGGAGATCGCGCGCCAGGAGATGAGCTACGAGGAGATCCGCGAACTGCCCGGCTTCGGCGGCGACGCTTTGAAGAGCGTGCAGGCCCTGCCCGGTGTGGCGCGGCCCGGCATGTTCGAGCAGGGCGCGATCATCGTGCGCGGCAGCGGACAGTTCGACACCCGCTACTTCCTGGACGGCGTCGACATCCCGTTGCTCTTCCACTACGGGGGTGTGAAATCCACCTACAACTCCATGGCCCTTTCGAGCATCGACCTGTACCCCGGCGGCTACAACACGCGCTACGGGGGCTGCGTGGGCGGCGTGGTGGAGATCATCGGCCGCCCCGGCCGCGCCGACCGCTGGCGCAAGGCCGTGGACGTGAGCCTGCTCGACTCCTCGCTCATGCTGGAAGGCCCCCTCGGCCGCAACGCGAGCCTGCTGGTCAACGCCCGCCGCAGCTACGTGGGCGACGTGCTCGACGCCGCGATCCCCGACGACTCCGACCTGAACATGGCCGTCGCGCCCTACTACTGGGACTTCGTGACCCGCCTGGACTGGTGGCCCGGCTGGAACGACCACGTCTTCTTCACCGCCTTCGCGGCCAAGGACCGGCTGGAGCTGGTCTTCGCCGACGAGAGCGGAGGCAGCAGCGACGTCACCGAGGCCACCGACTCCATCGACATGGACGTCTACTTCGACCGCTTCATCGTGGGCTGGGATCGGGACTTCAGCGCCGACCTGCGCAACGAGCTGCGCGCGGCCTACGGCCAATCGCGCGAGCGCGGCCACGTGTTCGGCTTCTTCCGCTTCGACTCGGACACGCCCGTCTACTCGCTGCGCGACGAGCTGCAGTGGGACGCCTCGCCCCGCGTGCGCGTCCGGACGGGCCTGGACATGATCTGGGCGCCGGTGGACTACGAGGTGGAGGTGGTGGGCTGGCCCGTCTCCCTGGAGAAGATGACCTTCAGCGACCACGCCGCCTACGCCAACGCCGACCTGAGGCTGGGCGACCGTCTGACCCTCACGCCCGGCGCGCGCTACGACCACTACCATCACCTGGACGAGGGCGCCCCCAGCCTGCGCCTGGGCGCCCGCTACGACCTGGACGCGCGCCACACCCTGACCGGCGCCGTCGGCACCTACAACCAGGGGCCGCAGCCCATCGGCCACTCCACCGACCCCGTCTACGGCAACCCGAGCCTGCCGCCCACGACGGCCACCCACTTCGTCCTGGGCGACGAGTGGCGCGTGAGCGATCGGCTCAGCGCCAAGTTCGAGGGCTACTACAACCTGCAGTCGGAGATCCCGGCCCTGACCGACAGCCTGGACCTGAACTTCCTGCCCGACGCCGAGGGCCGCATGTACGGCCTGGAGATGATGCTGCGCTGGGAGCGCTCGGACCGCTTCTTCGGTTGGCTCGCCTACACCCTCAGCCGCAGCGAGCGCCGCTACGCCCGCAACCCCGACCCCGACACCTCGGACTGGAGCCCCGACGACTGGCTGCCCTACGAGTACGACCAGACCCACCATCTCGAAGCGCTCGGCTCGTGGACCCTGGGCCGGAACTGGACGGTGGGCGGCCGGCTGATCTTCGTCTCGGGCAACCCGACCACGCCGAACCTGAGCTTCACCGACGGCGTCTACGAGTTCGACGCCGACACGGGCGAGTACGTGCCGGTCGAGGGCGCCTACCTGTCCGACCGGATGGATCCCTACTTCCGGCTCGACACGCGGGTCGAACGGCGCTTCCGGGGCTGGGGCGCCGACTGGTCGGTCTACCTGGACGTCCAGAACGCCAACTACCCGATCTACAACAGCCCCGAGGGCTACTCCTACAACTACGACTTCTCGAAACGGGAGGCCTACGGCTGGATCATCCTGCCGGCCCTGGGCGTGAAGGTGGATTTCTGATGCGGTACCTCGGCTGGCTGATCCTCCCGCTGCTGCTGTCGCAGACCGGTTGCGACACCTCGTTCCCCGGCGAGGAGATGGACGTGACCGGCAGCGCGAAGACGCGCCCCTTCGCCGTGGTCTGCGAGCCCGCCGAGGCCGCGCCCGGCGACACGGTGCAGGTGACCCTGCACTACTACGAGCCCGATCCGGAGCACCACGACGTGGGTTGGCGTGTGGCCCTGGACTACGACATCGGCCTCTACGAGGCGGACGAGGTGGAGCGGGACATCGTGGCGCTGGAAGCCGTCGACCCGCCGACCTGGGACGCCCACGGGTTCTGCACCCAGAGCTTCTCGTACGTGCTGCCGGAGGACGTCATGCTGCGCGCCAGCGCCCAGCCGGAGATCCTCACGGATCCGCTGGTGGTCGAGCCCGCGCGGATCCTGCTGGAGCTCGCGCCGGACGCGCCGGTGAGCAAGGCTGCGCTGGACGCCGAGCTGCAGGGAATGGGGTGGTACGGTGTCCACTGGTACTGGAACCACACGGCGGAGCAGGCCGCCGCGGCGCGCTGGCTCGGCGACGTCTTCGCCACCCGTATCCGCTTCCGCGCGAGCCTCGACGCCACCGTGCCGGTCGACGTGACGCGCAACCTCACGGTCCGCTACGCCCGCCGCTTCGAGACCATGAACACCAACACCGCGCCGACGATCGTGTCGTTGCGTCTCGAATGGCTGGAGGCGTCCGACGTCCTGTACGAGGACTTCGAGAACCACGACCCGGACCTGTCGCACGTGGCGACCCTGGCGACCGCGGACAGCGTCGCGACCGACGTGGAGATCCCGGTCGATCCGGGCTGGAGCTACTACCTCGTGGCGCGCCTGCAGCTGCAGGACTACACCTCGCCGTTCAGCGAGCAGATCCACGAAGAGCGCTACGACATGAGCTGGTACCACGCCCGTCTGGACGGAGCCGTTCCGGTCGACGTCTTCTACGCGACCGACGACGGGGACGAGGCGGAGATGGAGGAGATCGACGGACGCATCGTCCGGGTGCTGCCGCCGGTCGCGGGCACGACCCTGCGCCTCGTCGTCTGCGCGCGCGACCACCGCATCGAGTGGGAGGGGTACGGCTACGAGCCCGCCGCGTCGCTGGTCTCCTGCGACGTGTCCTTCGTCGCGCCCTGAGAGCGGACATGCACCACGCCGGTCATGGCCAGCGCCATGGACAAGAGCGGCGTGGTGCGCGCCCCCAGTCCCGTCTCCGCCAGCCCCACCAGCAGCAGACCCAGCAGGCCCAGCGTCAGCCCCCAGGCCGTCGAGGCGACGTGCAGCCCGCCGATCCGCGTCGGCGCGGCGGCCGCGTCCCAGCGCCAGGCGCGGCGGCCGAGGGAGACGATGCCGGCCACGATGGCGGCCAGGCCGAGCAGCGCCGCGGGCACGCCGTGGCGCCGCATCAGCTCCAGGGGGATGCTCGGGGCCCAGGCGTCGGGGCCCTCGCCGAAGAACGGCTGGGCGCGGATCGAGGCGGCGGCCTCGCGCCACTCGTCCACCCGTGTGGAGAAGAAGTCGCCGGCGATCGAGGCGCGGTACTTGTAGGCGAAGGCCTCGCCCGCCAGCTCCGGGTTGGACATGAGCACGACCGCGCCGATCCCCGCCACCAGGACGGCGATCGCGGCCAGGCGCCAGCCCCGGCCGCGGGTGCGACGCAGGGCGGCCAGCACGGCCAACGCCAGGGTGATCAGCGTGGCACCCAGGGCGCCGCGCGACGCGGTCAGGGGCAGGCAGATCACCGCGGCCAGCCAGGCGACCAGCGCGCCCAGGCGCCAGCGCCGGTCCGAGGCGCCGAGGGCCACGCACAGGGCGACCGGCCCGAAGAACGCGACGTGCACCGCCAGCCCCACCGAGCTGGCGTAGAACGAACCGGGCTCGAAGTGGCCCGAGTGGCGCCCGAACAGGAACTGCGCCAGGCCGAACAGGCCCAGCAGTCCCAGGGCGCCGAGGGTCGAGGCGGTCCAGGCGCGGATGGCGCGGTCGCGCCGCGTCTCGTCCAGCGCGAGGGCCGAGAACAGGAAGCCCGTCGTGGCGGCCAGCAGCAGCACGCGTCCCATGCGATAGGCGGTGAAGAGCAGGAAGCGCTCGGCGTGGCCCGCGATGAGGGCCACCAGGGCGATCGCCCCGAAGTTGCAGAACAGCAGCGTCGGCAGGTTGGGCATGGGCCAGCGGCCGCGCTCGCGTCCGAAGAGCCGGCCGGTCAGCCAGCTCGCCAGGGCCGCCAGCAGGATGACCTCGGTGGCGTAGATGCCGCGGCCGGGCGTCAGGAACGCGAAGTCGATCACCGGCCCGAAGGGCACCACCCAGGCCAGGGTGTCCAGGGCGCCGGGCCGGGTGAACCAGGCCGCGGCGGCGGCGGCCAGCAGCACCAGGTAGAGCCGGCGTTCGTCGACGTCGCCCGTGGCCAGGGCATGGGCCAGCACGGTGATGAACAGCAGGGCGCCCAGGGCCGCCGCGACACGTCCGAGCGGGGTCATGCAACCGTCCTCCGGCTCAGGAAACGGGGGTAGCGGCGCGCGAGCCACCAGCCCAGGGCGATGCCCGCCAGGCCGGCGGTCAGGTCGAAGGCGAGGTCGACGGTCGGCGGCCGGATGTACTCGACGCGGGTCTTGGCGAAGACGTCGAACAGCTCCTTGAACGCCACCAGTCCCAGCGCCAGCCACAGCACGCGCTTCCGGGACCAGAACCGGCTCGCCGCGAACACGATCAGCGCGGCGCCGACCAGGTGGAAGAACCAGTCGATCGGCACGCCGAACACCTCGACGGCGCTGATGCGGTACACGAGACTGCGGGCTTCGCGGAGCAGATCGAGCATGCTATCCTCCGTCGGTGTCGCGAAGCGCCCATGATACGCGCCCGCGCCCGCCCGGTGAAGCGAAGACTCCCGTCCCCCTACGAATAGAGACGAGACCCGCATGGACAGCATCGGCAAGGTCAGCGTGGTGATCCCGGCCCACGACGCGGCGGACTTCCTCGGCGAGACCCTCGACTCGGTCCTGTCCCAGGACCACCCCGACCTCGAGGTGATCGTGGTCGACGACGCCTCGACCGACGACACTCCCGGCGTGATGGCGTCCTACGGGGACCGCATCGTCTCGATCCGCCTGGACGTGGCGTCCGGCGGCCCATCGCGCCCCCGCAACGAGGGCGCGACGGCGGCGAGCGGCGAGTTCATCGCCTTCATCGACTCCGACGACCTCATGGAGCCCGGCGCCCTGTCCGATTCCCTGGGCGTGATGGCGCGTCACCCGGACGTGAGCTTCGTCTTCGCCGGCCTGCGCTCCATCGACGAACAGGGCGAGGTCATCGACCCCGACTACCTGTCCGAGTATCGCGAATTCCGGCGCGACCTCGCGCCCACCGACGATCCCGCCGTCGGTCTGCTGTCCGGCGACAAGGCCTACAGCGGTCTGCTGCACGCCACCTTCGTCTTCACCAGCAGCGTGGTCATGAGGCGCGCCCTGTGGGAGGAGGCCGGCCCCTTCGACGAGGAGATGAAGAACGGCGACGACCGCGACATGTGGATGCGCTCGGCCCTGACCGGCGCCACCTTCGCCTTCATCGACCGACCGCACTTCTCCTATCGCAAGCGCACGAACAGCGTCACCAACCGCGGCTGGCTGCGCATGCCCTCGGTGATCCGCATGATGGAGAAGCACGTCCGCCTGGCCCGGACCGACGCCGACCGACGCCTGGCCGCGGACCGTCTCAACCGCGCGCGGCTGGCCTACGCCTACGGCCTGCGCGAGGCGGGGCGTCTGGACGAGTCGATCGACGCCTATCGCGCGGCCCTGGGCGAACGCATGACTCGCCGGGGCGTGCTCGGGATAATGAAGGCCCGGCTGCTGAAGCTGGCCGGGCGCCGACCCGCATGAGGATCCGCATGAAAAAAGGGCCCGGATCCCTCCGGGCCCTCTCCCATCCGCATCCGGTCTAGTACATGCGCTTGATGTCGCTCCAGCGGAGGGACTCGTCGGCGACGCTGGTGTCGCCCGGCTCCACCTTGCCGTCCCACGTCTCGTCGTAGCCGTCGGGGGCGGTCCCGGCGCGGGCGTTCACGCCGGAGAAGATGTGCCAGTCGGACGCGTCCAGCGGGGCCAGGTCGGCGAAGGACGCGCCGCCGGTCCAGTCGACCGACCCCTGCACCGAGCCGAGCGTCGCCGTGAACATGGTGCGCGAGAGGGACGTGACCACGCCCTCGAGCACCGGCGTGCCGTCGGCGAAGCTGGCGGGGTCGGCGGGATCGGCCGGCGTCGCCGCGTCCTCGTAGAGGGCGATCGCGCCGCCCGAGTAGGACTGGGTCTGGCCGTCGACGTCGAGCACGAGCCCGGTCACGACCAGCGTGTACTGGAAGGCGTCGAAGTCCAGCGGCACGGGCGTCGCCACGGGAGCGGGATCGGTGAGCACGGCGCGCAGGGTCAGCGTGCCGCCGACGTCGCCGGGCACTTCGGCGTGGCCGAGATAATCGAAAAGCTGCTGGGCCTGGGCCGTCAGGGGGGACGCGACCGCGAGCGCCAGAGCGAGCAGGATCATTGACCTCGTCTTCATGTATCTACCTCCGGTTGTCTCGTCGGTCTAGTTGCCGTACAGGGCCTTCACGCCGCCCCAGGTGGATTCGTCGTTCGACACGGAGCCGTCCAGTTCCAGGGCGCCGTCGATCTGCAGGTCGTAGCCGTCGGGGATCTGGGCGCCCGCGTCATGGGTGAAGGCGCCGCCCCAGGTGTAGGCGCAATCGTGGCAGACCTCGTCGATCATCTGGCCGCCCACGCCGTGCAGCGAGCCTTCGTAGGCGCCGTTGCCGTCGGGCGTGAAGAAGAAGGTCAGGCTGGTGAAGGTGCCGCGGAAGGCCATCGCGCCGTCGGTGAAGGTGGCCGGGGCGACGGTGTTGGGCGGGAACACGCCTCAGTCGGCGTTGCGCGCCGAGTCGCGGTAGATCTCCAGGAAACCGCCGGCGTAGTTGACCATGACGGTGCCGCTGGGCAGGACGGTCTCGCCGGTGCTGGTCATCCCGTACATGTGGAAGGTGAGTTCGTCGACGCCGAAGTCGACCTGGAAGACGGGATCCGCCGCGGTGGCGACGGCCAGGACGAAGAGCTCGTCCCCCGGCTGGCTCTGGGGAAAGCCGCCGCTCTCCCAGCCGTAGCCGATGTAGTCGATGGCGGGATTCTGCGCGAGCGCCGGAACCGCGAGCGCGGTCAGCGCCAGGGCGGCCGTCAGGAGCCGCGCTGTCGTCATCTTGATCATGGGTCCTCCTCCATCGGCGGACACGACCGCCGATCTGGAATCCTCGATGCTGTGGCTTCGGTCGAGACCGGTACGATATAGGAGTGAATTACTCCACTGTCAATAGATTCGGAAGATGATAGATATGAGTTTTGATGTTATAAATGAAAACGCGTGCTAACGCGTCTTTGGGATGTGCGTAAGTAATCGTTTACAACACGGCGGGTTATCTGCCTCTAACGCTGCTGAATCGACAAGTCCGGGGCTCGATTCCCGAAGCCCGGTCCGACGAAAAGCTAACTATATCGCAAATGATTTTCATTCTCACGGCTCTCGGTGCCACACGATTCCCCTCTCGCGGCGCTCCCTGGATACGGCCTGATGGCACAAAAAATGGGCCCGGATCTCTCCGGGCCCGTCCCATCCGCTCTGATGTCCGAAATCGATGTCGTTCCCGCGGGGGGATGTCTTCCAGGTCGGCGATGCATTGGGCGAGTGGATTCGGTGCGACTGAAGACCGGCAAGATATAACCGCGTCGACGGGATTGGTCAACGGTTTCAATAGATAGAAGTTTTGCACTCCTGTTTCAAACGCGTTCGCAGAAGACGACGTACCGCAGGTCCGTCGCCACCAACCCCGTGATCGGATAGCAGGTTATCAGCACCAGCCGATCGCCGGCATCGGGATGGATATCGGGATCCATGACCCACGATTCGGCCTCGTCCACCACCCTCATCTCGACGATCCGGTAGGCCGACGACCCGCCCGGGCTTTCCAGGAGCAGGCGATCCCCCCGTCGCACCTCGCCCAGGAACCCGCCCCAGGCGTCGCGATGGCCCGCCAGGACCGTGCAGCCGGCGGCGCCGGGGGGCGCGGTTCCATCCACGTGCCCGAGCCCGAAGGCCAGGCTCTCCCCCGACGCGCCGCTGAGCACCGGACGCGCGACCCCCAGACGCGGCGCCGACAGGCGCGCCAGCGGTGCGAAGTCGGCCCAGGCCCACGGCCGATGGCGGTCGCCGTCGGCCAGGCGGGCCTCAAGGGCGCGCTCGACCAGGCGGTTGGCCAGCGCGCCCTTGAGGCCCAGGTAGGCGTCGCGACCGAGCAGGGCCGCGCCCGTCGTCATCAGGACGACGGCGACGACGAGCGCGACCCGCCGGCTCATGACCGGCTCCCCGCGAGGCGCGCGTGGACCAGCGCCGCCGCTCCCAGTCCCAGCGCCGCGACCCCGAGCACGCGCAGCAACGTCCGCGCGGTGCCGGTGCGCGGCAGGGTCGGCGCGAACTCGCTGCCGTGGGGCAGACCATTCGGCATGCGGCAGGTGATCGACGTCCCGTCGGTGCTCGCGGTGTCCTCCACGGCCACGCGGCTGGTGAAGCGGGTGACCAGACCGTGGGCCAGGGCGACGTCGACGATGTCGCGCTTCACGTCGTCCATGTTCCGCCCCGCGTGCAGGTCGGCCATCAGCCAACCCACCTTCTCGCGGGCCCAGCGGACGGCGGTGCCGGGGGCGTCGCGATCGGTCGGCGCGAGGGGGGCGGACCAGGTCTCGCCCTCGGCTCCGGCGGTGATCCGGCCGCGCGGTTCGGCGTCGACCGGAAAGCGTCCCGACCACACGAGCGGTTCGCCCGCGTACAGCTCCGGCAGTCGCGTCGGATAGACCTCGACCGGCGGCTCGCCGTCCCAGGCCAGCCCCAGCGACGTGAGCTGCGGCCGTGCGATGCGTGACAGGAAGCGGTCGATCTCGTTCTCCGCGCCCCGGTCGGTGGACACGAACGCGCTGAGCCCGCCGCCCAGGTCGGCCAGCCTTCGCACCAGGTGCCGGTTGGGTGCATGGCCGATGCCGACCACGTGCAGGCGCACGTCGCCGCGCTCGGCGGTGGCCTCGCGCAGGAGCTGATCCTCGTTGCCGACGGCGGCGTCGGTGATCAGGATCAGCCGCCGTGCGCGCGTCACGTCGTCGGGCGACGGTTCGAGGAAGAGGTTCAGGCCCCGCAACAGGGCCGGGTGCATTTCGGTGCCGCCATGGGCGTTCAGCCCGTTCACCCAGCCGCGGGCCTCGGCGACGGTCTGCGGCTCGGCGTAGCTGAAACCGCGCCGCCACAGGTGGCTGAAGTTGTCGAAGGACATCAGGGCGAAGCGGTCGTCGGGCCCGAGCCGGTCCAGGGCGGCCACCAGGGCCAGACGGGCCTGCTCGATGGAGGTGCCCTGCATGGACCCGCTGATGTCGACCAGGAAGACGGTCTCGGTGGCGGTGCGCGTGCGGCGCGGCACGACATCGACGGCGGGCACCACCATCAGCAGGGCGTAGAGCCCGTCCTCGCGCGACTCGGTGAACAGGGCCGCCGCGGGCGCGCCGTCGGCGACGGGACACCAGCTCAGGAGGAAATCGCGGTCGGCGGGGATCGACGCGGCGTCGGGACCGAGGCGCCACCGGTCGCCGTCGCGGTCGACCCTCAGCTCGTGCGACGCCGACGCGATCCGCGTGATCTCCACGCCCGGCGCCAGCTCGACCCGCACCGTGGCGGTCGGATAGCGCGCGTCCCCCTCGGCCACCCAGGTCGAGCGGACGGCGGCGGCCGCGACGGCGGTGTCCGGCTCGCGCCACATCTCGGGCGGGATGTAGCGCGGCGTGAAGGTCAGCGGCACCGTCAGGGCGAAGGCGCCGTCGACCCAGTCGACACGATCGAGATACTCGAGGGTCACGTGCACCTCGTCGCCGGGACAGATGTTCGCCACCGAGGTGGTGAACAGGTTCGGCCGCGCGCTCTCCACCAGCGCGGCGCGCCGCCCCTCCGCCTTGGCGGTCTCATAGGTGCGTCGCGCCTCGGCCTTCTCCTGCACGATCGAGACGATGCGCCGCTCGCCGATCCACATCTCCATGGCATGCACGGCCGCCCGCTCGGGCAACGGAAAGACGTAGACCGCCTCGATCACGCGGTCGGTCGGATTGACGAAGCGCTGGGTGACGGTGCCCGCGATCAGCGGTCCGTTCACGTCGAGACTGATGTCGGTGCCCACCGCCGGCAGGGGGATCAGCCCGGCCTCGTCGCGCATGAGCAGCTCGCCGCAGCCGACGGCGTCCATGGCGACGGGTTCGCAGCCGTAGTCGGCCAGGACGGGTCGCGCGATCAGGATCAACAGCAGCGCGACGGCGAGCACGGCGAATGGGGAAACGGATGGTCTTTTAAGCATGGCGCCCTCCTTTTACATGGGGAGGGCAAGAGGTGGACCTGGGGTGAAATGTTGTGGCGTATGAAGTTACAGACACGGCGACCACCGCTCTGTGTCGCGGCGGACACGGCGATTGTGTACACGTGTAAACTTTGGCGGTGTCGCGGGACCGGCCCGGCGGCTATCATCCCCCGACGGAGGAACCCCCATGCCCGACCGCAAGCCCAAGCCAGATCGCCAGGCCAGGTCCGACCGAACGACCAAGCGCCTGGTCGCCGACGAGACCCTGATCTGGGGCGTCCACCCCGTCACCGAAGCCCTCGAGCGCGACCCCGCCCGCGTCGGCGTCGTCCACGTGGTCAAGGGCCGCGGCGGCGACAAGCTGCAGGCGGTGATCGACCTCGCCCGCGCCCACGGCGTGAAGGTGCGCTTCGAGTCGGAGCTGCGGATAGAGGGCGAGGGCCGCATCAACCACCAGGGCGTGGCCGCGCGGGTACAGCCCGTGGCGACCCTCGACGAGACCGAGTTCATCGACAAGGTGCGCGCCCTCGACGCGCCCTTCCTGCTCGCCCTCGACTGCATCCAGGACCCCCACAACTTCGGCGCCATCCTGCGCTCGGCCGCCGCGGCCGGCGTCCACGGCGTGATGGCGCCGCGCGACCGCAGCGCGCCGCTGACCGGGACGGTGGCCAAGATCGCCGCCGGCGCGCTGGACCATCTCGACGTCTGTTTCGTGACCAACCTCGCCACGGCCCTCGACAAGCTGAAGGACGCGGGCGTGTGGATCTACGGCACCGTCAAGGACGACGGCGAGCCGATCCACGACACCGACCTGCGCGGCGGCGTGTGCCTGGTGATCGGGAACGAGGAGAAGGGGCTGCGGCCGTTGGTGCGGAAGCGGTGCGACGGGGCGGTGACGATTCCGATGCCGGGGAGGCTGGATTCGTTGAACGCTTCGGTGGCGGCGGGGGTGGCGATGTTCGAGGTGGTGCGGCAGAGGCGGGGGTGAGCCGGCTCGGCTAGTACAGCGCCTTCACTCCACCCCAGGTTATGTTCTCGTTGGCTATATCCGGCTCACACGCCACACCGAAATATGCAGGATTCACCCAGGCACAGGGAGAGCCCCAGGCGTCAAAGATGTGGTGGCATTGGATAGATGACCCGACTTCTGCGCTGTAACCTGCACCCTCGGGAAAAGTCGTCGAATCGGTTACTCTGCCAATGCTGATTTGAGCGTAGCCGTCAAGTGTGGTCCAGACCAGCATTGTCGATGCCAATACCGTCGCGTCCCCGGTAATCGGCAGCGGCGGGGTGCCTGTTTCAATAATCAGATCCTGATCGTATGGGTGCCACTCACCATTCCCCTCAAACCACCAGTAGAGAAAACCACTCGGATCGACTTGATACGTGGCATTGGTCTCAATCTCGACCCGCGCTTCCCACGACAGGACATGAGGCGAGCTTGTCGAAGGATGCGTAAGGACGATGTACACCCAGACCGGTATGAAAACACCAGGGTATTCCAACGCACAATACCCCGTCGCCTCTTCGTCGAAATAGATACTCATGCCGTCGGGGTGCGGGTCCAGAGTCTGGGCGGCGGACGGGGAGGCGAGCAGGAGCATGGTCGTCAAGATGGTCAGTGTCTTCATGTCGTCCCTCCGACTAATATAGAGCCTTCACTTCGCTCCATGTCTTGTCTTCGTTGGCGACGGCAGCCGCGCAGTCCACGCCGAAGTGCTCAGGACTGACCCAGGCGCAGTATGAGCCCTGGACGCCGAAGATGTGCTGGCACTGATACGATTGCCCGATTCCGGTGCTGTACCCCGGCCCTTCCGGGAAGGTGGTCGAGCCGGTGGTCCGGTCGATGCTGAACCGGGCATAGCCGCCGGGCGCGGTCCAGACCAGGCCGCCATGGGCCAGGACAATCGCGGCGCCGTCGATCGGCAACGGTTGACTGGAGCACCCGACGATCATATCGACACAGTCACCCAGGTTGATGGCGTTGGCGTAATAGGTCCACTGGGCCTGGCCGTTCCCATCGACACCGTAAGTCGCGTTGCTCTCTGTCAAGACCCGCGCTTCCCACGACATGACGTGCGGTTCGCTCGCCGAGGGACGCGTGATTACGAGGTACATCGGAACAGCGACATAGGTCGGGGGTTCGCCCATGCAGAACTCCATCGCCGCCTCGTCGAAGTAGATGCTCATACCATCGGAATGCGGATCCACCGGCTCAGCCGCAGCCGTGCAGACGAGCGCCAGCACAGTTACCAGGAACGTCAGTGTCCTCATATCGCCCCCCTTGTCAGTAAGCTCATCGATATATCGCTCCGGAGCGGATCCCCGCTCCAGCACCCAGCATACCACGACCGCACCGGATCCTCAACCGACCGCGGGTCACAGACCGCGGGTCACGGGCTGACCCCCACCCCCCGATCTGCTATCCTCCCCCCACCAGCCCCGGCGGCGCTCGCCTCGCCGTCGCGCCCTCCTCCCCCTGAACCCGCGAGGTGCCCATGCGCCGATCCCATCACCTCATCATCGCCGCCATGCTGCTCCTCGCCGCCGCAGCCCCGGCCGATACCGCCCTCCCCCCCGGCGACACCCCACCCCCCCACCACACGGAACACTCAGCAAAGCACCAGCACACAGCCAACTCCAACCGCACCCGCCACCCACGATCTTGCCACCTTGGATGGTTCCCCATGGTGTTTCTTGAACTCGCGCCCGATGATTACGTTGGCCTCTAC